>CAZFPS010000016.1:17543-31523 GCA_964520705.1 uncultured Planctomycetia bacterium | reverse complement strand
AATCTCAAAAAAGGTCGATGGTTATTATTTATTAGAGCCGGGTTTTACCGGCGTCTCATTTTTTGTAGGTAGAGAAAAAATACCCAATAGATTGGATTTATTTTTTGATATAGGCTCAAAAAACATTGTAGAAACACTGGTAGTGCTGCAAGAGTTTAAAGAAAAGAATACAGAAGTGGATATACGCTTAAATTTTCTGGCGGTGGAGGATCCCAAATTGGGTCTGATGGCTAAAGGCGAAAAATATGAAATTGAAGAGTTTTTACGAGCAGCTTGTATAAATAAGCACTATCCAGATAAATTATGGGATTATCTATCTTGCCGCCTTTCTGATATCGGAAGTTCCTGGTGGGATGATTGCGCGGTAAAATTTGATATAGATTCAGGAAAAATTAAAGACTGCGCACGCGCACAGGAAGGCATGGAACTATTGAAAGATTTTATTAAGCTGACTCAAGAGCTAGAAGTTGTGTTTGGGCCAACATTTTTGATTAATAATCAGGAAATTTTCAGTTCCGAAGGAGTGCCCAGCGCTGAAGAGTTAGAGAAACTTTTTGAATGAGCTCGCCAGAAATTGTGGCGGGCGAATTCAACCCCACCTCTTACATTCTGTAAGAATGCGGCGGGGTTAATTCCGACTCATAATTTACGTCGTCTTAAGACTTCGTAAATTATGTCGTCATTAAGGAGAAGATTATGAGCCCAAAACCAAAAATTTATATTATCGATGTGACTAATAGGGATGGAGTGCAGACTTCTAGGATTTGTCTGTCTAAATTAGAGAAGACGATGATCAATATCTATCTTGATGACCTAGGGATTTTTCAATCCGAATTCGGATTTCCTACGACTCATCATGAGGCAAATTATCTGAATGCTAATTTAGATTTGGTGAAAGCTGGAGTCATCAAGCCTATGCGACTTGAAGGCTGGCTGCGCGCAATCACCAAGGATGTGGAGGATGGTTTTAAGAGAGTGCCGAAATTAAAACACGTTAACTTATCGATGTCCACTTCAGATCAGATGATCGTGCATAAATTTAAGGGTAAGCTCAACCATAAATTAGTCATAAAAGAGATGGTAAGAGCGGTTAAAGCGGCAAAATCTTTAGGCGCCCAGAGTATAGGAGTGAATGCCGAAGATGCCTCTAGGACTCGCATGGAGTATTTAGTCGAATTTGCCAAGGCAGCTAAGGAGGCCGGAGCCAGTCGTATACGCTATTGTGATACTCTTGGTTATGACTCACCTTTTTCAATTTATGAGCGTATAAGCGAATTAGCTAGTGCTGTAAAGATAGGCATAGAGGTACACTGCCATAATGATTTAGGTATGGTTGTGGCAAATTCTATCATGGGCGCAAAAGCAGCGAACGATGCTGGAGTAGACGGTTATATCAATACTTGTGTAAACGGCATGGGTGAACGTGCAGGAAATGCAGATTTGATCTCTGTGATACTGTCTATTAAATATGGCAGCGGTATGCGTGGAAAGTATCATTTAGGCGGCAAGATTAATTTAAAGATGGCTTGGAAGCTTTGTACATATGCTTCTTTTGCCTTTGGGGTACCTATACCTATAAACCAACCGGGGCTAGGAGCGAATGCTTTTGCGCATGAATCCGGAATTCATGCCGATGGAGCCCTAAAGGACAGACGTAATTATGAGCTTTACGAGTTTGAAGAGCTTGGCCGAGGCAATCCTGAGATTGTTGAAACAGGCCGGAGCATAACTGCAGGTGAGTATTCCGGCATCAAGGGCTTTAGAAATGTATACGATAGGTTGGCGGTTAAATTTAAAGATGATAAAGAAGCGGCTAAGGTTTTAGATCTAGTTAGATATGCAAATGTGCATAATCAAAAACCTCTGACTGAAGTTGAACTACTTTTTATCGCAAAATTTCCTAATATAGCAGAGCAGATTTTTACAATGTCACCGTAGCGAGGCATACAAAATGAATATAATTCTTGTAGGATTACAATGGGGAGATGAAGGCAAGGGCAAGGTAATTGATTTCTTATCTAAGGATGTCGATTATATTGTGCGTTATCAGGGCGGCAACAACGCCGGCCACACAGTGGTTATAAAGGATAAGGAATATATATTTCACCTCATCCCGTCGGGAATATTGTATAAAAATAAGACTTGCGTCATTGGTAACGGCGTAGTTATCGATCCTAAGGCTTTGGTTGAGGAAATTGCTACTTTGAAGAAGCAGAGTGTTCATATTAATAACAATTTAAAAATTTCAGCGCTTGCCCATGTAATATTCCCATATCATAGAATCTTAGATCAGCTTAGGGAGTCCAAGCGCGCATTCAAAATCGGTACAACCGGCAGAGGGATAGGGCCTTGCTATGTGGATAAATTTTCGCGCTGCGGGATCAGGGTAAAAGATTTATTATGCCCTGAAAATTTAGAGAAGAAACTAAAGGATAATTTAAGAGAAAAGAATGACATTTTCAAAAAGGCGTTTGGCCACCCCGGTTTTAAGTTCAATCAAGTATATAAAGAGTATTTGGCTTACGGTAAGATTCTAAAAAAATACATAACCAACACCAGTATTCTATTTAATAAGGCCTTGCAGGCTAAAAAGTCTATTCTTTTTGAAGGTGCCCAAGGTACCTTTTTAGATATCGATTTCGGTACCTATCCATTTGTTACTTCATCTAACTCTTTCAGCGGAGGTGCTTGTGCTGGGACAGGGTTCGCTCCAGTATATATGGATAAAGTAATCGGTGTGGTTAAAGCTTACGCCACTAGAGTAGGAGAAGGTCCTTTTCCTACTGAATTAGATAATGAGCTTATGGGATTTGTGCGGGAGTGGGGAAAAGAATATGGTGCGACAACCGGCAGGCCGCGACGTTGCGGTTGGTTTGATGCCGTAATGGTTAGATTCGCTGTGCTGATTAATGGCGCCAAAGAGATCGCAGTTATGAAATTAGATGTTTTGGATAGGCTAAAGACCATAAAGGTCTGCACCGCATACAAATATAAAAACAAGATATTCCGTGAATTTCCGCAGGAAATAGGCTCTTTAGATAAAATTAAGCCCATATACAAGACTTTTGCTGGTTGGCAGACATCTACTAGGGGGATTAAGAATTTTAAGGATCTACCCAAACAGGCAAAAACCTATGTCAGGGCTTTGGAAGATCTAATTTGCAGCAAAATAAAGATTGTCTCTGTAGGTTCAAGCAGAGAAGAAACTATTTTAAAATATTGAGGTTATAAGATTTAGACCTTAAATATCCCTTGACTTAACTGCTATATTGTGATAATTTTATATTCACGCTTCTATAGTGTAAATATTAGTTTACATTTCTAATCAGTAATTTAAATCTTATTTATAAAAAAGATAATTAAAAGGAGGATTTTATGAGAATGGCCAGTCTTTTTAAAACTTTGTTGATTTTTGTAATTTTACTGAATTTTGTGGGATGTACAGTAATTTTCCAAAAGGGCAGACGCTCCGATATAGAGAAGATCAGTACACTCTCCCAAGAGATTGACGATTTAAGCAAATCCAAGGCCATCTTAGAAGAAAGATTGCAAAAAGAGATAGCATCTAAAGAAGTGAGCCTTTCTATGCAAGATAGAGGATTGGTGGTTACATTCTTATCCGAAGTTTTGTTTGATTCAGGAAAAGACGATATCAAAAAAGGAGCTTTCGGCAGCCTAAACAAAGTAGCAGCGGTATTATTGGATAGCGCTTTGGATATGACTGTAGGAGTTGAAGGGCATACTGATAATGAGCCGATTAAGCATTCTGGCTGGAAATCCAATTGGGAGCTATCCGGTGCTCGCGCTATGAGCGTATTGAATTACCTTATAAGCAAAGGTGTCAATCCGCAAAGATTGTCTTTTATCGGTTACGGAGAATATAGGCCAGTCGCTTCCAATAAAACAGCAGCAGGTAAAAAACAAAATCGTAGAGTCGAAATCGTGATATTGCCAAATTTGGCTAAAGATAGAGAATTAGACAATGCGAAAGTAGAGCAGCAAATGCAGAATCTAAAATAAATAGATAGGCAGTAGTCAAACATGAGTGTTATAGGAAAAGATATGGATAATAAGATTAGGAAACCAATTTTCTTTTTTGTAGCTGTTTTAGCGATTCTTGGTTTTTTGCTTGCTTTTAATTTCAATATGAAAGCCAACGATAATAGAAAGCTTTTTGAGAAGGAGATGGCCTTTCGATTAGATATGGAGGAAAAGGTAAGCAAGTTGAGAAGTGAGAATATGGAGTTGACTTCAGCCGTAAAGAATAAAGATTTAGAAATTCAGAAAAAAGATCAGGCGATAGCAGATTTTGAACAGGCGTCTTCCAAGCAGAAAGAAAGCGTAGACAGCCTACAGTTAGAATTGAAAGCAATGACTCTGCTTAAAAATCAGCTAGAAGAAGATTTAAGACAAGCTTTATCCCAGGGCAAAATTATAAGATAGCCATGATTTAAGTCTTGTTGCATTAATTCTTGAGTATTTCTGACGGGGGATAAAAAGTCCCCCTTTTTAGTATGCCGTAAGATAAAAGGAGAATATAATGAAACTGTTGAAAAAAATAATTAATATGATCAGGATACTAATTATTAAAATATTTCATTTATTGCTTCGTGTTCTTGGATTTATATTTAAGAGAAAGATTGAATTCCAACATCCTCAAAAACCAGAGCTTTCCAAAGAAATAAAAGAATCAAGCAAGCCCAAGCAGATAACTATAGAAAAGTCGAAGTTTTCTCATTGGCCTAGAAGTGCTCATGGGCATAAGCTGGTTACGCAAGAACTACCATTTGGTTACGGAGAAGATAGAATCGTAATCCAGATCAGAGATCCTTGGTGGATTCATTGTTATTGGGAGGTAGCCAATTTAACAAAGGATAAACTTAAAGAGTCTTTTGGTGATGAGTATTTACAGGCGAGTTGGGTTTTAAGGGTTTATGATGTGACTTCTATTATTTTTAATGGTTTTAATGCACATCGTTATTTTGATATCTCGATTGGTCCAGAGGCGGATAATTGGTATATTAATGTTTCCAGCGGCCGTTCTTTCTGTGTGGATTTAGGTCTAAAGCTAAGAGACGGAAGATTTATCTTAATTTTACGTTCTAATACAATAACTACTCCTCTAGATGGGCCCTCTTGGATTGTGGATGAGGAGTGGTGGATGCCAGATGAGGAGTTTTTTAAATTATACGGCTTTGGTCCATCCGGCTCTTCTCCTAGGGGTAAAAGAAAAAGAATTGGAGAACATATTTCTTCTTCGGGATTTGTTTCAAAAGCTAAGAAATGATTTTTAGCTAAGTGTCCTCACCAATTTTGCTGAGGCGAATCAGCCTTAGGCTGAATTCTCAAAGACAAAAGGGCAATTGAGAAGCTAAACTAGATATGAACCAAGGGTACCTTTGTTTAATTTTACACAGTCATCTGCCTTATGTGCGACATCCAGAGTATGCTAATTTTCTGGAAGAGGATTGGTTGTATGAGGCCATAGCAGAAACGTATGTTCCTTTGATTTTGGTCTTTGATAAATTACTGGAAGATGGTGTTGATTTCCGTATAACGATGTCAATGTCTCCGAGTTTGATATCGATGTTAACCGATGATTTGCTTAAGACTAGAGCCGCAAATCATCTAGATAAATTAGTAGAGCTGGCCTATAAGGAGGTAGAAAGAACTCGCACTGAGCCTGCCTTCCAAAATCTTTCTTCTATGTATCTAAACCGCTTCATAAAAATCCGACAGGCTTATAGAAAATATTCAGGAAATATTGTTTTGGCATTCAAGAAGTTTCAGGATTTAGGTAAAGTCGAGATTATTACTTGTGGTGCTACACATGGTTTCTTTCCGCTTATGGATGTCTGTAGGCCATCTATAAGGGCCCAGGTAAAAGTTGCAGCTGACCACTACGAAAAGCATTTTGGTAGAAGACCTCGAGGTATTTGGTTGCCGGAGTGTGGTTATATGCCGGGCCTGGATCAGATATTAAAGGAAGCTGGGATAAAATACTTTATAGTTGATTCACACGGTATTCTGCATGGAAGTCCTCGTCCAAAATACGGAGTGTTTGCGCCGGTGTACTGTAAATCAGGAGTGGCTTGCTTCGGCAGAGATATGGAGTCTTCTAAACAAGTCTGGTCATCTGTTGAGGGCTACCCTGGTGACTACTGCTATAGAGAATTCTATAGAGACATAGGTTTTGATTTGGATTTTGATTATATTAAGCCGTATATACATCCCGATGGCATAAAGAAGAATACGGGTATCAAATACTATCGTATAACGGGCGATGGTAATTATAAGGAACCATACATTCCAGAGAAAGCGATGGAAAAAGCTGCCGAGCATGCTGGGAATTTTATGTTCAATCGCCAGAAACAAGCCGAGTATCTATATAATATAATGGGCAAAGAGCCAATTATTATTTCTCCTTATGATGCTGAGTTATTTGGTCACTGGTGGTTTGAGGGGCCTAATTGGATTGATTTTCTTATTAGAAAAGTTGTCTATGATCAAAATGATATCAAGTTGATTACGCCAAGTGAGTATTTGGCTCAAAATTCCAAGAACCAGGTGATTACTCCATCGATGTCTAGTTGGGGCTGGAAGGGCTATAGCGAAGTCTGGCTGCAAGGCACAAATGACTGGGTTTATAAACATCTACATAAGGCATCTGAAAGGATGACAGAGCTGGTCGGACTTTTTCCAGCGACAAACGGAATATTGCAGAGAGCATTAAAACAAGCCTTAAGAGAGTTGTTATTAGCTCAGAGTTCAGACTGGGCATTTATCATGGCCACAGGAACCCATGTAGATTATGCGGTTAAGCGAACGAAGACTCATATTAATAGATTCAATAGGCTTTATGAGAGTATAAAGATGGATGATATCGATGAAAATTGGCTGAGCGATATTGAATATAAAGATAATATCTTTCCGGATATAGATTACAAAGTACATAAATAAAAATTTTATAGATGGTTATGCTAGATAAAAACAGGATGCCTAAACACATAGCTATAATAATGGATGGCAATGGCAGGTGGGCGAAAAAAAGACATCTGCCTAGAACAGCCGGCCACAAGAAAGGTTTGGATGTAGTTGAGGAGATAGTCGAGGTAGCAGCAGATTTGCATATTGGAGTGCTAAGCCTGTATGCGTTTTCTACAGAAAACTGGAGGAGGCCAAAAGTTGAAGTTGCCATGCTTATGCGGGCATTGAGTTATTTCTTAACGAGCAGGCTTAAGAAACTTATGGATAACAATGTTAAATTAGCGACAATGGGAGATACAGATAAGTTCCCTGCAAATATCATAAAGTTGTTGGCGGATGTCAAAGAGAAAACAAAATATAACTCTGGCCTCGTCCTTAATCTAGCCCTAAATTATGGTTCACGCTTTGAGATAGTACAGGCAATAAAAGAAGTGGCTAGTCATGTAGTAAATGATAAATTAGAGATTAAGAGTTTAGATGAAGAAAAGTTCTCTAAATTTTTGTACACAAAAGATCTGCCAGATCCAGACTTGTTAATTCGCACCAGTGGAGAGATGCGTATAAGTAATTTTATGCTCTGGCAGCTGTCTTATACTGAGTTGTATTTCTGTGATAAATTTTGGCCAGATTTTACTAAAGAAGATTTGAAAGAGGCTATAAAAGATTTTCAAAAGAGAGAAAGAAGATTTGGGGACATACATGCTAACGCATAGAATATTTAGTACGATAGTCTTAGTTGGCATTACCATCGCAGCCGTCTTATTTGACCTTCCTTTTATTATTGTGGTATCACTGCTTACACTGGGCGCCTTATACGAATTTTTCTCATTGGTAGAGAAAAAAGGCGTAAGGGTATATAAGTATTTCGGCACTATTGTAGGATTGATAATTCCTCTTTCTATATTTTATAGATTCGAATTGACTAAAGGTTGGGAGTTGTTATTTGTGGTTATTGGTTTAATCTCTTTATTTGGTCTGCAGATTATTAAAAAGGACAACTCTCAAGCTTTGTTCAGTATCTCTATTACCATTTTCGGTATACTTTATATTTCTTGGCTCTTTTCATTTATCGTCAAAATTAGGCTGTTGCCTTACGGAGCTGTTTTATTGGGTACTTTAATATTTGTTACAAAAGCCACCGACATCGGCGCTTATCTAATCGGAAGCAGATTTGGTAAACATGCCTTTATTCCCAGAATAAGCCCTAAAAAGACCATTGAAGGTACTGTAGGAGGTTTATTTTTTGCGGTCTTGGCAGCTTTGGCTTGTAGTTCTTTCCTGCCTAAGATCGGAATTTTTTCTTTTACGCATTTGATTTTTATTGGTTTGTGTTTGGGCATAATCGGTCAGTTAGGCGATTTGTCAGAATCTCTTATCAAGAGAGACTGTCTTACAAAAGATTCAAGCAAGGTGATTCCCGGTATAGGCGGGGTCATGGATGTGGTCGATAGCCTTCTATTTACTGCTCCCGTATTTTATTTTTACATATATAGAGCATTACCTCAATAAGAATATAGATTTAAGATGAGCAAACAAAATATAGTTATTCTAGGTTCCACTGGATCCATAGGGGTAAATACCCTTAAGGTTATAGAGAAGTTTCCGGATAAATTCCGCCTTATCGGTATTTGTGCCGGCAACAACATAAAAATGCTTAAGGTGCAAGCGGAAAAATTTAAGCCAGAGTTTGTGGCTGTCTACAATAAAGAGGGAGCAGAGCGGCTTAAGAGTCAATTAAGGTATGTTAAGGTTTTATCTGGTTTAGATGGAATCTGTAAACTAGCATCACTTTCTAGCGTTCACACGGTTGTGATATCGATTGCTGGTGGCATCGCGCTACTACCGTTGCTTGAGGCTATAAAGGCCAACAAAAAGATAGCCTTGGCCAATAAAGAGTCGCTAGTTGTAGCTGGCCATATTGTAAATGAGCAATTGAGAAGAAATAAGAAGTCTCAAATTATTCCCATTGACAGCGAACAAAATGCTATCTTTCAGTGTCTTAAGGGGTACGATCGCAGTATGGTAAATTCTATATATCTTACCGCATCAGGCGGTCCGTTGATAAATTACACAAAAGATAATCTGCATCGGGTATCTCCAGAAAAAGCTTTATCCCATCCACGCTGGAAGATGGGGAAAAAGATTACCATAGACTCCGCCACGCTTATGAATAAGGGCCTTGAGGTTATTGAGGCTAAGTGGTTATTTGATATGCCGCTAGATAAAATAAAAGTTATTATTCATCATGAAGCCATAATTCATTCTTTGGTAGAATTTATAGATGGCTCTGTATTGGGTCAGTTGGCAGTGACTGATATGAAGCTTCCAATTCAGTATACATTGAGTTTTCCTGAACGCTGGAATAACAACGGGCAGTTGAGGTTAGATTTTTCAAAGCTAAAGTCTTTGTCTTTTCGTCAACCGGATTTAGATAAATTTCCCTGTCTGGAACTAGCTTACTATGCCGCATCCAAAAATAATATGCTGCCTTGTGTATTAAATGCAGCTAATGAAGAAGCTGTGGAGGCGTTTCTTAACCACAAGATTGGTTTCACAAAAATACCTTTTGTAATTGAAAAGATGCTTAAAAAATATAGAAATATCGGAAACAGCAATAGAATTAAAGATTTATTAGAACTAGATAGAATTACAAGGGTACAAACCAGGGAGTTGATTAAAACAATCAAAAAATAGATGAATACTATTGTTTTCATAATAATAATTAGTATATTGATCTTCGTGCATGAAATGGGACATTTTATCGCTGCCAGAAGAATGGGCATAAAGGTAGAGAAGTTTTCTCTTGGCTTTGGTCCGCAGTTGTTCGGTTTTAAATTTCAAGATGTGAGTTTTAAATTATGTCTCATACCTTTTGGCGGATATGTAAAATTAGCCGGTGACAGCAGACAGGAGTGTAAAGGCGAAAGACATGAATACTTTTCTAGAAGTCCAGGCGAGAGAGCCAAAGTAGTTTTCTTCGGTCCGCTGTTTAATTATATTTTAGCATTCTTATTTCTTTGGGTAGTCTACTGTATAGGTTTTCCGCGGATGGATACCACAGTAGGCCAAGTCATAGAAGATATGCCCGCTGCAGAGGGTGGGATATTAGAAAAGGATAAGATAGTTGAAATTAATGGTAAGCAGGTAAAATATTGGGATGAGGTGTTAGATAATGTTAAAAACAAGACTAGTGAAGGTGATCTTCTAGTAAAAGTATTGCGCGAAGGCAAAGAAGTAGAGTACGCAATAACTCCCCTAAAGAAGATAGAGAAGGATTTATTTGGCGAAGAGAGAGAAGTATCCCTTATCGGTATCGCTCCATCGGGAGATGCTATAGAGGAGAGATATAATATATTTGCGGCATTCGGTGTGAGTCTATTTAATATACTTAAACTGACATATTTTACTTTTAAAGCGATACTCTCGCTTATTATTGGTCATCTTTCTTTTAAAGAAGCGGTTACTGGTCCCGTGGGAATATATAATATAACCAGCGAGGCCTATAAATATGGATTTAATGCCTTATTGCATGTTACTTCCATGCTTAGTTTAGCCTTAGCTATTTTTAACGTCTTGCCCATACCGGTTCTAGATGGCGGTCATCTGTTATTTTTAGGCATTGAGAAGATCCGCAAAAAGCCGGTTAGCGAAAAAGTTGAGCAGAAAATCAGCGATGTTGGTTTTGGTTTTATTATTATTTTAGCTGTATTTATTCTTTTTAATGATTTAACAAGATATGGTTATTTGGATAAGGTTCTTGATTGGTTAGCAAAATGGCGCTAAAAATAAAACGTAAAAATACAAAGACTGTAAAAATCGGTAAAGTTTCCATTGGTGGCAATAATCCGATACTGATTCAGTCTATGGCCAAGGTGCCTACAAAGAATCTGAAGGCTGTATTAAACCAAATTAAGAATTTAGAAAATATAGGCTGTGAAATTATAAGAGTGGCTGTTAAAGATATTCAAGATGCAAAGGCGATATCCAGAATAAAGAAACTAATTCACATTCCTTTGGTTGCGGATATACACTTTAATTACAAACTTGCTTTAGAAGCTATTGACTCCGGAATAGATAAGGTGCGTATAAATCCAGGTAATATTTTTGAGAAGAATCAACTAAGAGAAATAGCAAAAAAGATAAAGGAAAGAAATATCCCTATAAGAATAGGGGCTAATTCAGGTTCTTTGCGGGATAAATATTTGAAATCAAATAGCACAGAAGATGCCTTGGTAAAACAGGCCCAGGATTGTATAAAAACTTTCGAGGGCTTTGGGGTTAAGAATATAGTGATTTCTCTTAAATCATCTGATATGTTTGAGACAATTAAAGCGTATAGAAAAATGAGCAAGTTGCATAACTATCCGTTGCATTTAGGAATAACCGCTACGGGATTGCTACAAGACGGAATTATTAAATCGTCTTTAGGATTAGGGGTATTATTGATGGAGGGTATCGGCGATACCATAAGAGTATCATTGCTAGGGGATCCCCAAGAAGAGGTTAATGTTGCAAAGAATATTTTGTCAACTTTAGGCATTAGAAAGTTTGGGCCAAGCTATATTTGTTGCCCTACCTGTGGGCGCTGTGAGGTCGATTTGAAAAAGAAGGCTCAAGAATTAGCATCCAGATTAAACAGAATGAATAGTAAAAATTCAAAGAATTTAACCGTTGCCCTAATGGGCTGCATGGTTAATGGGCCAGGGGAAGCAAAGCACGCTGATATAGGAATTGCCTTCGGTAGAAAAAAAGGAATTCTCTTTAAAAAAGGCAAGATTATTGATACTATAAGTCAGAGGGATTGTGTTGATACATTGATTAGCCAGTTAAACGGAGGTTAATTAAGATGGAAGATTTAAGAAAGATAATTCAACGTAGATTAATGACAGATTACGATATTTTACTAAAAGAAAATATCGATGAGGGCAAGATCAAGTACTATATAGATCAGATCGTTGAGACACTGCCCAGCAAAGAGAGGGAGTATTTAAGGAACCCTAAGGTGCGAGACGATATTGCTAGAGAGATAATGGAAAGCATCATAGGCTTGGGACCGTTGAAGCCCCTTATAGATGATCCGGAGATTACCGAGATCATGGTTAATGGTCCTAACAAAATTTATATAGAGCGTGGCGGAAAAACAGAACTGTCAACTCAAAAATTTGATAGCGAGAGAGATTTAATGCAGGTAATTCATAAGCTGGTCGCCTTAACGCAGAGGCGAGTAGATGAATCAAATCCTTATGTGGATATTTCTTATTCGGATGGTTCTAGGATAAACATTATTCTTCCGCCACTTTCACTGACAGGGCCTGCTATCACCATACGAAAATTCTTAAAAGAACTTAAGTCTTTGGATGATTTAGTCTCCAGGAATACCTTGACAAAAGAAATGGCTGATTTTCTTGCTGCAGCCATAAAAGCAAAATTAAACATAATTTTCTCCGGGGCTACTGGTACGGGAAAAACCACTACCCTAAATATACTCTTAGGATATATCCCTGGTACCGAGAGGATAGTCACAATTGAAGATACTGCGGAGTTAAAGTTATCTCAGGAAAATATAGTAAGACTAGAGACTCGGCAGGCGAATATTGAGGGCAAGGGCTTGATTTCTATCAGAGACCTATTCAGAAATTCGCTGAGAATGCGTCCAGACAGAGTTATATTAGGAGAAATACGCTCGGATGAATCTTTAGACATGCTTCAGGCTATCTCTAGCGGCCACGGCGGAACAATGGCTATTATTCATGCTGGTTCGCCACAAGAAGTTATCACCAGAATCGAGACCATGATTGCCATGTCTAATGTAATGTTGCCGGTTTGGGTTATTAGAAAGCAAATATCTTCGGCTATAGATATTATTGTACACCAGGATCAATTATCTGATGGTTCAAGAAGAATTACCCATATTACGGAAGTACGAGAATACAAAGACAACGATGTAGTATTAAGTGATATATTTTATTTTGAGGCGGGAGAAGACAGTTCAGAGGCGGATAGTGTTACTGGTACATGGAAGAAGAATAGTCAAGTACCTCTATTTATAAAAAAATTAAGGAAAGCTAATAAAGAATTAACCAAGAAACTATTCAATAGGTAAATAGTATGTATTGGTCGAAAAGTTTTATTTATACATTAAGAGAGTCTCCAGAAGAGGCAGAATCGATAAGCCATAAATTGATGCTTAGAACGAGCATGATAAAGATGCTTATTTCTGGTGTTTATTCCTATTTGCCATTTGGGCTAAAAGTCTTAGATAATATAAATAGGATTATCAGGGAAGAGATGAACTCTACTGGTGCGCAGGAATTATTGCTGCCGGCAATTCAACCCGTTGAGCTTTGGCAAAAGACCGCCAGAGATGAGCAAATTGGCGAGGTAATGATTAGATTCAAGGATCGCAGGGGTAGGAGTTTATGTTTAGGTCCGACGCATGAAGAGGTCATTACAGATTTAGTTTCCCGCTATATTCAGTCATACAGAGATTTGCCTGTGACCTTATATCAAATTCAGACAAAATATAGAGATGAGTTAAGACCTCGCTTCGGTCTGGTTAGGGCTTGCGAATTTATTATGAAAGATGCCTATAGTTTTGATAAAGATATTGAAGGTCTAAATGAAATCTATGACAAGATGCACCAGGCATATGAGAATATATTTAGAAGGTGCGGGCTTGATTTTATAAGCATCAAAGCAGATCCGGGCGTAATTGGTGGAGATATCTCTCATGAATTTTTGATACCAGCGGAGAGCGGAGAGGATATCGTATATAAATGTAAGATATGCGGCGCTATGCAGAGCGAACAGGAAGTTAAAACCGGCATATGCCCTCACTGCAAAAAGGATCTGCTTAAAATAAATGCTATGGAAGTGGGGCATATATTTAAATTAGGTACAAAGTATAGCGATGTTTTTGGATTAAAATACTTGGATGAATCCGGAAAAGAAAAGCCAGTTATTATGGGTTGCTATGGGATAGGAGTTAGCCGC
>CAZFPS010000016.1:0-17533 GCA_964520705.1 uncultured Planctomycetia bacterium | reverse complement strand
ATAATACCTGCAGTTATTGAGCAAAATAATGATAAGGACGGGATTATCTGGCCTAAAGAACTAGCTCCCTATGATGTCTTGGTGCTTCCAGTTAATGTCTCAGATAAGACTATATTCGATGCCTCGAAAAAAGTATATGAGATTTTAAAGCAAAAGGGCATAAAAGTAATTTTGGATGACCGAGATCAAAGGGCCGGGATAAAATTTAAAGATGCGGATTTAACAGGCATACCTTATAGAATTACTATCGGCGATAAATTCTTAAAAGAAAAAAAGATGGAGATAATGTCCAGAAAGACGAAAGAGGTAAAGTTTTTCGATATCGACAAAATAGATTCAGCAATAAAAGATTCGTTTAAATAAAATATGTTAACTGCAAGCACCTTAGGCTTGATTGAAGATAGCGTGAAGAAAATCCTTGATCCTTTAGGATTTGAATTAATAGAATTAAAAAGTATAAATTCTAGTAATGGGTTGATTCTAAGATTTACAATTGATAGATTCGAAGGCGGCATTATGCTCAACGAGTGCACACAGCTTAATAGGGATATCGGTAAATTAATAGAGGAAAAAGATATTATTGGCACAAAATACACCCTAGAGGTTTCTTCGCCCGGATTAGATAGGCCAATATCGACAGCAGCGGATTTTAAGCGCGCTTTAGACAAAAAAATACATATATTCTTGAAGGAAAAACAATACGATAAATTAGAGTATGAGGGAAAGTTGATTAAACTTAACGATACAGGCATTTTTATTGATAACAATAAAAATGACGAGTTGTTTATTCCATTTACAAAAATAAATAAAACAAAGCAGGTGATATTATGAGTAGTGAATTACTAGCGATTCTAGACCATTTAGAGAGAGAAAAAGGCGTGGATAAGGAGATTTTGCTTGGCGTTGTAGAGACGGCCATGGTTAGTGCGGTTAAAAAGGCGATTGGCGCTAAAGATGCCCAGAATATAAGCGTAGAAATCGATAGGGAGACCGGTAAGATTCGTGCGTTTTGCGAAAAGAAAGAGATAAAATCAGTGGATTTTGGTCGCATAGCTGCTCAGACCGCCAGACAAGTTATGATACAGAAGCTCAGAGAAGCCGAAAAAGATGTTATCTATAATGAATTTATTTCTAAGGTGGGTAGCATAGTGAGTGGGAATGTCTATCGTTTTGAAAAAGGCAATATTGTAGTTGATTTATTTGGCAGGACAGAAGGCATTGTTCCACGCCGAGAGCAAGCACCTAAGGAAGAATTTAGGCAAGGAGATAGAATAAGGACTTATATATTGGAAGTAAAAAAAGAGCCGAAAGGCCCTCAGATAATACTTTCTCGTACGCATCCTAGTATGATTAGGAAACTTTTTGAGTTAGAGGTTCCAGAAATTTTTGAGGGTATAGTGGAGATAAAAGCTATTGCCCGTGAGCCTGGGGAGAGAACAAAGATCGCTGTCTGGTCAAAAGACGAAAAAGTAGATTGTGTGGGTGCATGTGTAGGAATGCGCGGTTCCAGAGTGAAAAATATTGTCTCTGAGCTTCAGGGAGAGAAAATAGATATCATTCGTTGGAGTGATAATATTAAAGAGTATATTAATGCTGCCTTATCTCCCGCTAAGATTAGTGAAATAAAGTTAGATAAAGAAAAACAGCAGGCAGAGGTCATTGTTACGGAGGATCAGCTTTCTTTAGCTATAGGTAAGCGGGGTCAAAACGTAAGGCTCGCTTCTAGGTTGGCGGGATGGGAATTGGATATAAGAACGAGGCCAGAGGAAAAAGAAGAGGCTCATTCGAAGGAAGAACAGAGTATAGCTGATATTCGCGGTGTAGGCGAAAAAATATTAAGCACATTAGTGGAAGCCGGATTTTCTACTTTAGAGTCTTTAGCTAACGCTGATCCAGAGACGTTGAGTCAGATCAAAGGTGTTGGTAGCAAGAAAGCAGAGAAGATAATCAAAGAAGCCAAAAACTTACTTAAATAATAAAATGATAAAGAAGAGCAAGAAGTCAGAGAAAAAAGAGAGCAAAGAGCCTAAATTGAAAAAGGTGATTAAGCCAGCAAAACAGGCAAAAGCTAGCAAGGCCTCCGTTACTACTAAGGTTAAGCCTTTTAAGCCAAAGAATAAAATTATAGCCAAGAAGACTGTCTCTAAGAAAAGCACTTCAGGGATAACCAAGAAAAAGATTCTTGTTCCTAAACAGAAAGAAATTCTCAAAGACCAGATTCTGGGAAAAGAACAGGCTGTAGATATTGATAGGCCTCCTGTAGTTTCTGTTGAGGAAATACAGAAGCCCCCAAAATCCGCTAAGGTTCCTCTCAAAGAAGTTGTCAAAGAAGAGAAGGCCGAGATAGAAGAAGTTAAGGAAGAGGCCCCCGCGATAAAAAAGCACCTTGAGCCCTTAGAGTTAGATCTCCCTATCACCGTAAAAGATTTAGCAATTAGAATCCAAGAAAGAACTAGTATGCTTATTAAGTATTTAATTGAGAAACAGAAAACTTTTGTTACTATTAATCAAAGTTTAAATGAGGAGATAGTTAAAAAGACGCTTTACGACTTTGGTTTTGAATACACTAAAAAGGCGACCGATGAAGAGATTTTACTTCAAGCGCATGTAGAAGATTCAGATAAAAAGTATTTGCCTCGGTCACCTGTAATTACATTGATGGGTCACGTCGATCACGGTAAGACTTCGCTCTTAGATGCTATTCGTAGGTCTAAGATAGTAGATAGAGAACACGGAGGTATCACTCAGCATATAGGTGCCTATGAAGTAGACACAGGTAGAGGTAAAATTACTTTTTTAGATACGCCTGGTCATGAGGCCTTCACAGCCATGAGGTCAAGAGGGGCAAATATCACAGATATCGTGATTTTAGTAGTGGCAGCTGATGATGGTATCATGCCTCAAACAATTGAGGCTATAGATCATGCTAATGCGGCTAATGTACCTATAGTAGTTGCTATCAATAAAATTGATAAGCCTAATGTAGATATTGAGAAAGTGAAGAGGCAGCTCTCCCAACACGATCTTAATCCGGAAGATTGGGGAGGCAAGACCATAACTGTGGGCGTTTCAGCAAAGGATGGACAAGGCATTAATGAACTATTAGAGATGATTCTACTGGAAGCGGAGATGCTAGAATTAAAAGCCGTTTATGATAATTTTGCATCTGGTGTGGTAGTGGAGGCAAAATTAAGCAAAGGACAGGGTTCAGTTGTGACGATTTTGGTACAGAGTGGTACTTTAAAAACAGGAGATAATATCATCTGTGGCATGCATCACGGTAAAATTAAAGCTATGATTAACGATTTAGGGCAGCGTATAGACAAGGTAACTCCTGGCGTTGCTGCAGAGATTCTTGGTTTTTCCGGAGTGCCTGAAGCCGGGGAGAAATTCTATGTGTTAAACGACGATAAGAAACTAAAGACTATCGTTGCAGAGAGACAAGCCCGTATGAGGCTGAAGAGATTGAATCCGGAACCACAACATATAAGCTTAGAAGATTTATATTCTCAGATACAGAAAGGTGAAATAAAGGATTTAAATCTTATTTTAAAAGCTGATGTTCAGGGTTCTCTTGAGGCTATAAAAGAGTCTTTGGCAAAATTGATAAGTCAGGAAGTTAAATTAAATATTTTGCACTCAGGCATGGGCCCGATAAATTCATCCGACGTTGTTTTAGCCGAAGCCTCTAACGCCATAATTATTGGTTTTCACGTCACTGCGGATAATAAGGCAAAGGAACTAGCTGCAAATAAGAAAGTAGATATACGTACTTATCGAGTTATTTACGAACTGATTAGTGAAATCAAGGCTGCGCTAGAGGGTTTACTCGCTCCAAAGATTAAAAGGAATTTTGTAGGCAAGGCGTTAGTACGTAAAGTGTTTAAGTTATCTAAGTCTGGGGTGGTGGCAGGTTGCGCAGTACAGAAAGGTAAGATTACTCGGCAGGCTACAATGAGCCTTACGCGCGAAGGCAAAATATTATTTGAAGGAAGCATATCTGCCCTAAAACGTTTTAAGGATGATGTTAAAGAAGTTCAAGAGGGTTTTGAATGCGGGATATCGCTGGCTGGTTTTGACGATTATAAGGAAGGCGATATCATCGAAGCTTATTCTATTGAGAAAATAGCCAGAACCTTATAAAATTTTTTAGAATAAGATGAAGAAGATAGTTTTAAGCGGGATGCGCCCGACAGGAAGATTGCACTTAGGACACCTGGTTGGTGCGTTAAATAATTGGTGTGCTCTGCAGAAGGAATATCAATGTTTTTTTATGGTTGCAGATTGGCATGCTCTGATGAGCGAATACAAGAATCCCTCCGAAATCAATAATTTTGCGATAGATAATGTAATTGATTGGTTAAGCTGCGGGATTGATCCAAAATCCAGCGTAGTCTTTATCCAATCTCAGGTAAAGCAACATCTAGAGCTCTATATGATACTATCTTGTTTAGTGCCTTTGGGGTGGTTGGAGCGTTGTCCTACTTATAAGGAACAGAAAAAAGAATTGAAATCCAAAGATGTCTCCAACTATGCATTTTTAGGATATCCTGTATTACAAGCGGCGGATATCCTGCTCTATAAAGCGAATTATGTTCCCGTAGGAGAAGATCAACTACCGCATTTAGAAATATGCAGAGAGATTGCTAGAAGATTTAAGAGTCTTTACAAAAAAGATGTGTTTGTCGAGCCACAGGCGCTTCTTACAAAATTTCCTAAGCTATTAGGTATCGATGGCCGCAAGATGAGCAAGAGTTATGATAATGCTATCGCTCTATCAGATTCCAAAGAGATAATGAAAAAGAAAGTATCTAGAATGTTCACGGATCCTAAGAGGATAAAGCGTACCGACCCCGGACATCCTAAACATTGCAATGTTTGTAGTTATTATGAAGTTTTCAAATCCGATATGACCAAAGATGTTTTTCATTGGTGCACTAAGGCAGAATTAGGCTGTACTGAGTGTAAAGCAAAATTAGCCCAGATATTAGTTGAACAAATTGAACCCATTCAAGAAAAGAGGCAATATTATCTTTCTCACAAGGATGTAGTAAATGATATACTTCGAGAGGGCAGAGAGGAAGCTGAAAAATTTGCCAGTAAAACAATTACAGAAATAAAAGGGGCACTAGGAAATGGGATTTTATAAGATTAAACTAGATATATTTGAAGGTCCATTAGATTTACTTTTGTACCTGATAAAGAAAAACGAGGTTAATATTTACGATATTCCAATATCTGGTATATTAAAGCAGTATTTGGAGTATATCGAGTTAATGAAGCTACTTGATTTAAATGTCGCCGGTGAATTCATTGTAATGGCCGCTACCCTGATGCAGATAAAGTCTAAAATGCTCCTGCCACCTGATGAAACTCCTCAGGAAGAAGAACTAGAAGAATTAGACCCGAGGGCAGAATTAGTAAAGAGATTATTAGAGTATAAACAGTTTAAGGAAGCAGCGTACCTATTAAGAGAAAAAGAAGAGTATCGCAGGGAGCATTTTGTCCGTCCACAAAAAGAGATAGTTCATCAAGATGAAGTTTATTTTGAGGCAAATCTTTTTGATTTGATCAACGCCTTTACAAAGGCCCTGAAAGACGTCCCTAAAGAGTTGTTTCTTGAAGTTATTAAAGATGAATTCACAATTGAAGAAAAAGTCCATGATATCCTACACTATTTAGTTAATAAGCAGAAAATTTATATTAAAGATTTATTTAGAGATGCCAAGAACAAGTTTGAGATTATTGCTATATTTTTGGCTATATTAGAACTTATAAGGCTTAAGGAAGTTACCATTCTCCAGAAGGGGATTTTTGAAGATATTTTGATTATGCGTAATACGGAGAATATGAAAGCTCTCATTTCTGAATCGATAAAAAATCAATCCGCAGAAACCACCGTTTAAACAGATAAATGACGCAGGATAAAAGTAAAACAGATCGTATCTTTGTACCGCAGGAGACAGAGGAAGATATTGTTGTCAATTTATCTTTGAGGCCAGTTAATCTGGATGAATTTATCGGGCAGAAGACATTAGTAGAAAATTTAAGAGTTTCCATCAGCGCTGCAAAACAGAGAAACGAACCTATCGAGCACATTCTTCTATCTGGTCCTCCTGGTTTAGGCAAGACCTGCCTTGCTTCCATAATAGCTCACGAAATGGGGACTAAGATTACTGCAACCTCCGGACCGGCCATTGAGCGCGCGGGAGATCTGATAGGCATACTTACGAATTTAGAAGTAGGCGATATTTTATTTATCGATGAGATCCATCGTCTTTCAAAAGTTGTAGAAGAGTTTTTATATCCGGCTATGGAAAATTTTCAAATAGATTTTGTAATCGATAAAGGTCCATACGCCCGCACAATAAAATTTAATTTAAAACGGCTTACCTTAATAGGAGCTACTACCCGCAGTGGACTTTTAGGAGCTCCGCTGCGTTCAAGATTCGGCATATTTCATCACTTTGACTTTTATGATGCCGATGATTTAATGTCTATCATAGAGCGTTCAGCGAAGATTCTAAGTATAGATATCGATGAACATGGGAGCCGTGAAATCGCGAATCGTTCTCGAGGTACACCTAGAATCGCAAATCGTCTTTTGAGAAGAGTAAGAGACTATGCGCAAGTAAAAGCTCAAAATAAGATTACCAAAGATATCGCCGATAAGGCTTTAAAAAGTATCGGTATTGATAAAGCAGGCTTGGATGCCATAGACAGAAAGTTGCTCTCTACAATCATAGACTCTTATAATGGTGGTCCGGTAGGCATAGATGCTTTGGCAGCGACGCTTAATGAAGAGCCAGACACAATAGTTGATACTTTGGAGCCATATTTGCTCAAGGCAGGCTTTTTAAGGCGGACATCCAGAGGCAGAGAAGTAACCGATCTGGCCCATAAACACTTCGGCGCACGATCTTCTTTAAAACAAAAAGAATTATTTTAGAAATGAAAAGGGTTCTTTTGCATATCTGCTGTGGGCCTTGTGCTATTTATCCCTTCCAAAATTTAACCAAACATGGCTTTGAAGTAGAAGGCCTATTTTGTAATCCCAATATCCAACCACAATCTGAATATTCCCAAAGAAAAGAAGCTGTAGAAGATTTTAGAAATAAATTTGGCAGGCAAGTTTATTTTGCTGACTATCAGCCAGACTCGTATGTTGATTGCATAAAGACAGCTAAGGATAAAACCGCTAGATGCAAAAGATGCTTTGATTTGAGGCTCAAAAAGACTCACCAATTTGCTTTAGATAAGGAATTTGATCTCTTTACCACGACTTTGCTGGTTAGCCCATATCAAGATCAGCAGGTTATAAAACAACTCGGAGATAAGATATCCGAAGGTTCAAGTGCTAAGTTCTTGTTTTGCGATTTTCGTCCTGGGTTTAGACAGGCCCATAATCAGGCTAAGCAGCTAGGTTTATATTGTCAAAAATACTGCGGGTGCCTAGCTTCTTTGGAAGAAAGAAGTAAAAGCAAGAGAGAAAAAGCAAAGTGCTAAATTTACAATTAGGAAAAATTCTTGTAATAATAGGTGCCTGCGTAGCACTTATCGGCGTAGTCTTGATGATGGTTGACAGAGTGCCTTTTCTAGGGAAGTTACCCGGAGACGTACATATCCAGAAGGAGAATTTCTCTTTTTATTTTCCTATTACTACTTGTATTTTGGTTAGCGTCATTCTTTCTTTAATTTTTTGGTTATTTTCTAAAAAGTAATTTCTGTTTGATATGAAACTCTCAAGTTTTGATTATAATTTACCGAAGGGTTTAATCGCTCAATTTCCTTTAGATAGAAGAGATCAATCTCGGCTATTAATTTTGAATAGGACTAAAAACAAATTAGTCCATGAGAGATTCTACAATATAATAGATTATCTTAATTCCGGAGACCTTCTGGTATTAAATAACACAAAAGTTATTTTGGCTAGATTATTTGGCCAGCGAAAGAATACCGGGGGCAAGGTTGAGGCTTTACTGTTAAACAAAATTGACGACAGGCGTTTTCAGGCTTTAATTAAACCTCTGGGAAGATTAAAATCCGGAGAAGAAATAAGTATAAATAATAATGGCCTATCTTTTAGGGTAGTCGATTTTAATAAGAGAATAATTGAATTCAATAAAAGAGGAGTGCTGTCTAAATTGAGCGAAGTAGGACATGTGCCTTTACCTCAGTACATAAAAAGAAAAGATTTTTCTTTGGATAGAACTAGGTATCAGACAGTATATGCTCACAAGAAAGGAGCGGTTGCTGCGCCTACCGCCGGATTGCATTTTACAGAATCCTTAATTAGCAACATTAGAAAGAAAGGCGCAAAAATCGCTTTTATAACTTTACATGTTGGGTATGGAACTTTTTCGCCAATAAAAGAGGAGGATATTTCAAATCACAGGATGCATGAAGAATATTTTGAAATTCCCGCTCGCACAATTAAATTAATAAGGGAGGCAAAGCTTAATAGACACAGAATAGTTGCTGTAGGAACTACTACCTGCAGAACTTTAGAGGCGAACAAAGACAAGATAATCTCTGATCAAGAAATAAAGAATAGCATCACCGGCAATACAGGCCTTTTTATATATCCGCCGTTTAAATTTAATATTATAGATTCTTTGATTACAAATTTCCATTTACCCAAAAGCTCTCTCTATGTATTAGCATCGGCTTTTGCAGGTTTAACTAACATAAAAAAGGCATACGCGCAAGCGATAAAGAAGAAATATCGCTTTTATAGTTATGGCGATGCCATGTTTATATCTTAACTTAATAAAAAGGTAAAATTATGAAAATGACCAATAGGACTGTTACCTGTGGATTAATTTTATTGCTTTCTTTATTCGTTGTGTTCCTAAGGATGCATGCAATTTCTCTTCCGGCTATGGATAAGGTAGCCAAGCAAGAAATTCACAATAGGCATCTAGTTAAAATTCGAAATGCCATAAATAAACAATTTGCTAATTTCCCCTTAGCAAATAAAAATAAATTAATCGCCAAATCCTATAAAAACTATATTAAAGGAAATAAGTATTTAATAGAAGAGGAGATTAAGGAAAAGGCCAACGAAAAAAAGAAATTCTATAGGAATAGAAATGGCTATACTTACGTGTTTGGAATAGACTCCTACTATTGGCTAAGACTCATTGATAATTTGATTAAAAAAGGACACATCGGGGATAGGATTGTAGATGGGCATGATTATGATGATTTAGTTGATATGCCTATTGAGAAATCACTCTCTAAGAGTGCGCATTTATTCTTCGGAAAGTTTATTTATAAAATATTTAGTTTCTTGAAGCTAGTCAATATAGATTATGAAATCGGCCTATATTTTATACCTCTCGTTTTCTCTGTCCTTCTGGTTATTTTTACATTTCTCATAACTAAGCTGTTAAGCCAGAGCAATATAGCAGCATTTTTTGCCACGATAGTGGTTAACTTTTCTCCTCTGCTACTAAAACGCAGCATGTGGGAGTGGTTAGATACCGATATCTATAGCGTATTCTTTCCTCTTGTAATTTTTGGTGCCTTTTTATTTGTATTCAAGTCCACAAGTATTATCCGCAGAGTCATCGGCCTTATGTTGTTTTCAGTATCTTGTTCAATTTATGCAAGTATCTGGCAGGGGTGGTGGTATATATTTGATTTATTAATTATCTCTGGCGTGGTGTTTATTTTTAATGATTATTTATCCGAAGAACGCGACAAGGTCTTATTTCGGACGAATATTATCTGGATACTCTCATTGTTTTTTACTGGATTATTATTTGTAGGTATATTCAATGGCAGGCAGAGCTGCTTTAGTTTCATTTCCGAGCCCTGTAAGCTTATTTTTGCCTTGAAAGAAGTGCCTAAAGACAACTGGCCCAATGTGTTTCTTACAGTGGCCGAGCTAAAGAAGGTAGCTCCTTATAGAATTGCTTTAGAGCTAGGAGGGATATTCGTATTTTTTGTCACTATCTTGGGCTCTATATATTTAGTTCTATCAAAAAAGATAATCAGGAATAGGGAATTGGGCATTGGTTTCTTCTGTTTATTTATTTGGTTGGGTGTTCTGTATTATGCCTCTCTTAGTGCTATAAGGTTTGCGCTTTTGTTGATAGTCCCCCTAGGTTTAATGTTTGGGATAGTCTTTGATAGAATAATACGCCAGGCGTTTAATCTATCTTCGAAGCTACCTAAAAAGACACACTTTGCTGTTTTGGGTATATTGATAACTGCTATCTATTTATTCGTGTCTTTTTATGTTACCAGGAGCTTAAGAATTGCGACTTATAAATTTCCCATGATGAATGACGCTTGGCATAATAGCCTTACCTTTATCAAGAATGATTCTAGCGATACAGCCATAATAAATTCATGGTGGGATTACGGGCATTGGTTTAAGGCTGTAGCTCAAAGAAGGGTATTATTTGACGGTAAGACTCAAAATAGCCCTATTGCATTTTGGATGGCCAAGGTTTTAACTACAAATGATGAAAAGGAAGCTGTGGGTATTTTGCGTATGTTAGATATATCCAAGAATGAAGCATTTGATTTGTTGAAATCATACGGTTTTAGTCATTTTGATTCTGTAGATATTCTGTTAAATAGCGTAAAGTTATCTGAAGCGGAGGCGCGCAGATATCTTAAAGAATCAATGGATAGCGAAAAGATAGATAAGCTGATTCCGCTTATTTTTGCTCAAGACATTCCTGAAGCTTATTTCATCGCCTCTTATGATATGATTAGCAAAATGCGTTCTATTTCTCATATCGGTAATTGGGACTTTAAAAAAGGAGATATCTGGATAAATGCTCCCAAAAACAATCCTAATCAATTCATGAATTATCTCAAACAAGAACACAAATACACAAATGAACAGGCTGCAAGTTTGTGGAGCGGAGTAAGCCTGCTTAGCGACAGAGATGCTCCGGGATGGATTTCCAGAATGGATGTTATAGATGTAGAATCTATTTCTGATAAATTTAAAGATGACGAAAGCCTGATAATTTTTGACAATGGTTTAGTTATTGATTTATCAGACTATAGCGCTTATGTCTTTAGAGGTCCAAGGGTAGATATCGGAGTTCCTTACAGCGCAATCTATATTAAAGATGGTGTTTTAAAGGAAGATATTTTAGAGGATAGCACTCTTGATTTTTCTGTTTTAATATTTAAAACTGACGATGACAAATATCAGAGCATCTTTTTAGATAAAGATCTTGCTAAAAGTATATTTGTAAGGATGTATTTCCTAAAAGGCACAGATTTAGAGTTTTTTAGTAATGTATTAGAAGAGAAGACTCCCGAAGGAAACTCTGTATTTGTCTATAAAATACATTGGCCAGAATAATGTTTAATTTTAAAGTTGCCTGCCAAGATAAGAATTCTCAGGCTAGATGCGCAGAGTTCGCTACAGCGCACGGCGTAGTCCAGACCCCTATTTTTATGCCCGTAGCCACTCAGGCTTCTGTAAAGACTATTTCCCAGAGGGAATTAAATGAATGCGGAGCAGAAATATTACTGGCCAACGCTTACCATCTATATTTACGTCCTGGGCTAGATATAATTGAACAAGTCGGTGGATTGCATAAGTTTATGTCTTGGGAAAAACCCCTGCTTACAGATAGCGGGGGATATCAGATATTTAGTTTGGCGCTACTTAGGAAATTTAAAGATCAGGGAGTGGAGTTTCAGTCGCACATAGACGGTTCAAAGCACTACTTGACACCGGAAAAGGTTATTGGAATTCAACGCGTATTAGGTTCGGATATTATAATGCCCTTGGATGATTGTATCGAGTATCCGGCTACGTTTGAGATGGCTAAAATCGCCATGGAAAGAACTACTTCTTGGGCCAAGCGTTCTAAGGAAGAGTACCTAAAGTTAAATTGCCCAGAGAATCAAGCATTGTTTGGCATTGTCCAAGGCTCAACATATAAGGATTTAAGGCAGGAATCCGTTAGCCAACTTGTGGATTTAGATTTTCCCGGCTATGCCATTGGTGGATTGAGCGTGGGTGAGCCGGAAGACATCAGATACGATATTCTTTCTTTTACAGCGCAGAATCTTCCTATAGAAAAGCCGCGTTATGTTATGGGTATCGGTATGCCTGAGGATATTCTAGAGGCGGTAGCTTCTGGCGTGGATATGTTTGACTGCGTAATTCCTACTCGTTACGGTAGGAACGGTACTGTGTTTACCTGGGAATCAAAATTTACAATAAGGAATTCAGTGTATAAGAATGATCCAAAGCCCCTAGACTCACAGTGCGATTGTTACACTTGTAAGAATTTTTCTCGCGCATATTTAAGGCATTTGTTTAATTCTAAAGAGATGTTGGGGCTGCGCTTAGCCTCTTTGCATAATATACATTTCTTTATTACATTTACGCGTCGCATAAGAGAATCTATAGAACAAGGTACATTTTTAGAATTTAAAGATAATTTTTTGAATAAATTCTCTAATCTTATCGGGAGCGCAAAATGAAAATTGATATTATAACTATCTTTCCTAAAGTGTTTGGGCTGATTTTGGGTGAGTCTATTATAAAGCGCGCGCAGAAAAAGGGACTTCTAAATATAGTTGTCCATGATTTAAGAGAGCATTCTAAAGATAAGCATAGAAAGATTGACGATCGACCATTCGGCGGTGGTCCGGGAATGGTGTTTAAGCCCGAGCCGATATTCGCGGCGGTAAAATCCATAAAGTCTAAACTAAAAGGAAAGAAGTCAAAGGTGATTCTGCTTACGCCTCAAGGCCAGACCTTAAATCAGAAAATATCCCAGAAGCTATCTAAGTGCAAAAACTTAATTTTAATTTGCGGGCACTATGAAGGAATAGATGAGAGAGTGCGAGAACATTTGGTTGATGAAGAGATTTCTATTGGAGATTATGTTTTGACCGGCGGAGAGCTTCCGGCAATGGTTTTAGTGGATACGGTAGTAAGATTAATTCCCGGGGTGTTGGGGGATAAAGATTCTGTAAAATCAGAGAGTTTCTGCCACGGCCTATTGGAGTATCCGCAGTATACCCGACCCGCAGATTTCAAAGAAAATAAGGTGCCCAAGGTTTTATTATCCGGCGATCACCAAAAGATTGCCCAGTGGCGCAAACAACAGGCCTATAAAGTCACCAAGAAGAAGAGGCCGGAGTTGTTAGGGGATAGAAGCTAATTGAGCACTGAAACTGAAAATTAACTGACAACTGACCCCAGGGAGAGTTTAAATGAGGTCTAAACTTACAGACCAACGGGATGTAAGTTTATTGACCGAATTTATCCTGAGCGGAGCGAAGGGCTAGCGAATCTCAAAAACACATTAGGGATATCTGGATGCGGTTCAGGAAAAAGGGACAGATAAATCAAGTGATGTGTCCCCAAACGAACCGTCCCCTAAAAGGAAAGCGTTTTCTAAAAATGTTTAAAAAGGGCTTGACTATACAACTATTTAGTTGTATACTTTAAGTAGCCTCGAAGGAGTAGCAGCTTGAGTAATTTTGAATGTCTTTATTTTAAAACTAGAAGTAGACGGTCCCCTGTAGAAGCTTTTGTTAATAAGCTAAATTTTAAAACACAGAGAAAGTTTTTTGCAAAGATTCCTTGGTTGGAAGAGTATGGGCCAAGGTTGCCTGCTCCTCATGCGAAGAAAATAGATAACGATATATACGAATTTAGGTTTTTTGGTGAAGAAGGGACAATTCGAATACTGTATTTTTTCTACCAAAATAAGATAATTTTTTTAAATGGATTTAAGAAAAAAACAAAAAAGATTCCAAAGAAAGAGTTAGAAACTGCAAAGAGTCGAAAAGAAGAATTTTTAATTAGAAAAAACAGTACCTAACCTCAAAAAGAGGAGGGCAATATCATGAAGCAAAGTTTAAAGAGCGTAAAGGAACATCTCTCCAAGAAATTAAAAGATGTTTATTTTAGGGAACTTTATGAGCTTGAGCAAGAAAAAATGAAATTAGCCAAACACTTCATCGATTTTCGTATTAAACACAATCTTACTCAAGATGAGCTTGCCGATATGTTGGGCGTTACTCAACAGCATGTTTCTAAACTCGAAGAGGGGATTTTTAGTAATATTAGAGACGTAGCGAAGATGCTTCTTGCAATTGGTTATAGAATGGAATTTAGAACCGTGCATATATCTAAAAAAATAAGCAAGAAAATTAGAGCTAAATTACAGATGGCTTGAAATAAATACGTCGAAAATAGGGACATTTCTGATTATTCTCACCTATCTTAAATCTTGCCAACATAGAGTAGAAATATTTAGGGACAGGCTGCCGAATGATTTCGGGAACGTCCCTAGAAGAATAGAAGAACACCTGGTAAATTTAGATTGATACGGAAAAAATAGAACCGGGCTTGAAAAAAAGTTATTAAGGATATCTGGAGGCGGTTCAGGATGACAAGACAAGAGTAAAAATGAAGAAAAAGAATAATTATCAAAATTGGTCCAAAGAAAAATTGATTACAAGAGTTAAGAATCTTGAGAAGCGCAAGAAATATGGGTTGGTGTGGGAAGATAAACCCGAAGATGTAGTTGAGCTTTGCAAAGATAAATTGCCGGTATTAAAAGAAGTGAAAAACAAAGAAATAATTACAGACCCGCCTGACGGCGAGGCAGGCAAAAATAAGCCAGTAAATCTATTAATAGAGGGCGACAATTATCACGCGCTTTCGGTTTTAAATTATACCCACGCTGGCAAAATTGATGTTATTTATATTGATCCACCATATAACACGGGTAATAAAGATTTTGTTTTTAATGACAAATATGTTGATGTGGAAGATGGTTATCGTCATTCTAAATGGATTTCTTTTATGGAGAAGCGTTTAAGACTTGCTAAGAATTTATTAAAAGATACAGGGGTGATTTTTATTTCTATTGATGATAATGAAGTAGCACAGTTAAAGCTGTTGATGGATAGTCCAGATTTATTTGGAGAAAAGAATTTTATCTGTGATCTTTTGTGGAAGAAAAAAGGCACCTCTACGAATGTTGAGGGAGTTCAGGTAAGCTCATTAACAGAGTACATATTATGTTATGGCAAGGCGCCTTTGGCAAAGCTAAAGCCAAGAATCTATAAGAAAGAAATGAGAGATTATCCCTTCTTAGATGATTTAGGCAGATATAGAGCCACTATAATTGAGAAGAAAAATGTTGGTTCTTATATTAGAGAATCTATGAGATTTAAGATTTTGGGACAGCTACCAAGAAAAGGTAAACGATGGCAAATTGGTAAGGAAAAAGCCAAAGAGCTGGAATTGAATAATAGGTTTATTTTAGAAAAGGGAATTGTAAAGTTAAAAATCTATGATTTTGAAGATAGAGATACCATTTCCGCTCAACCCAATCTTCTAGAAGATTGTGGTTCTACGCAATCAGCGCAACAAGATCTAGATAATATTTTAGGGATTAAAGGTGTATTTGATAATCCTAAACCCAAGGAGTTGATGAAAAGACTTATTATTTTCTCTCTTGATAATAAAGGAATTATTCTTGATTTTATGGCTGGGACCGGAACCACAGGACACGCAGTTTTAGAACTAAACGAAGATGATGGCGGTAATCGACAGTTTATTCTTTGTACCAACAATGAAGATAATAATGGTAGGGGATTAAAGATTGCTACCGATATTTGTTATCCTAGAATTCGGAAAGTAATAGAAGGATACAAGAATTTAAGAAAAGAAAAAATAGAAGGTTTAGGTGGTAATCTCAAATACTTCAAAACTGACTTTGTTAATGCAGAGCCAACAGATAAAAACAAAAAGAAATTAACTGAAGAAGCAACAGAGATGCTTTGCATAAGAGAGGGAACATTTGAGTCTGTCGTAAACCAAAAGAAATTTAAGATTTTTAAGAATAGTAATCATTATACAGGTATAATTTTTGACCAATTGGCAATATCAGCATTTAAAAAAGCAATATCCGCCATAGGCGGATCCGCCTCCGGCGGAAAAGCCAAATTCAGTATCTATGTTTTTTCCTTAAGCGATGAAACCTTTGACGAAGAATTCGCTGATATTAGACAAAAAATCAAATTATCCCCTATTCCTGAGGCGATTTTGAGGGTGTATAGGAGGATTTTTAGATAGCTATGAAAATCAGGAAAATTACAATACATAATTTTCGTTCTGTCGAACATCAAGATTTTGATTTAATAAATTATTCGCTATTGGTCGGCGCAAACAACGTAGGTAAGACAAATATTATTGATGCGTTAAGAGTCTTCTATGAAAAAGAAAAGCTCGATAGCAATGACTTTCCTAAGTTTAAAACAGAAGATCAAGAAATTTGGTTCGAAATTGAGTTTCATTTGACAAACGACGAATTCACCGGTTTGAAAGAAGAGTATAAGCAAGAGGATAATTCCTTGAAGGTAAGAAAATATTTGAAGCATCGCGAAAGAGTAAAATCTAATCAAAGTAATATTTACGCCTATGAAAAAGGTAAGCTTTCGAACAACCTCTTCTACGGAGCTAAAAATATCTCTGAGGCAAAATTAGGAAATGTAATTTATATTCCAGAAGTTGCCAAAGTAGATGAATACGCAAAATTAAGTGGTCCTTCTGCTTTTAGAGATACGTTAAATTTTGTAGTAAGAAAGGTTGTCAAAAATAGCCAATCATTTGAGGCTTTAAGTAAGTCATTCGTTGAATTTAACGATAAATTTAAAGTTGATACATCAAAGGATGGCATTTCAATACAGGGTTTTATCGATGATGTGAATAAAGAGATTGAAAACTGGGATGTTGTTTTCGGAGTAAGAATTAATCAAATCAAACCCGAAGAAATAGTAAAGAATTTAGTGAATCATTATTTAATGGATAAACACTTTAAAGATCAAGAGATGCCTTTAGATTCTTTCGGACAAGGACTTCAACGGCATTTAATTTATTCTCTAATAAAATTATCTACAAAATATAACGAGCCACCGCGTAAAAAAGAAAAGAAAGAATTCTTTCCAGATTTTACATTAATTCTTTTTGAAGAACCGGAAGCATTTTTACATCCTGCACAGCAAGAAATATTGAATCAGAGCTTAGAGGATCTCTCAAAAGGAAATGATCAGCAGGTTTTGGCTTCAACACATTCTTCACATTTTGTTAGCAGGAACATCGATAATCTATCTTCAATTTTAAAACTTTACAAAGATAAAGATAAAGGCGAGACGAAAATTTATTATATTACTAAATCCAAATTGAGTTCTATTCTAAAAACTAATAAAGAATTAAAAGAAATTTTAGGAGAAAAAATAGAAGATAAAGATTTGGAGTTAGAGGCGTTAAGATATTCTTTATGGTTAGACCCAGATAGATGTTGTGCTTTTTTTGCCGATTTTGTGCTAGTTTGCGAAGGGGCTTCAGAGAAGTTTTTAATAGATTATTTGATTAAAAATAGAGAAATATTATTGTCTAATAAAGAAATTTACATCTTAAATGCGATGGGGAAAGAAAATATCCATAGATATATGAATTTATTTAGGGAGTTAGGTATAAAACATTCAGTATTATATGATGCTGATAATAATGCTGGTA
>CAZFPS010000015.1:29983-32180 GCA_964520705.1 uncultured Planctomycetia bacterium | reverse complement strand
TTTTATACACTGTTTTAAGAATTTATCTCCTTTAGGGTGATTTTTCGCCATCTATAGGTGAAGGCGGAAAATTATGCTATCCAAACAGGCAATCGAAGAATTTCAGGAAATCTACTTAAAGACCTACGGCAGGAAGCTTCCGTTTGATGAGGCCGCGGAGCAGGCACATCAGCTCATACGCTTCGTTAAGTCCACCTTGGGATATCCGTTAAATTACCAAAAAAAGGACGTGAATGATGAATAACCACTACGTTAAAAAAATCTATGACTATAATGACGCGGCTGAAGGTTTGCTTTTTCAGGTTGTCAGATTTGAGCCCAAAGGCTTTTCACAACGCAGGCCGTTTGAAGACGGCTTCGTCTGGGGATTGTCCGAAGGATGGTATCAAAAAGACGATCAGAGAAATAACTATTATAAAGTCAGGAACGCTTCCGTAGATAAGGCAACTCCTCCACATCCGGACGCTGTGTGGTTTGATGCCATTGAGCCGGTTTTGTATCATCTGCCGGAGATTATGCAGGCGATTAAAAATAACGGAATGATATTTATTTGTGAAGGCGAAAAGGACGCGGACAATCTTGCCGCTTTGGGGTTTATTGCTACCACCTGTCCTATGGGCGCCGGTAAATGGCAAAGCACTTATACAGAGACATTAAAAAGATGTCATGAGGCAATAGTGCTGGCGGATAAAGATGAGTCGGGCTGGGCGCACGCCGAGACTGTGGCAAACGAATTATTTTCGGCAGGTATTCCGGTCAGGCTGATAGAAATGCCTGATATTGAAGGCGCGGAGATTAAAGATGTCTCGGATTGGTTAGCGATAGGCGGCACACGTGAAGCGTTTCTGGATCTCTTGAAAGAATACCCCGAATGGACACTCTCGCAAGATTCAGATCCAGTTATCAATCAGGAATTACAACACCTGATCAATCAATATGGCGAGCCGTACTATTTAAGCAAAGACGGCGGCGTGACAGCTCTAAACCAAACTTTTTGGGCGAGCCTGCACCAGACCGAACATATTCAACTATTTGAGCCGGATGAACGCGCCTTTTACCGCTACAATCCGGAGAACGGACTTTACAGCATTATCTCAGAGGACGTTATCAAACAGGAAATCGCAAGCCGCATCCTTGAAGTTTCCCGCCAGCAGGGCCTGCCGTCGCTTGAGCGCAAGCGGACTAATAGCAGTCATAATCATATCGTGGCCCAGCTTAAAGGTATCAGCGAGAAAAAAGCTGTCTTTCGACGAAACAAAACAATCGTCCATCTGGCCAACGGCGTGATCGTGTTTAAAGGTAACGGCGAGGCTGATTTCTGCTCTTTTTCGCCGGACTTTTATTCGCGTAATCAATGCCCGATTCCATTTGACCCTGCCGCGACGTGTGAGCGGTTTTTAAATGCGCTTCTTTATCCGGCAGTAACACCTGACGATGCGATACTGCTTCAAAAATATACAGGACTTTGTTTATTGGGTAATAACCTCGCTCAGAAATTGCTTATCCTTGACGGTAAGCCGGGCAGGGGTAAGTCTACGCTTGCTTTAATTATCCAAAACCTTGTCGGACAGAACAACGTCACGGAACTACGTACAAAACATCTCAATGAACGGTTTGAATTATTCCGCTATTTGAAAAAGAACCTTCTCGTGGGCGTAGACGTGCCTGGGAAATTCCTTTCAGAAAAAGGCGCGTATGTAATAAAAGGTTTGGTCGGCGGAGACTGGTTTGACGCAGAGCAGAAATGCGGAACCGGCAGTTTTCCATTTCAGGGCAATTTTTGCATCCTGATCACTTCAAATTCACGCCTGCAGGTGCGGCTTGACGGAGATACCGGCGCGTGGAGACGGCGGCTCTTGATCATCCGCTTTGAAGCTCCGGAACCAGCTAAAAAGATACCTGATTTTAATGACGTATTGATCCGTGAGGAAGGTAGTGGAATCCTTAACTGGGCATTGCAGGGATTAGGGATGCTTCTTAAAGACATCAAGGAGCATGGGGACATCTTGCTGACAGAAAACCAGAAGAAAATAGTTGACGCGCTTTTGGCTGAAAGCGACAGTTTGCGGCATTTCCTTGTAGAGAATGTTGTTCAAGACGAGGATTCTGATCTTACCACAACGGAGATCGTAGAGGCTTACGCTGAATATTGCCCGATGAAAGGCTGGAACCCCAAGCCGATTACGGTTATTCACCG
>CAZFPS010000015.1:28766-29883 GCA_964520705.1 uncultured Planctomycetia bacterium | reverse complement strand
TGGGACACTTGGGACAGTTTCAATCAACTCACGCGCGAAAAGATTTAAATACTATTAAGAGCGATAATAAATACAGACTTGAAGAAGACTTTAAAGAACCCGACCCAAGCGTCCCAAGTCATGATAAGGAGTATTCGGACGACGATATCGGGCCAAGACCCTATTAACGAGGAGGTTATATTATGACGACAGAAAAACAGCACAAGGCAAACAGAGAAAACGCGCTTGTTTCAACCGGTCCGGTAACCCCGGAGGGCAAAACCCTTGTTTCACAGAACGCGGTTAAGCATGGCATATTCGCCAAGGACTTAGTTATCACGACCGGTGACGGCAAGGAAGACGCGCAGGAATACCGCGAACTTATGGACGGCCTCATTTTAAGCCTGAAACCATCAGGTCAGATGGAATGTCTTTTGGTTGAAAAGATAGCGGTGGATTACTGGCGGCTCCGGCGGGTATTGCGCTTTGAATCCGGTAGTATCCGCAAGATCCTTGATATGGCAATCAGCGATTATTACGACAAGACGGATTACTTCGGCAACAAAGAACACAAGGGCAACGAGGAGATAGATGAGGAGATCTCTGGACATCAAGACGCGCAAGACAAGACATCACAGAAAAGGATCGCTGAGCTTAAACGGCAGAAGCTTAAGAATAAGCTCGCCGAGGAAGTAGCCATTAAGATAGGCAGTTTGCCCGATGGGGATGACTGGAATAAGGTCATTAAGTATGAGAAGGCGGTTCAGCGCTCTATCTTACAGAACCTTGCGCTCTTAAAACGCCTGCAATCTATGCATTAAGGGCTGGAAGACTTGTCCTGAGCGAGCGAAGTGAGTCGAAGGATGGCTTTGTTTTGGCAAAAATTGAGCTTTATTCGATGGGTCCTTCCAAGGGGGGCTTGGGCCGAGGGTCAGGCGAGGCGCAGTCTGTGAGTGATTTAAAATTTCAAATGTCATGTCATGGTCAAAAAGCAAAAAAGAATTCTTTTTTTGAAAAGCGCGCGGCGCGGGATATAGACGACAAACTACTTGAACCAATCGGGGACACAAGTTATAATGTTTTATAACCTTAAAGGAGAGAAACCTATGCCTGAATATCTAAAAATCCATGAAGCGGC
>CAZFPS010000015.1:25378-28666 GCA_964520705.1 uncultured Planctomycetia bacterium | reverse complement strand
CTTTACCGAGGAGAAATCCGCCAAGGCCCCGGGCAGACCGGTATTCAGTCAAATGATTGAAGACATCCACAAAGGCCGCGCAGAAGGTATTATTTGCTGGAAATTAGACCGTCTGGCACGCAATCCCATTGACGGCGGCACGATCAGCTGGATGCTTCAGCAGTCGATTATTCGGCATATTCAGACATTTCAACGCGGATATCACCCTACGGATAATGTCTTGATGATGAACCTTGAATTTGGCATGGCCAATCAATTCATTCTTGATTTAAGCGTCAACACCAAGCGCGGCCAGAGAAACAAGATTCAACAGGGATGGCTTCCGCATAAACCTCCGGTCGGGTATATCAATAATCTTTACAATCAACCGGATAAGCCTCCGATTTATCCGGATCCCTTCTCTTTTCCGATCATGAAAAAGACTTGGGCTATTCTTTTGGAGACACGCTGTTCTCTTGAGAAACTTTTTGATACTGCCCAAGAGATGGGCCTTAAAATGAACAGGGGCGTTAAGATTTCACGCAATAACTTTTACCGGCTCTTTCGCAATCCATTCTATTATGGATCATTTCTCTGGAACGATGAGGTCTATCCGGGCAAGCACGATCCGATGATCACCAAAGCAGATTTTGATTTAGCTCAACGGATCATTGACGGCAGGAGCTTCCCCCGGGCCAAGACGCACGTCTTCGCCTTTACCGGGCTTATGCGTTGTGGAGAATGCGGGGCTTTTATTACCGCTGAAGAAAAAACGAAGCATCAGAAAAATGGCAATACTCATCATTACACTTACTATCGTTGCACCCGAAGGATCAAAAGAGATTGCTCCGAACCGCCTATTCGATCAGACGAACTTGAAGGTCAAATTCTTAATGTTTTAGGGAAAATAACCATACCTCCGCAGTTTAAAGAATGGGCGATCAAGCAACTCAAGGAAGAGCATGGCAAAGAAAAGATTGACCGAGATGACATCACGCAGGCGCACAGGCGCAATCTTGACACCTGCACCAAGAAATTGGACGCGCTTTTTAATATGCGATTAAACGAAGAGATCGGGCCGGAGGAATACGCCCGGAAGAAAGATGATTTAACGCAAGAAAAACAGAAATACGAAGGCCTAATCGCGGATACCCAAGGCCGCATTGAAACATGGCTCAAAAAGGCTGAAGAAGTGTTTTCCTTCGCTCAATCCGCTCAAAATCGCTTCGAAGCGGGCACTTTGGAGGACAAGCGGTATGTTCTCTCTCGTGTTTAGGTTCGAACCTCGTCCTAAGTGGCAAACAGCTTCGAATACAGGTCGATAAAAGCCTCGCCCTCATCCAAGAGGTCGCCCCAGACGTACAAAGCCTCCACAACCGGTTAGAACCAGCGCAAGTCGTTGATTCTACGACAGATTGGGAGGCTTTATATGCTCAAAACAAAAAATGGGGTGGGTGACGGGATTCGAACCCGCGACGACTTGAGCCACAGTCAAGTGCTCTACCAAGCTGAGCTACACCCACCATGCTATTTCAATCAAACTTCAGAAAATTATTTAAAACCCTCCTACCATCACCAGTCTTTAAAAACTTTTCTCGCTTTAAGGCGATAGAAGAGTTACTATAGTTTTCGCTCTCAATAAGCTTCCAAGGCGCCTTACTTTTAGTAGAACGGTTGTGCCCAGCATTATGAACACGCAATCTTTCAGCAGGATTCTTTGTTGATCCCACATATAAACTTCCATCTTTCTCACTTTGTAAAATATACACGTAGTACATACCACAGTCAAGTGGCCGCTACTAAAACATCAGCGGCCATCCGCCGAAGCTTCAATGGCGGATGCTCTACCAAGCTGAGCTACACCCACCATAAGTCCTCAAATAACGAAATAAAGCTTACTCGGAAGCAGCAGGATCAACAGTAGCTTCTTGCGGTTCTAAACTACCAACATCCTCTATCTGCTTCTTGAATATATCGCCAATGTCTTTAAACTGCTCTTTAAATTCCTTGCCTATAGCTTCAAAATCTTTTCCGATCTTTTTGATCGTATCTATACCCTCTTCGGGCCCTCTCTTGAATATATTCGCAATCGGTGCCTGAAAGATATTTCCCTTAAGCTGCAGACCTTCTAGCCTAGGACGGTCGAATTTTGTGCGAATTGAGAAATCAAATATCCCTCCGCCTCTCGGCCCGATTAATGTATCTAAGACTATTCCGGAAATATTACCGAATAAAGCAAATTTATCTTCTTGAGTATCAGAGATTATGGATTCTTCATCGCTAAATTTTAAACCGCGTGTTTCTAAATGACAGTCTACAGTTAAATCATTGCTCCGCGATACCATATCTGCGCTGAAAAATAATTTTCCCGACTTAATATTCTTGAATATTTTTTTAAAATAAGGAGAAAAATAAACGACTTCTAAATTATCTAAATAAAATATCGCATCCATATCCTTCTTTAATATATTCATCCAACCCGCTGCGGAAATATCACCCACTTCTTTTTTATTGCTGGACAGCACCTGTGCCTCCAGATTTATTCTGGTTTTAAAATCTTTCAGGCTGGTAATAACAGACATATCCAAAGGCGTTATAGCGAAATAAAGATCCACCGTCTCATCGTAAAATTCTATCTCTCCCTCTTCTACAATAGCCTCCTTCACAAAGAAATTTACGCTACTTTTTTTCTCGGATCCAGACCGTTTTGACTTTATAGAATCAATTATCTGGCTAATATTAAATGTCTTTTCATCTATACGCACAAGGTTGAAAACTGGATTTGAAAGAAAGAGCTTGTTCAATCCGAGCTTGCCAGCTAGCAGCCCAGCAATGCTCGGCTCTATCCTTATCTTATCCACGCTAAGCAATCCCTCAATTCTTAAATCAGAAATACAGACAGAATAAAGCGGAATAATATACAAAGAACCTATGCTAACTTTTCTGCCAATCAACTCTTCCAACTTGCTAGATAATATAGCATTGCCTTTTGCCCAGACAAAGCCATATATGCCTAAATAAATAACAATTGATAAAATCAGTACCGTAATAATTATTAGCTTAAAGACTCTCATAAAATAGCTTAAAAAGACATCAGATACGCGCCCGGCCCGAATCGAACGGGCAACCCCTTGCTTAGAAGGCAAGTGCTCTATCCTATTGAGCTACGGGCGCAAAACTATATTTTATTAAAACAAAAGTCGGGGCGACAGGATTCGAACCTGTGACATCTTGGTCCCAAACCAAGCGCTCTAGCCAAACTGAGCCACGCCCCGTTCCAAATCTTACGAGTTCTCAAATATGTGAAGA
>CAZFPS010000015.1:11980-25368 GCA_964520705.1 uncultured Planctomycetia bacterium | reverse complement strand
CAAACCTTCAAAATAATGTTTGAGTCTGATTCTCAAATACTTCTTTCCTCCTCCGCTTTTTAAATATCTTTCTCTGATCACAGCGTCATCTTTATTCAAGCACCATTCATAATAAATGAGTTCTAGAGGTACCCGATGTTTAGTCGAAACCTGACACCCCTTATTGTGTTCTTCAATCCGCCTATTTAAATCATTAGTAAAACCTGTATAAAGCTTTTTATCTTTTTTACTTTGCAGCACATATACATAATACATAGATACCTACAGAAATTTGGAACGGGGCACGCCCCGCTATATCTATTCCCCATTTCTTAAGTTGTTAATTATACCACCCAAAGCTTTTTTTGGCAATATCTTAAAGAAATAAATATCTTAAAGAAATATTAGGTATGCGATATTATCCCTGGTTTTGTAAAAAATAAATATACCATTTACTTATCCTATAATATTTGGTATTATAGTTTTTGGCCAGTTTGGCCTTTTCAAAATTTATAGCATATTTATAGCATATATGAGAAAGTTTATTTTTATTTTGCTTCTGGTCCTTATTTTACTGGCTATCTCTACAGCTATCGGACTTCACTATTTAAACACCACCTACCTACCCAAAGTAATCAAAACCAGAATAACTCAAGAAGCCTCAGATAAGCTGAATATCGACGTTCAGATCGAAGATATTAAATTCAACATTTTTAAGGGCATCATCTTCCATAAAGTTAACATTAAAAGTAAGGATAACCCTGATGCCCAACTACAGATAGAACGCGCATCCGCAACTTTTCTAATTTTGCCTTTTTTTAGTCAGAAAAAGGTAATCTTTCCTTCCATAAAAATCTATAGCCCCAAAATCGATCTCATCCGCTATCAAGATAATAAATTTAATTTTCAAGATCTTATGCCTAAGCAGATGGGTCAGGATAAAACTCCACTAGCTTACTCGATCCTGATTTATAGAGTAGATATTTTTGATTCGGAAATAAATTTCTTAGATCAAACCATAGAACCTAGCATAAATCGTTCACTAAAATTAGATAGCTTAGGAACCCAAATATACCCTTGGGGCGTAAGCTTTAATCTGCGCGGCTCTCTAGTTGATAGTACTCAAACTAGCTCTCTGAACCTAAGCGGAAATTATAACCTCGAAAAGAAAGAATTAAAAGTATCCTCGCAACTAAATAAATTAGATCTCCTATCCTACTTGGCTTACTTCAAAAATATCCCCATAAGCATAAAATCGCTGCTCCTAGATAATATCAACAGCGAATATGTCCTAACGGGAAATTCACTGAACATAACAAATAAAGCAGATATAGCTAATGCGCATCTTGTAACCGGTGCTTACTTAGTAAAAGATAAAACTTTAATCACTGATGCGACTGCAAAATTGCAAGCCGACGTTGTCCTGGATATCAAAAATACAGCTGACCTTAGTTATTTTATTAATTTGGATGATGTAAAAGCTAATCTGATTACTCCTCAAATACCGGAAAAGGTAAAAATAGAATACGCAAAATTCGAGATATCTCCGGATAAAACAGTAATCAAGAACTCCAAGATAAGTGCTCTTCAGACGGAACTCTCAATTAAAGGCGAAATAAGTAATTTCAAAAATCCTGCATACAATATTAGGTTACAGTCTGATATGGATTTATCCACGGCCAAAGATTTCTTGAGGATACACTTCGAAGCAATCAATCCTCTTATAATAGAAGGAAGAGCTGATATAGATATCAGCGCTCTTAAATCTCCAGATGAAGATATTGAATTTAAAGGTTCTATCGATTTCAAGAATGCGTCTGTGAAAACCATAGACTCTCCATTTGAACTGAATGAACTAAATGGCGTGGTTAACTTTGAAAAGCAGAAGATCGAGTGGACAAATCTCTCATTTAAGCTGTTTGATAAATCCTTCTACTCAAAGGCCGTAATTCTCGATCTAGCGCTGCCTTTAATTAATCTTGAGCTATACAGCGATAAGCTGAATATCAGCACTAAACTAAAGACAAAACAAAAGAACTTATACGATATTGAGTACCTAAAGGGAATTTATTATAACTCCAATTTTGAAATTAGCGGTGATCTGAATATAGAAGATAAGACTCACTATGACATAGACCTGGACCTAGAAGGGCTAATCGATTTGGAAGACCTTAAGCAGATTGAGACAATTCCTCAAGAGCAGCTCTCTAAAATAAACGCCAGAGGGATATGTAGCATAGACGGGAGAATTCAAGGTAATGCTAAATACCCAACTCTACTTACCGCTCTGGTTAATTTAAACACAAATGAATTAAGCGTTTATAATTATAAAGTAAACAATGTGGATATTAAACTCGCGCAGGAAAATCAGCAAATAAAAATCCCCAGCTCTCAATGCGATTTTTACGGCGGCACTCTCTCTATAAATGGTTTGATCGATTTAGAAAAAGAGACCTTCCCTTATGCGCTAAAGGTCTTAGGCGAAAATATTGAGCTTTCTAAAATCAAACGTGATATCCCTATTGATGATAAATTGTTAAAGGGGACCATCTCTTCTACCATTATACTAAGCGGACAAATGGACTCAATTCAAGACCTAAAAGCCCAAGGTGAATTTTTAGTCCAAGATGGATATCTCTGGAATTTTAATCCGCTAAAAGAATTGGGAGACTTTTTATTTATCCCAAGGTATGAATCACTGGTATTCAAAGAAGCAACTGGGAACTTTAATATCACTAACAATAAAATATCGCTTACGGATGTTGTTCTAAGTTCTGACGTACTACTCCTAGCCTGTGAAGGCACTATTGATTTTAAAGGCAATCTGAATATGGATATTACCCCCAAGTCGCTATCAGATATCACGAAAAATTTAGACGAGTACGAGAAATTCTTCGCAGGAATATTTTCAGAGGCCGGAGGCGTTGTTTCAGTTAAGATTACCGGTACGGTTAGAGAACCGAAGTTTGAAAAGAAGGTTATTTTGATGCAGGTCCTGGATAAAGCCAAAGACGAAGTAATAGATAAGATTAAGGCCTTTACCGACTTGATTTTTGGCGGTAACCCGCAAGAAAATCCCTGACCTTACGAAAAGCCTTATACCTATGGCTCATCTTGTGTTTTACCTCTTCGCCCAGCTCTCCAAAAGTCTTATTGTATTTAGGAATGAGAAATAGAGGATCATAGCCAAAACCGGCTTTGCCGCGCTCTTTTGTAGTTATAACGCCGCTGCACTTTCCGTCAAAGACACCAAGCAATCTATGCGCATCTGAAATAGCTACGCTGCAAATATACCTCGCGCACCTCTTTTTTGAAGGCACCTTCTTTAGCTCCTTTAGAATCTTACTATTATTCTTTTTATCAGTTGCGCCCTTACCAGAATACCTGGCAGAATAAACTCCGGGATGATTACCCAAGACCTTCACTTCTAAACCTGAATCTTCACCTATGGTTAATTTCTTAAGGTACTGCGCGATGGTAGCGGATTTCTTTATGGCGTTTTGCTGGAAGGTAAAACCGTCTTCGACTATCTTTGGAAGGTCTTTATAATCGGCTAAAGATTTAATCTTAAAACCTAAGCCCTTTAGCAGATATTGGATTTCTTTTAACTTCTTTTTGTTGCGCGTAGCGACTACTAATTCCATGTAGATATTCTTTACTTTCCGCCCGAGGCGGATCCGCCTTCGACGGAAAACTGCTCCTTTACTTTGGGATGAGTATTTAATTCTTCCTCATCAACTTTATCGTATCTCCTGTTATGAAACATGTCATATGGCAAACAGATAGTATCTAAAACCAACGAGAAGGGAAAATCTATTATAGCGTAAACGAAAAGAAAAACATTATTTTTTTCATCTGTCTCACTAGTTTTAGAAGAAAAACTCATTCTTAGAATATGGAAGTCAGTACGGACTCCTGGATATAGACCTAAAGGATTGTCGCCCATACTACTAATTCCTCTAGAGCCAATAGAAGCACACCCTGTAAGGAATGTTGACAATATCAGCGTTATGATAAATGCACATATTAGTGAAATGGAAAATCTTTTCTTCTTCATCATCCTCTCCTTTTACAAATCTAGATACTTACCTATGGCTTCTTTCTGAATATCAATTAACTGGCTGATACCTTTTTCCGCCAAGCCAAATAATTTATCCATCTCTTCTTTGGAAAACGGCTCTTTCTCAGCTGTGCCTTGTACTTCGATAAATTTGCCTTTGCCGGTCATGACAATGTTCATATCCAAATCAGCCTTGGAGTCTTCTTCGTAATTTAAATCTAATAACAAATTACCTTTAAACATACCTACGCTGGTGGCGGCCACATAATCTTTTATCGGCATCCTTCTTATCAAGCCGCCCTTTCTTATCTTATGTAAGGCATCGACCAAAGCAATAAAGCTGCCTGTGATACTGGCTGTGCGCGTGCCGCCGTCGGCCTGAGTTACGTCGCAATCTATCCAAATGGTGCGCTCGCCTAACATGCTCATATCTACTACTGTGCGCAGGCTGCGGCCGATTAATCGCTGTATCTCAAAGGTCCTTCCGGAATTCTTGTCACGCCTGATTCTGGTCTTGCAGGAGCGCGGAATCATTCCGTATTCAGCAGAAACCCAGCCGGTAAGAGAATTCTTAAGGAATTGCGGCACGCTCTCCTCTACGCTGGCCGTGCAGATCACTCTGGTGCTGCCTAATTCAATAAGACAGGAACCCTCCGCATATTTGACATAGTTTCTGGCAATCTTGACATCCCTAATTTTATCCAATCCTCTTCCATCGCTTCTAACCATAGATACTCCTTTTAATGAGCGCACAATTTATGGAACGAAGTGCGCGTAAATTGTATGCGCGAATTAACCCCGCACCTTTTATCTATTCAAACTGTTTTTGATTCTTCTCTTTTAGCTGTCCGAATGCCCTACCGTAGTGTTTAAGATTGCTTTCTCTCAGTTTAGTATCTTCTAAAGAAGAAAAACTCTCATAATAAGCCAGATTCCAGGGCCTTCTACTTTTTGTATAATCGATTTTTCCCTTGTTGTGTTCCTGGAATCTACGTTCTATATTATTTGTATAACCTACATAAAATGAATTATCTCTATTGCTTTTAAGTACATATACATGATACATATTGAATACTAAAAAGGTGCGGGGTCAAATTCAGATTTACAACTTATGTCGTCTTTCAGACTCCATAAGTTGTATCTTCATTTGACTCCCACTACTAAAGGAAAATCCTTAACTTCTAATTTCCTGATCGCTTCCGGACCTAAATCTTTGTAGGCGATTATTTTTGAACTCTTTACCTTCTTTGCCAACAGCGCCCCACAGCCAGCTGGGGCTAAAAAGTAAACTGCTTTATATTTTCTGATTGCTTTTACAACTTCCGGAGAGCGTGAGCCCTTTCCAATCATTCCCCTTAAACCCGCTCTAAGCAATTTCGGCGTGAACTTATCCATCCTGGAACTTGTAGTAGGACCGCAAGCGCCAATAGCTTTGCCTTTCGGCGTGCTCGTAGGACCGCAATAGTAAATAATCTGGTTCTTGAGATTCAAAGGTAACCTACTAACTTTTGTTAACCTCTTATGAGCTTGATCTCTAGCTGTATAGATAGTGCCGGTTAGCAGAACTTCATCGCCTGCCCTTAAGCCTGCTATTTGTTCTTTTATAAGTGGAGTGACTATCTTTTTCATATCGCTCTGCTTGCGCTTCTTAGTGCGTGACAAGATATATTCACTGCTACAGGCAAACCCGCAATATGGGTAGGATAGGTTTTGACATTGACAGCTAATGCGGTCGTCTTACCACCTAAACCCATTGGGCCGATATTTAACTTATTAATTTTTGTTAATAATTCTCTTTCAAATTTTGACTTTTTAGTTTTAAGACTCTTAAGCAGAGCTTTCTTTGCTAATAAGCCTGCCATATCAGCGCTTCCGCCAATTCCAACTCCCACTACAAACGGCGGACAAGCACTTGGTCCTGCTGATTTAACGGTCTCAATAATAAACTGCTTTATCTCATTAATCTCTGCAGTGGGATTAAACATCTTTAACGCTGACTTGTTTTCACATCCGAATCCTTTTGGTAAAACCGTTATTTTTAATCGGCTGCCTTTTACAAATTCAACATGGATGATCCCGGGAGAAAATTTTGAACCGCCTCTATTTAAAGGACCTCTAACTATAGAGTTGCGAAGGTTAGCCTTTTTATAACCTAATTCGATGCCTCTCTGAATAGCTTTATTTAAATCTCCACCCACAAACTGAACATTCTGCCCAACCTCTAAGAACACAATCGGCAAGCCAGTGTCCTGACAAATGGCCAACTTATCTTTTTTGGCGATTTGCGCATTTGCGATTATCCAACCAAGCGCCTTCTTGGATTTAGAATTTTTCTCTTTACGATGAGCTGCTTTTAACGCAGACAAAACATCCGGCCTCAAGTTAATATTCGCCTGCGCACAAAGCTGACTTACTGTTTTTACTATTAAGCTTGAATTAATTATTTTCGTCATTTTAGAATATTATTGCTTTCCGCCTAAGACAGATCAGTTCAATCTTTTAGAAATTTTCTTAATTTGATTTTCAATATGATCTTTACTTTGAGGATTTAGCTTGATTACCTTCTCTAAATCATTAATAGCTTTCTGATATTCTCCTTTATCATAAAAAATATCAGCCCTTAAAAGGTATCCCTCAATGAAGTTCGCTTCGCATTCAATGGCTTTAGTAATTTTCTCTATTGCATTGTCAAAATCTTTTCTGTGTTGATAAATACGGGCTAAATTAAAATATGGTTTACTAAAATTTGGCGATTGCTCAATAGCTTTCTTACAAAACTTTTCTGCCTCATCATACTTACCTTTGGCAATGTATATATAACCAACATAATTATTAGCTATTGGAAGATCCGCGGTAAGATTTAATGCTTGTTTAAAATCATTTAATGCCTTGTCGTAATAAAGGTTATTAGCATATATTATTGCACGAGAAAGATAGTTATTGGCATCTTGAGGGTTAGATTTAATTAAATTGTTTAAGCGTGTGATTCTCTCATCAAGATATTGTTCATCGGTAAAGCCATATTTAGATAATAGCCTAGTATTAATAAAATCCAAATTGAAATTTATATTCAGGAGAACAAAAAAGAAAATTATTATATAACAACCACAAAAAAATAGTAAAACAGTCCTTAGAACTATCTTCTTCTTAAAGAGCAACTTTCCTATAACATAAAGTAAAATAATAACGCCGGAAATAAAAATATTAGCAATAAACAAAACTACTAAAAAAATAATAATTTCACATATTGTGCTGTTTGATAGATATTTTAAAAAAGCCATACTGCCTCCTTCTTAAGACTCCTTATAATACTCCACAGAAACTATCATCTCAATCCTGCCGCGGATTTTTATATCTACTTATATTCTTTATACTCCACAGAAACAGTTGTTTTAATCCCCCCGCGGATGTTCATTTCTACTTCTATTTTCGCATAGCGCGGTTTGCAGACCCTAACAAAATCATCTAAAATCCTATTAGTCAGGTGCTCGTGGAATATACCCACATTGCGAAACGAGTGCAGATACATCTTAAATGACTTCAGCTCCACGCAGACTCTATTCGGGATATATTGAATTACGACTTTAGCAAAGTCCGGAAGCCCGGTCTTAGGACAAATACAAGTCAACTCATCAGTCTCCAAATTTATCATGTACTCCTTATCCGGATATTGATTTTGCCAGACCTCGATTTTAGGAGTCTTATGTTTTCTGATGTTCTTCTGTAATCCTTCGTAAGATGATTTTTTCATCACTTCATGCCTAATGCTTTATGTAACTGCGGAATTACCTTTACATTTAAAAGAAATCTCTTAGCATACTCCTTAAACTCTTTTAATTTATCAGCTAAGGCCCTGCTTAATTCCTGCGAATTAGGCTGCAGGATAAATTCTATCTTGGAATTAACTTTGGCCACTATATCCACCGCCTGCTTTAAATCATCAATGGTAGTCTCCATGCAAATTATCGCCTTAACAAAGACATCTTTATCTTTAGCGACCTTCAAAAACTCCTCGTGCTGTTTCCAGAAATCCTTCTGCTTGGTAGAGCTAGGCAGCTTAATGTCCATGGCCACCACGTCTATATAGTCTATTACATCAAATAACTCATCGTGCAATACGCCATTGGACTCAAGGTAACTATAGTAACCAGCTGACTTCAGCTTAGGCAGAAACTCCAGTAAAAAATCTCTCTGCAGCAGAGGTTCTCCGCCGGTCAAAGATACGGTCTTAATTTCAAGCTTTCCGATAGATTTCTTGATTTCATTCATCAACTCATCTGCCGTATATTCTTTAAATTCTTTTGTATCAGTATCACAGTAACTACAATCTAGGTTGCAATCATAGAACCTGACAAAGCAGTGCTGTTCTCCGACAAACTTTCCCTCACCTTGAATGCTGGCAAAGATCTCATTGACTTTCGCTTTAGACATAAATTAAATCCCTCATTTTAGCTCCACTAAAACCTTTTTTTCTTAACCTACAGCTCTCACACACACCACAAGGCCTCTTTTCACCCTCATAACAAGACCAAGTTAATTCTAATGGCACTTTTAATTTCTTGGCCAGTAAAACAATTTCTTTTTTGGTCTTGCTGATTAAAGGTGTATGTATTTTTATTGCTCTATTCTCTACACCTGCTTTTGTGGCTAATCTGCTCAGATTATTAAAAGCTTTGTAGTAGTTCGGCCGGCAGTCCGGATAACCGGAAAAGTCGATTGCGTTTGCGCCGATAAATATATTTCTGGTACCAACCGCCTCTGCGAACGACAAGGCAAAACTTAAGAATATCGTATTCCTCGCCGGAACATAAGTAACAGGAATTCCCGGCTTAGCCGATTTAGGTACGCGGATCTTTTTATCTAAAAGAGCTGAGCCCTTCCAGGGCAAACTAATCTTTACAACTTTATATTCGCACTTCGCCTTTTTGGCGATCTTAACAGCACAACTGACTTCCTTTTTGTGGCGCTGTGCATAATCAAATATCAAACAGCTGACTTTATAACCTTTTTTCTTGGCCAAATATAACGTAGTTGCCGAATCTAACCCGCCGGACAAAAGAACAATCGCCTTGTTCACCCAGCCCTTCCCTTCACCCAACTCATCCACTTAAAATCTACTATTTTCTTAGGAAGGACTGGGTTCATGGCTTAGAAAAACTTGCCGCGGATGTATCCGACTCCCAAACCGTAACCTTGCTTACTTTAATTTTCTTAGTCTTTGACTGTAGCTGCTCAAATATATACTTGGCCATATTCTCAGAAGTAGGATTGACTTTTTTGAAATATGGCAAATTATTTATATAGGCGTGATCTAGCTTATTCAATACTTTATTCAAATCTTCCTTCCACTTCTTAAAATCAACCACCATGCCGATGTTATCTAAAGTTTCAGATGAAACATATACTTCCACTTTCCAGTTGTGGCCGTGCAGTTCCTCGCACTTACCTTTATAGCCGCGCAGTTTGTGCGCTGAACTAAAACCCGCTATTACCCTTATCTCAAACATTGTTCTTCTTCCTTATATTTTTGAACTTACTGCCTAATATTCTCTTGGCTAATTCTTTAAAACTATCTGATTCGTCGCTGACATAAATGATATTATTAGAATTCTTTCTGCGCTTAGTAGCCAACATTCCGGCGCGCGCTAAAATGTGCTTTGTCTCTAAAGCCACCTGTTCTGAAGAATCAATTAAGCGAACGCGCTTGCCCATAAAACTCTGTATGGCGTTCTTTAACAACGGATAGTGCGTGCAACCTAAAATCAAAGTATCGATCCTGGCTTTTTTAAACGGAGTCAAATACTTCTTTACGATATCCTTTGTACTCTCCTCATTTAGCCAATTCTCCTCGGCTAGAGGAACAAACAAGGGACAGGAGCGGACCACTACTTTAGCTTGCGGGTTCAACTTCTTAATTTCTTTTTGATACGCGCCGCTAGCAATAGTTGCCTTAGTTCCAATAACTCCAATACGCTTACTTTTGTTTGAGAAGACCGCCTCTTTTACACCAGGAGTAATAACTCCCACAATAGGAATCTTAAAATGCCTCTTTATAACCGGAAGCGCAATGCTGGATGAGGTATTGCAGGCGACCACGATCATCTTTACGTTCTGCTTGAGCAGAAACATTATATTCTCCAGCGAGAACCTGATGATCGTCGACTTTGATTTTATACCGTAAGGAACACGTGCGGTATCCCCAAAGTAGATTATCCTTTCATTAGGCAGCTTCTTAAACAGCTCCCTAACTACTGTCAAACCGCCTACTCCAGAATCAAATACACCGATTGATCTATTCATAATTATTAACTAAAATTTTATATACTTCTTAAATTTCTTTAATCTGGCTTCGACCTGACTAATGGTGAGTTTTGATGTACGGTTGACGCCGAAGTCTTCCACGTTAAACGAAGCCATTACCGTGGCATAGGCCAAGGCTTTTCTGATACTTGATTCAGTGACTTTGCCGGCCTTAGTCAAATAGCCCATCAAAGCTCCAGCAAATGTATCGCCCGCTCCGGTTGGGTCGACCACTCTGGAAATCGGGAAACCCGGAAGCGCGAACATAAATTTATCACAATAGAATATTACTCCGTGCTCACCCTTCTTTATCACTACCATCTTGGGCCCGAGGGAACGCAATTTCTTTGCGGCATTGATTGTATTGCTTTCACCGGATAAATCTCTGGCCTCGGCATCATTGACCACAAACATATCTACTCGCTTTAAAACTTTAAGCAGCGATTTTCTTTTATGATTGACCCAGAAGTTCATACTGTCTAAACCCACTAATTTCGGAGACTTCATCATATCCAAAAGCTTCCCTTGAATATCCGGATCCACATTTGCCAAGAAGATATTCTTTATACTTCTTTGATGTTTGGCCACATACGGCTTAAAAGTAGCCAGTACCCCTAATTGCGTATCCAAGGTAATAGCCGTATTTAAATCCCCGCTGTATTCGCCTTTCCAATGAAAGCTCTTTCCCTTTTCCTTAATTAAAGATGCTAAGATTACGCCTTTTCTTTTTAAGAAATCTGTATGTTTTTTGGGAAAGTCCTCGCCGATAACCGCAACCAGATTGACATCGGTAAACAACCTGGCGCTCATGGAAAAGTGCGAAGCAGAACCACCAAGCAGCATGTTTCTTTTACCGAAAGGAGTCTTTACGGTGTCTAAGGCAACTGTACCTAAAACAACCAAACTCATATCTCAGCCTTCTTCACTAATTTTCTATAGTAATCCACACATTCATGACAGGTTCCGTGTTCGGTCTTCCACTCAGGGTGATCTTTCCTGATCAACTCCAATAAATACTCTTCTGCTTTTACATGCGTCAAAGCCACTGACTCATCTACTTCTCTAGCGCATATCTGGCACACATATTTACCTTTGCCCTCTTTAGGCTCGCACTTGTTACAGAGTCCTGAGAACTTCTGCGATGGCTTTACTCCGATTAGCTTAGAAACCTTGCTCAATACTCCTTCAAGCGGAACTTTACACTTTTTACATCTCTTCATCTTACCTCCTGTGTGTAATTATTTCAATTTATATGATCTATATAATACTAGAAATCTTTAAGATAATCAACAAAAGTTGCGATACTCTCTATGTATTCTTTTTTCGAATCCATATGGTAGGTATTATGGCCGCCGCTTAAAGTTATAAATGTCTTGGGCTCTGGCGCTGCATCGAATAGTTTGCGACTCAAATGAATAGGCACAATCTCATCATTTGTACTATGTATAAAAAGCTTAGGTATGGAAATGCGGCTAATTTTAGACAAAGAATCGAGCTTACTGCGCAAAAGAAAAGTGGGCAAAAAAGGATATATCTCTCTAGACATATCTTTTGCATGTGTAAATGCGCCTTCCAAAATCAATGCCTTTAATTTTACCCTGGAAGCCAAATCCGCCGCCACTACTCCACCCAGAGACTCACCGTAAGCAATAATATTTTCTGCGGGAATCTTTCTCTGCTTAACAAGATAATCATAGGCGGCTTGTGTGTCTAAATACAAACCCTTCTCCGAAGGAAGGCCACTACTCTTTCCATAGCCTCGATAGTCATAGAGAAAAATATCCAAGCCCAATTTATTAAAAATATCTATCTTTTCTATTCTGTGTGAGATATTTCCGCCGTTACCATGACAAAACAGCAGCGTATAGCGCGAAACTCTAGACGGAATAAACCAAGCGTTAATCGCCTTGCCATCTTCTGTATTTACAAAAACATCTTCGTACTCAAGACCAATGGCTTCAGGAGTATAAGGAAAATCTTTTGTAGGATAGAATATGCTCTTCCATTCAAAATAACGAATCCAGACTAATCCCAGGGCCAGAATGATAATATAAAAAACAATATTCTTAAGCATTAAACTTACTCAAATTTGAAGACTTTCCTGATTTTTTCTTGGACAATCCATGTACACTTTAAACCCTTAGGAAAATGCACAATGTCGCCCTTCTGAATCTCTACTTCCTCTTCCGGAGTCTTAACCTTAACCTTACCCTCCAACACATAAGCGCTCTCATTACAGTCATACTCCCAGTCAAATGTCGACGGTTCGCACTCCCAGGTGCCCCAGCTTTCTACATTGAGCTGTTTTAACCTTTCCGCTGTCGCCTTTTCAATCTTAATCTTTGACATAATTTCACCCCCTTAATGAACAGATGATTTACGGAATCTTAATGACGACGTAAATCATAGGCCCAAGGCCTTCTGCGAATTTATCCTTCACATCTACCTAGATAATGAAGATTTTAGGTAAATGTCAAGGATAAATTCAGTCACAAGCTTACGTTCACTGCGTTCCGTAAGCTTGGACTTCATTTATTATAGTCTCTAACCTTAACTTAGACAAGAGTTTTATTGCCAGGAATTAAACCCTTTATTTGCTATATTTTATGGAAACCTTGAAATTATTGCCAAAATAGTGTATACTTTTAGTAGCCGAAAAGGTAAACCCTGAGAAATCAGGGGGCACAAAGCCAACAGACCTAAATTGCTTGTAAATCCTTGTAATTGTTGAGGTTACAGGAACAAAAAAATGAATGCAAGTAACAGGGTGGCTGGGTTACCGAAGCAAGAGAAAAACTTTTCGGGGTTGCTCAACAACCCCGGGCTACTTAGTTAGTCCGGGGTCATTTTTTTATCTACATCTCATCTGGGTAAAATACTACTGAGAAGAATGCTTCACCAAATCATTTAGAGCATCCTGCAACAATTTTTTATGAGTATCCGGTAGGAAATCCTCAAGCTTCTCTTTAAATTCACTCTCCAACCACTCTATCCTGGGCCTATCAAAATATCCTTTTAGTTGGAAAGGGAAATATACGGTTGGCTCTGC
>CAZFPS010000015.1:0-11970 GCA_964520705.1 uncultured Planctomycetia bacterium | reverse complement strand
TCTAAACAGCCTTTTAAATCTAGGAGATTCATCCATAAGCGCAGTAGCCAGCTTTACCAACAGATACCCATCAAGTTCATCATCCTCAAAAGTCTTATTATCTAAATATATCGCCACATCCGGAGAAAATAGACTAATCTTAGAGTCATACTTATTCCAAACCTTGAAAAAAATAATCTTTAGATTGCTAAAAGCCACTGTCTTTAATGAAGGTATGCCAAAAAAGTCAGATATGGCAATTAAGATCGCGTTATCTTTTATCTGGCCATTCACTATCTGGACATCACCGGTTATATTCTCTCTTAACTTGCTATTTACAGTTATATTTCCTGAAAGAGGACCAGATAATTCATAATCAGCCGAAAACAAATCTTTTACTAGCGCGTTTGAATCTAAGTCATACAAATTTATTCTGGCATCATATTGCAAGCTTTTCTCTTGGCTGCTAATAGAAGCCTTACCCTTTAAAGCACCATCGAATAATTTGGCCTGGAAGCTATGCAGCTCAAGACTATCTTTAATCATAGACAAGGCTCCGTTTATTTCTGAGAATAAAATATTCCTAACCTTCTCGGTTTGGTGTTGTTTCTTTTCGCTTAACTGTATTTGTGCCGAGTCGCAATTAAATTCAAAATCCAGAAAATCCAAATTAAAGTTTTTAAGCTTGTAGTGCTTCTTCAAAATTTTCTGATTATAGGCACGACTAAACCCAACCTGGATGTCTCCTGATAAAACATTTTTAAGAAGGCTTCCCTCAAATCCTATTTTTAGATCATCTAATAAGCCTAAATTCGTAGCTAAGAATTCAAGGTTTATTATATTTTTGCCGTCTTGCTTTTCAAATAGCAGCTTCAAATTGGCCGGTTCCCCATCCATTAGGCCAGAAATCTTCTCAGAACGAAAACCGCTGTTATCCCAGACAAAATCTGAGTTTATATTATCTACCCTTAATGAATCTAAAATTCTTATATTGGAATCTCTAATCTTTATGTCTGCCCTAAAACCGGGTTGCGCAACAGCTCCTTTAACAACAAATTTTGAACTCAAAATGCCTCTGGCATAGACATAGTCATTATTCAACTGCTTAACATCCTCGAGCATAAAATCGCTTAATTCACCTTTGAAATCGAGCTCTGCTGTGTTGCCGTAATCTTTAACCCTTCCGGAAGCGACCAATCTGACCGTAAAACCTACTACATCAAGCTTATTTACCACAAAGTCCCCGTCTATGAATGTCGATTCAAAGGAATAATCCAGGGGATTATCCAATAAGCTGTTGCTTTGGTCAAAATCCGTCTTACCCAAAAAAGCAGCCTTTAAAATCTGCATCTTACCTCGAGATAAAAGTATCTTATCCTGAGCTAAAGCGACGTAGCCCCCCATATTTAAATTTATTAAGCCCATATAATTTAAATTGAACAATCTAAGCATTACAGACTTTAAGATATCTCCGTTGTCTTTTGTGCCCACTAACAAAAGAGACAAATAATTCTTATCCAAGTGCTCTATTTTATAGATGTGCGGATCATTAACAATAATCTCCTTACACGATAGCCTTCTGTTTAAGAGAGTACTCCCAAGATTCACCTTTAGCTTGATATTGGTAGTGTCAAAAACTTTCTTCTCATCCTTGCCTATGACTAAACCATTTATAGAAATTCCATTGAACATATCAAATAGAGCAAGTTTATAAGTAAAGTTTAAACCGGCTTCTTGTTTAAGGCCTGTCTTTGCCTTGTTTAAATGGTTGTTAAGAATTAGACTTAAACACAGGTCCATAATGAAATATAAGGCCACTATGAACAGTACGATGAATAGAGATATTTTTAGTCTTCTACGGGGAGAGCTCGAATAGGACATCGCCATTACGAGTTATTTGGATTTTATCAACATAATCGAATGCTAAATAAACATTGCCAAAAGCGGAACTATAAGAGAAACTTTCTTTATTTTCAGTAAAAATAAAAAATACCGGCCGATCAAACATCTTCTTTCTGATACTACTTAGGAAATACCGTTCATTAAAAGGGATATTTTTATTAGGATTCAACTGCGTAGCCATTCTGTAGATTATCAACTCAGCAAATACAACTCCCTCATCTTCTGGATAAGCGGTTATATATTTGCGAAATGCTATTATTGCATCTAGGTAATCGTTACTCTCATAATAGTACTCACCCACAGCAAAAGCAGCCTTGGGCGCATAAGGAGAGTGCTGATCGCTATTTAAGAGAGTCTTGAGGCTCATAAACGCCGCGTCATAATTCTTGGCTTTTGCGTAAGAAGTGGCTTGGCAATAGTGCTGACGACTATCAGAGACCATAGCGCAAGAACACAAAAATACACACAAAATAAGCAGTGAAATCCTCTTCATATCCATATATTATATAAAGATATTATAATCAAAAAATCTCTAAAGACAAGTAATTTTATATAAGCTTGATTTTAATTTCTTAACACCAGCTCTTCGTTCTTATCCGGCATATAGGCATTTATATCGGACTGTCTCATAAGATCAAATATGCTCTTAGATTGCTCTATGTCCCCGTGTACGATAAATACTTTTTTAATAGGCAGACAGGATTTGACATATTCCAGTAATTCATTTTTATCCGCATGGCCAGAAAAGGCATTGATTACGGCCACCTGGGCATTCAATTCACAGCCTACGCCATAAATACTCACAATGCGTGCCCTATCCACAATTCTCTTGCCCAAGGTATTCGCGGCCATGTATCCTACGACTAAAACTGTATTTCTGGAATCGGAGATATTGTTTTTTAAATGATGGAGGACTCTTCCGGCTTCGCACATACCCGAACCGGCGATAATGATCATCGGGCGCTTATCGTAGTTTAAGGCCTTAGACTCGTCCCGGCTGCGTACATAGTTTAAATTCACAAAATCAAAAGGCCCTGCTTTTTTAGTACGCATCAGCGCACGCGTCTCATCATCCAAATAACCATAGTGCGTACGAAAGACCTCGGTAATATTTGTAGTCAAAGGACTATCTACATAAATAGGGATCGGCGGAATCTGCTTTTCTTTTATGAGCAGGTTCAAAAAGTATATGACCTCCTGTGCTCTCTCCAGGGCAAACGAAGGAATTATTACTTTGCCACCGCGCTCTATGGTCTGATTTATCACATCCCTTAACTTTCCCTTTGCCTCATCTATGGGACCATGCTCTCTGCCTCCATAGGTGCTCTCGATAATCAGATAGTCCATGCCTTCCACAACTGTGGGTTCATTTAATAATGGCAGGCCTCTTCTGCCCAAATCCACAGCATAACCGATACGCATAGAGTCACGATTATCCACCTTGATATCCAAAACAATAATGCCTGAGCCTAAGATATGAGCCGCGTCATAGAAAGTACAAGTCACATCTTTGGTGATTTTGAATCTCTGCCGATAAGACAGCGGCCTGAATTTTTTCAAGCTCCTGCGGGCTTCCTGTGCGCTATACAGAGGTTTTCGCAAAGGCCTGCCCAGGCGCCGATTCACTTTATTCACATACTTAACATCCTCTTCCTGGATCTTGCCACTGTCTGTAAGCATCAGACGACACAAGTCTCTGGTGGCGGAAGTTGTATAAATTTTACACCTTAAGCCTCTCTTGTATAAATTTGGAATATTTCCGCAGTGGTCAATATGGGCGTGAGACAGCAGAACTGCGTCTAGTTTGCGTGGATTATATTTAAAAGAAGAGTTTAATTCATAAGATTCATCGCGGCGGCCATAGAATATTCCGCAATCTATAAGAACACGGGAGTGTCTGGTGGTAATGAGATGGCTTGAACCAGTGACCGTTCTAACCCCACCTAAGAATTTGACTTCGACTGGCATTGTTACTTTTAAACTCGAAATTCGAAATTCGGATTTATATTATCTTCATAGGAGTTCAACCCCTAAAACCTATAATATTATTTTACCACAAATATGAAATATCTTGTAAGAATAATAAATATGCCTTATACTAATAAAACCTATGACAAAACACTCATTTTGGAGATTTATCGATAAGTCCTCTACATTCATTGCAAAGGATCCGCAAAATATCTCTTTTCTATATTTTCCCTTAGCCAATGAAACAGAGATGATGTCTGCTATAAGCCCTGAGCTTAAAGGAGATATAAAAACCGACAACAACACTTTCCTAACTCCTCCCACTTCGCGTGCTGACCTAACCCTGGCAAATGCATCGAGGAATTTCTGGATCTACTTAAATAAAAGTAAAAAAGTATGGACTTTAAACAATAGCCAAGATTCTACAATATTAGAAGCTGGCCTGCTCTATCATAAAATAAACAAAAAAAATCCTAGCGCAGGACTGCAGGCTGAAATTACTAACTTTGTTCCCGTATCAAAAGATCAGGTTGAATTGATGTTGATCAAGCTGACTAATATCTCCAAAAAAGATATTGAATTCACGGCAACTTCAGCCGTTCCTATATTTGGCCGCTCAGCTGATAATTTAAGAGACCACAGACATGTCACATCGCTCTTAAATAGAATTAGACAGAATAGATTCGGAGTAATTGCTCAGCCGGTTATGTCTTTTGACGAACGCGGACACAAGATAAACCAATCATCTTATTTTGTATTTGGCCTGGATAACCACAAAGCGCCTATGGGCAGCTTCCCCACGCAAGAATCATTTATGGGAGAAGGCGGAAGTTTAAACAGGCCTCTATCCGTAATAAATAATCAATTGCCGAAAAAACTCAATCCAGCTCAGCTCTCCGGTAAAGAAGCTATGGGAGCACTGAGATTTAAGACAAGGAAATTAAAACCAAAACAATCCACATACCTTGCTTTAATTCTAGGTATTGCCAAAAATCAGAAAGAAATATCCAAGACTTTCCAGAAATTTAACACTATAAACAAAATAAATAGCGCTCTAACTCAAACAAAAACAACCTGGAAGAATAAAGTTAATATACCTTCGTTTGAGACCGGAGATTATATCTACGACAGCTGGCTGCGCTGGGTTAATCTGCAACCGATGCTGCGTAAAATATACGGCTGCTCTTTTCTACCTGACTTTGATTATGGCCGCGGTGGAAAAGGCTGGCGCGACCTCTGGCAGGACTGCTTGGCCCCCATATTATCTAATCCTCAAAGTGTCCGGCCCTTAATCATAGCAAACTTCTCTGGAGTGCGCATTGACGGTACTAACGCTACGATTATCACCAAAAAACCAGGCGAGTTTATCTCTGACAGAAACAAAATCTCCCGCGTCTGGATGGATCACGGAGTCTGGCCTTTCCTGACGCTATCTCTCTATATTAATCAAACTGGAGATTTGGATATTTTACTAAAAAAAACTGCTTATTTTAAAGATTCACAAATCCTACGCTCAAAAGGGATTGACTGTAACTGGGATGGCTCACAAAATTTAAAAACAAGCCAGGGTAAAGTCTATAAAGGAACCATCATTGAGCATATCTTAATAGAACATCTCGTGCAGTTCTATAATGTCGGTCCGCGCAATTTTATACGTCTAGAGAATGCTGACTGGAATGACGGCCTGGACATGGCGGCTGAAAAAGGCGAAAGCGTAACTTTCAGCGCCTTCTACGCCTACAACCTTTACAATATTTCCAACATCTTAGAGAAACTAAAACAGCAAAAGAAAATAAGCAGTATCTCAATTCTAAAAGAAGTACTAACTTTAATCAATGCTCCTCACAAGGCGATAGACTACGACTCCAGAACAAAAAAGATTAAGCTTCTCAAGGAATACCTAGACTCAACAAAATCTAAAGTCTCCGGAAAGACGGTGAATATTTCCATTGATGCTTTAATTGAAGACTTAAGACGCAAGACACACTGGCTATCTAAACGTATCCAGACTAAAGAGTGGATAAATCTAAATAAAAATCTGGGCTTGTTTAACGGCTACTACGATAATAAATCTAGACGCCTGGAAGGAAAAAATAGTGGTTTGGTAAGAATGACTTTAACCGGACAGGTATTTCCTATACTTAGCGGCGTTGCCTCAGATAAGCAAATTAAAAAGATATATAAAGCAACAAAAAAATATCTGCAGGATAAAAAACTAAAAGGCTTTAGGCTAAATACCGACTTTAAAACACCGCAATTTGACTTAGGCAGGGCGTTTGCGTTTGCTTACGGAGAAAAAGAAAATGGCGCCATATTCTCACATATGTGCGTTATGTTTTCTTACGCTCTATATAACAGAGGATTCGTAAAACAGGGCTTTGAAGTGCTCAACTCTCTGTTTAATCTGGCTAAAAATAGCGATGTCAGTAAAATATACCCGAATCTGCCTGAGTATTTTAATTTGGAAGGCCGCGGCATGTACTCTTATCTGACCGGCTCAGCCAGCTGGTACATGATGACCTTGCTCACCCAAGTCTTTGGCTTGCGCGGACAGTTTGGCGACTTAGTAATCGCGCCAAAATTAGTCAAACAACAGTTCGCCAATTCAAAACAGCTTTACGTACAGTTTAATTTTGCCGGCAAAAAGATTAATCTCAGCTTCGTCAACTCCCACAAAAAAGACTACTCTAAGTATTTGATCAAGCAAATACGCACAAATCTTAAAACCCAGAAAATCTCAGATAAAGAATTTCTCATAAACAGAAAATCAATCACTTCCTGCAACTCCAAACAAATAAATATTAAGGTTATTCTGGACTAACTTCTGCGGCGGGTTCCGGCGGCAAATCTTGCTGAACTTCTTCCTGCGCTTCTTCCTCAGGCTCTCTAATCACAAGCTCAAAGTTGGCTAGTTTATCATCCTGATCAAAATAAAGGTATGCTTTTTCTGCGGGATTAAAATCAAGCGCATCGCGATACAAAAGCCTATTATATCCCAGCACCTCTTTTGCCAGAATTGGCTGTCCATAAATACTTATTACCCGTTTTCTGGTCAGGCCGAGTTTCAGCTTATTATTTTTTATATTCTTTATAAGTGACTGAACTTTTCTACTCTGCATAGCCACATATTTATGCTGGGCTTTCTGTTCTTTATCCAGCTTGATCATCGTCTTCAGCCCCTCACCGCAGCCGCAAACAAAGACTAAAACTAATAGTAATGCAAAAAACTTCTTCATCTTAGCGCCTCTTTGATAGCCTCCACGGTCAAAGGCTTCTGTAGGAATTCATCCGCTCCGTAATTTATAGCTATATCTCTATCTATGCCCGAAAACCCGGTGAAGATTATTACTTTAGTTGATGGCTCTCTCTCCTTAGCAAATCTAATTAATTCCGGGCCACTCAATCCCGGCATGTCACAATCTAATAAGACTACGTCGAAAACATCCCCCTGCAAGAATTCCATTGCCTGTATTCCATCGTAGCAGACGGTTACCTGATAGTCCATTTTTTCCAAAACCTTCCTTAGCAAATCAACGGCCTCGTTTTCATCGTCAGCGATTAAAACTTTCCTGGGCATCTTTGTTTACCTCTTAGCTATTCTAATGCTTAAAATAGAATATGCAATATTTATCTTTGACCTCCCCATACTTACGTATGGGGAATCCGTTTCTGATTTCTGATATAACTCCTAACTTCTTCTAGCCGTGGTTCGTAGACTATCTTGCGCCCGTAACCTATTGCCCAAAAATGTCGAATATACCCCGTGCGTAAGCGCGGGGTATTCCTTATTCTCTCCAAGACTTTCTTCGCACTAACACACTTTAGAGTCCTAACTATATTCGCCAAATCTTTTCTGTCTCTTGCTTCTACTAACAAGTGCACGTGATCTTTATTCGTTTCTGCTTCCAAGATCGTGTACTTTTTATTTCTGGCTACTTCTAAGAAAGCATCTTTTACTCTCTTCTCGGTTTTCCCCACCAAGGTAGGCTTGTGATACTTTGTAACAAACCAAATGTGATAATACATTTTGTAATGATCCTAGATAACCTATAAGATTACCCCTGCGTTCGTTCTTCTACTTTCTACTTATAGCTCGTATGTGGACAGATCTGGTTAAAGGCGCAGTTAAGACAGCCCATATACGTAGGCTTGGCCACAAAGTTCTGCTCTCTGATGCCGGCCGCGACATCTTCTATCTGAGAATTTAGCTCCTCAAAGTCGTCTTCGTCTTTTTCCGCGCTACCGATTAAACCAGACTCTAAAAAGTACAACTTAACCACCTTAGGCAGAATTCCCTGTGTCTCTTTGTAGGCCAGAGCATACAATGAAAGCTGCAGGCTCTTCTTGGTCTTCTTGTCCGCTTCTTTCTGATCCTTGACCTGTGAAGACTTGAAATCCACGATCACCGCATCCTTGCCATCTCTATCAATCCTATCCCAGCGGCCCCTAATGCGGTTCTTGCCCAACATAAAGGAAAACTCCTGCTCAATCGACTCCGGCAACGCACTCAACTTCTCCTCCCGCTTGTAAAATTCAGTCAACGCCTCTCTGCCCTTTGCCAGCCGTTGCTTAAAGTGCTCCATACCTTCAAAACCTTCGGAACTCAACGCCTCCTCAAACCAGCTCAGTAATTCATCTGAGCTCACCTTCTTTTTATTTATCTTATATTGATAGTAGCGTTCCACAACCTTGTGCATTGCGCTGCCATATATGACCGTATGGTGGGCCATAATCGGTACGCGCAGCACATGCACATACTTATACTTCAACGGACAAGTAGCATAATCATCAATTTTATAGGCGCTCAAATCTAATATCTCATCCGCGGGAATCTTCTTACGCCTGATCTTCTTGGACTCTTTGACCGCGGCGAACCGGGCAATCGTCTCTTTAGCGCTGGATTTAATCGCCTTGACCTTGTCTTTAGGGATCCCTAAAGCCTCAATCACAAACGGACTGAGCTCACGCGTGCGCGTAGTGCCGTAATCTAAGGCCGAAGTCAGATATAACTCTTTCTGTGCCCGGGTCATACCCACATAAAATAATCTGCGCTCTTCCTGAATATGAAAATCTCCCTGCGGCAGAATGTCCTTTACCAACTCCTCGGGAAAACTAATTCGCAGTCCGCGCTTTGGCCAGGGGAACTTCCCCTTAACCAAACTGACCAAGAACACAACAGGAAACTCCAAACCCTTGGCCTTGTGCACAGTCAGCACATTCACCGCTGACTCATCCAGTTCCGCCTCAGCCGTGGCCGGATCATCACCGGCATCAATCAACATATCCAGATGATTGATAAAATATATCAGCCTATCCTCACGCGCCACCAGCTCAAACTTCCTGACCATACCAAAGAACTTGGCCACGTTCTTTATCTTTTCCTCGTTCTCCAAAGACTCGTGCTTGACTAAGTTCTTTAAATAGTTGGACTCATTTAAAAATTTATAGAGCAACCGACCAGTGGTATTGCCGCGCGAGAACTCTAAAAACCTTTCAATATCCTTGATCAACTTCTTTATTGTCTTCTCTCCCTTTTCTGAAATATGCGAAAGCTGCTCAATCTTAGAGACATTATTAAACGTATAGTAGAGGCTGTGATTATTCCTCTTGGCATAGTTCATGCAATAACTTAAATCATCCAGCGGCATCTTATAGATCTCAGACGAGGCCAAGTAGTACATATTCACCGAGTCGCTCAAGTTATTCATTATGCGCAGGAAGGCGATGCACATGCGCACCTCTTCGCGCGAATACAACCCCTGATTTCCACTAAACCGCCAAGGTATGCTCTTCATATTCAGGCTGCGCAAATAAGGGTCGGCGTCATTATTCGAGCGCACCAGAATCGCAAAATCGCCGTATTCGCGCTCACCCGACTTCACCTTCTTCTCAATAATCTCGGCCACACCATCCGCCTCATCCGAGACTGTGCCAAAATGCAAATGCTCGACCGCCTGGCCTTGTTTAGAGATACCTTTGAGCTTCTTATTTATCCCTGACTTTATCTCAAACCTCTCCGGATTATTATTCTGGATTAATGTGTAGGCTGTATCTAAGATTACTTGCGTGGAGCGGTAGTTTTGAATCAGGCTGATCTCTTTAGCTTGCGGGTAATCCTGCTTGAAATTCAGGATGTTGCTGTAGGCCGCGCCGCGGAAGCGAAAGATACACTGGTCATCATCTGAAACCACCGAAATATTCTTCTTCTCACCAGCCAGGAGTTTTAACAATTGAAACTGGGCAAAGTTCGTATCCTGAAATTCATCTACTAAGATATATTTAAACTGCTGTTGATATTTTCGTAAAATACTAGGGTGATCGCGCAGCACCTTAAGCGCCAGATAAAACTGGTTGCCAAAATCAACCTTACTCTCTTGATCCAAAAGCTGCATATACTTTTCATAGGTCTGGGCGACTTCCAGATGCTTCGCCGCCTCTTCGATTTTGGCCGCGTCCTCTTGCTTCTCTGTCTTTTTAGCCAGCTTCTGGGCGTAATCTAAATACTCTTTGGGCGATATATCTTCATCGCGCAGCCGGCTAAATAGACCTAAAATTGTATCGATAAATCTGGTGGGATTACTCAGCGGCCGATAAATCTTTAGAGGAAATTCAAACAAGTGCTCTTTAAAGAATATTCCTGCCTCCGGCCGGGTCAAAACCTGAAAATCCGGATTAAGTCCCAACTCCAACGCGCTCTCACGCAAAATCCTGTCTCCAAACGCGTGGAACGTAGATATCCAGACATCTGTGTAGCCGTAAGGAAGCAAGATATCTACCCGCTCAGTCATCTCACCCGAAGCTTTGTCGGTGAATGTAAGCGCGAGTATCTCATCCATCTTGGCCAGGCCACTTGCCACCAACCAGGCAATCCTGCGGCTGATTACCGTCGTCTTCCCCGTCCCCGCACCGGCAATAATCAGCAACGGCCCGTCTTGGTAGGTAATAGCCTCACGCTGTTCAGCGTTTACGCCTTTTAGGATTTGGTTTGTAAGCTTCTCGTCCATTCTATACTTTCAAAATATTTTTAGCACAGCTTAATAACTCATCTGCCTTATCTAGTAAGTTCTGCGCACTAGTTTTGGAAAACTCATCTTCATAATCTGCATTCTCGCGAAGCTCTTTTCCTGTCTGCAAGGCCTCCACCAATTTTATGTCCAGCAGGCCCTCAGACACAAAAAGTAGCTTTATAGCTACAATCAAACAATAATGGCTTCTCTCGCGGTACCCTCTAGAATAGATTAGGGCCCGCCCGGCATGAAACATGGAATAATACGCCTGGATAGTTGACCATTTATAATTCTGACTCCTAAAACTCTTCTGGGCTGCTTTTAAATCATCCCGGCAGCTCCTCAGCTCCTTAGAAACTAATTTTCTGGCCGCATCAAACTTCTTAATCCTACCTTTAGCCAAACACTCCTTAAATCGGATACTATCTATTCCTTTTCCCATAAAACTATTCCTTTCCTTACTTCCCTATAGAAAGCAGGCTCCTTTTTATCTAACCCTAAATACTGCTGCGGGGTTTTAATAACCAGCTGGACCTTGCGCTTCAAACGCGCCGAAAGAACTATATCTCTGGCCCTTTCCTTTTTTTCAGAGACGACAAAAATATCCATATCACTCTCTTGCGTGTCTTCACCCTGGGCACAGCTGCCAAAAAGTATGACGCGCTCTGATAAGGCCTTAAGCTTATCGATAACACTCTGCAATATGCTTATATTCTTGAGAATCTTATACTGCTTGACGAGCGGAGATTTAGGGTCGGCACGATAAAAGACCATTCTGCCCTTTTTTTCCGTCTTGAGCAACCCCTCTCGCGCCATCTTATGCAAAGACTGGTTTGTGCCTCCTTTGCTTAAGTCGGTCTCAAAGGCAATCTGTGCGCTATAAAAGCCCTCTTGTGGATTTCGGCTTAAGAAATCCAGTATCTTTTGGTCAATAGTAGAAGAGAATGTATCTTTTTTCATATTAGTCCATCATGCAAATGTTAATAGAGCTTTTCATATCCTTTCTATCGTATGTAAAACGTATTGTCTTCTTTGATATCCTCAAAATCCAGGTAATATTTTAAAGAAAAAAGGCGAGATATCGCCTGGATACTAATAATTGTTGATCAAAACC
>CAZFPS010000014.1:32645-33354 GCA_964520705.1 uncultured Planctomycetia bacterium | reverse complement strand
CGTTTGTAATTATCAAGACCCACTCGCCGGATAAATACGGCCGCTATCTTGCGGACGTCTTCTACAAAGAGGGCGAGTCGAGACCTGAGGTTATTCTCAGATACGGAGGATTCCTTAACCAAGAATTGCTGGATAGAGGTTTGGCAAAAGGGATGAATAGTTAGTCCCGCCTCGTATACGTGCCAAAATTTATTTTGGCACACTCGGCGGGATTAATTCGCACAAACAATTTACGAGCACTTCGTTCCGTAAATTGTTTGCTCATTAAGAGCTGTTGGATAGAGGTTTAGCCCGTCATTTCGCCTAAGGTGAAATGACGAGGCCTCGCTATCCGCCTACGGCGAGATGGCGGGCGAGAGTAATGTAGCAAGTTGCCTCTCGCCTAAACATTTTACGTAGGCTTCGGGATTTCCGCCAAAGGCGCCCGCCTGCTCGCCTCGGCTGAAGCCTCCGGCGAAGCCGGGCCGGACGAACAGGAAATCAAAACCGATCCAAAAGGATGGAAAAAGCTAACCCAGAAAAAAAGGAGGAGCATTCATGGGCGATAAAGGTAAGAAAGATAAGGATAAACACAACAAACAAGCAAACATAGCAAAAAACACAAAAAACGAAGTAAGTAGGAAAAAACAAGAAAAAGCACACGAATAGCTCCGAGAGTTAAGCTTTCGGAGGGACAGAACGCACGGGATTAATTCGCCCTACAAATATA
>CAZFPS010000014.1:28054-32545 GCA_964520705.1 uncultured Planctomycetia bacterium | reverse complement strand
ATCATTAACCCCGATGCATTCTTTCAGAACGCACGGGATTAATTCGCCCTACAAATATAATCATTAACCCCGATGCATTCTTTCAGAACGCACGGGATTAATTCGCCCTACAAACTTATGAGCGCTGTCGCTCCATAAGTTTGGGGCTCATTAAATGTGAGGATTTATTTGTTGAATATTATTTTGAAAGTGATATATTAGACTTAGAAGGATTAAGTGAGATAGTTTGAGTTAAAGAGGTGTTTTATGAAAAGATTATTGGTGTTAGTTTTAGCGTCGTTAATTATGGTATCGACAGCTTATGCGGCAGCCGATGACGTCGGAGAAGGCATGGGCAGGAAGGCGGTTAGAGGCGCGGTGAATTTAGTTACGGGCATTGTGGAGTTGCCGGTACAGATTTATAAGGGATTTGACAAAGGTTTTGAGCCGATAGAGGGTAAAGTGCTGTCTAAGACCGTGGGAACCATTTTGGGATTTTTCCGCGGCCTAGGCCACGCCGCAGGCAGAATGAGCTGGGGCGCATTGGAACTTTTTGGTTTCTGGGCGCTCAATCCCGAAGATAATCAGGGCGTTGGTATTCCGCTGGATGCCGAATATGCCTGGGAAGAGGGCGAACAGTACAGCATTTTTAAGCCGACATTAGGCGAAGGCGTAAAGCCCATTGGAAATAAGCTATGGCGTGGATTGGCTAATGGTTTCTTAGGTATCGCGGAATTACCCGGCCAGACCATGAATGGAGCTTATGAAGGACATCCTTTTGTAGGATTGGGCAAGGGCGTGTGGTATTGGTTCAGCCGTGAAGTTTACGGCTTGGGCGAAATCTTTACCTGTATTGTTCCCAACCCTAAAGATAATCCTGGCGCTGCTTTTGAGCAAGAGTGGCCTTGGGATGCTCTGGCAGAAGAAGTTGATTAGTCCACAACATTAATAATAATCAGATAGACGGCATTGGCTGAGTGATTAATCTTACCCAATGTCATTTTTTTATGTTTTAGTTATTTATAAAATTTTATGTTAAATTTTTTAGTTGTGATATAATATAAAAGATTAAAACCTAAGTTTGTTTTTATAGAGATTAATTAATAAGGAGGAGATAGATGAGATTAAGGCGTCGAAGTTTTACTCTGATGGAACTTGTAATTACTATAATAATCGTGGCTATCTTAGCTTCTATTGCTATGCCCAAGTTTGGCAGAGTGGTGGAGAGGTCGAGAATGTCGGAGGCGGTTAGTACATTGGGGGCTATGCGCAGGTCATTATTAAGGTACGCAGTTGAATATAGGGCGTATACTGACGATTTTACTTATCTCGATATAAATATTACTCTGGAAACTCCCACAAAGGCTACGACGAAATATTTTGAGTATGCACTTGATCCTGATGGCGCTATATATGTTGATGCCGTTGATGAAACATTAGTTATGGCAACAAGAAATGGAGAAAGTGTTGGTGGTAGCTATGATTCTGACTATAGTATTATTATATCGGAGTCAGGCAATTTTTCAACTGGAGGCAATGCTCCACCCTCACCACAATAATTAATATCTAAAATCTTAGTAGAACTATCCCATTTCCTCAAAGAGATATTTATGGGAAGGGAACTGTGGTCCGTTTGGAAGCGAGGAGGTCGGGCCTTCAGGGCGCAACACAGCTAGATCTTAAAGCCGCTTGGTTATAAAATTGATTAGCCTGAGGTAGTCTGAAATCTTGAAGTATAGTTAAAGCCTGGGGAATATATTTCCTGGGTTTTTTATTTTAGAAATAAATCGATTGATTCAGACAAAGAGGGGTCTAGAATACCTAAGTGCCAGAAGGCGATGTGGTTGATTTTGTATCTTTTGATTAATTCGATCTTCGCTGAGATGCTGTTTTGATTTTCAAACCAGACTTGATGCCGCACCCCGTCTTTAGAGTATTGAAAATAGGGAGTCTGGTTTTTTTTATCCCACCTTAAAACAGCCGGATACTGTTTAAGCAAATCTACAACTTTCCTAAAATTCACCGAGTTTACCTCTTCTGAAGACCAGTCGTATCCGTGCAAGGCTAAAGCAATGCAGATCTTATCGATTGGGATTTGTGATTTTGCGAATTTGATGATATCTTTTAACCAGTAAGGCGGGCATATTGGCCCGGGATTGGATACTTTGGATGAGTAGTTGTAGCACATTATTGTAATTTTGTCCGCGTATTCTGAGATTTCCTCCCAATTAACTGCGCCTGCGCCCGACTTTCTTATATTATTTGTCTTTTGTTGTACCGTTACGTTTAAGGTCTTGTTTTGCCGATGAAGGATATCGGCTAATTCTTTAATGAATTTGGCGAAGATATTCCCATCTTCTAGATTGATCTTTTCATAGTCTATATCTATGCCATCAGCACCTACTTTTTCCGCGATATCTATAATCTGTTGGATATGTTTTTTCCTTGAATCCTCATCGCTTAATACACGATGAACTATAGCAGGATCTTTTAGCGTCCTTACGGTCTTTGAGTAGATAATGTCATTGGTTATTGAGACGGAATATTTTATATCCAGCTTGCTTAAATCTTTGGTTATCTTTTTGTATTTTTCCTGATCGGCAAAGGCATTTACAATATTGCCGTTTTCATCCAGGGCATAGAAGAATAGGTGGAGTCTATCGATTTTATCGGGGAAGTTGTCTTTTAGATTTTCCAGGCTGTTTTGGGCATCCCAGTAGGCCAACCAGGCTTCTATTGTTTTGCTTTTGAGCGAAGCATAGCCCAGAATAAAAGGGATCAACAATAAGATTAAACAAAATGGTAAGAGCCTTATTTTTCTCAGTTTCATAGTTAAGCGAACCTTTTTAAAGATTAGTATTTAACTTATAGCACTTAAAGATTGATATGTAAAGATATAAAATTCGCGCTAGGATCAATTTTTAGTTTTCTATTGTATGTTTAGTAAGTTTAGTGTATATTAGGTGATAATCACACCGATTATGAAAAAGTTAATTGTACTATTATTGCTATTAAGTTTGTGTTCAGCTGCCTTCTCTGGCTGTAGGAGTAGAATGTTGAAAGACTCTGCTTCAGATGATAAAAGTCTATACGCGAATCTCTATGGACAAGAGATATTGGTTGTGGTTGGGTTTGTGCCTTTAGAGGACAAACGCCCCACCGAAGATATCTCCTATATGACCAGCGTGAGAGAAAAAGTTTCATCCAAGATCTTTGATACTTTAAAGAGCATAGAGCTTTTTGATGATATGCACTCTCCGGCTAAACCAGAAGACTACTTAGTTATTACTGGAGAGATAAGGCGGTTTGGTTGGGAGTCTTTTGATACGATGATATCCTATATTCCAGGATTGAATGTGTTGCCGTTTTTTGGCTTGCCTTCAAATAGAGTAGATAGCGAAGCCGAGATTTATTTAGTGTTAAAGAATACCAGGAGCGGAGAGGTTATCTTGGATTTTAGCGAGTTAAGTAAAAAGCGCAAGAAGTATAATATATATAATTTCAAACAAGAGCGCGCTGAGGAAGATTTAGCTCAATGTTTTGATATTGTCTTAAATAAGATAAGAAGAAGGATCTCGTTAAACAAAGGCAAGATTTTAGAGATGGTTAAGTCTATTGCAGTTGAGGCTACTAAAGCAGAGGCTAAGGCAGCAGCTAAGGCAGAGCCAAAAGTAGAGGTTAAAGAAACTCCCAAGGAGGAGCCCGAGGAGAAACTAGAAGAGGTAGAAGAAACTCCAGAGACAGAAGCTGAGGAGGCAATTGAGGTGATTACTGAGGAGAAGCCTCGGGAAGAAACCCAAAAACCAGCCGTGGTTGAAGTTAAAGAAGCGCCTAAAGAAGAGCTTAAGGAAGAGTCTAAGCATGTTCCTCAAGTTAAAACTGAAGAAGTTGAAGAAGTTATAGAGACGCAGCATAAAGAAGAAGTTGTAGGGCAAATAGAGGAGTAATTATGGAGCAAGAAAAATCTACATTCTATAGCGAATTAGCAATAGCCAGTCTTACTATTGGGGCGCTTTGCTATGTACAGTTGTTCGGATTAGAGCGTAGTATCGCGGCTATTGTTTTTGGCGTCTTGGCGCTGAAGCGTATTAAACAGGACGAGACACTTAGAGGTAAACGTCTGGCCATCGCTGGTATTGTTTTGGGCGCGGTATACTGCTTGATAGCTATTGCAGTGATTCCTCAAGCTATAGAAGTAGCTAGAAATATGATGAGCACGGTAAAATAGCTAGCCGTATAATATATTAATAAAATAAAATCCTCTCAAAATCAAAAACTTGAGAGGTTTTTTATTTTGCTAAATAACTTAATGTTGGCTAAGATGTGAAATTTAAAGTAGTTCTGTCTTTATGCCTAAGTTTATATAGTATATATGCTTACAATATTTAGCACTATTTAGCTACCTTAAAATCACCTCAAAATAGGCAAAATAAGTTGACTAGATGAAGAATTTCTGTTATATTATGGTTTCTCAAATGACCCTCACCTTTTAATATTGAATTTGAATAAATA
>CAZFPS010000014.1:0-28044 GCA_964520705.1 uncultured Planctomycetia bacterium | reverse complement strand
AGGGGGAATTTGATCCCGCGCCTTTTATATATTTGAATCATTAAAGAACAATTTATTGAGCTTTTTAAATGCTAAAAAGGTGCGGGGTTAATTCGCCCGCCAATGAAGGTGTGGCGGGCTCATTTAACAAGTCATTGGAGGTATATTGAGATGATTAAAAGATATTCTTTGCCTAAGATGGAAAAGATCTGGAGTCAAGAGAGTAAGTTTGAGAAGATGCTTCAGATAGAAATACTTACAATCGAGTCCTTGTCTAAATTAGGTAGAATCCCTAAGAAATCCTGTCTGAATATTAAGAGTAAAGCTAAATTCAGCATAGAGCGCATAGAAGAACTAGAGAAGAAGACCAAGCATGATATAGTTGCTTTTATCAATAACGTCGCGGAGTCTATAGGTAAAGATGCCCGCTACTTTCATATGGGTTTGACCTCTAATGATATCTTGGATACATCCTTAGCCATGCAGTTGGTTGAAGCGATGGATATCATCATAGAAGATACCAAGCGGCTATCGGATGTTTTACTTAAAAAAGCCAAGAAGTATAAAAAGACAATTTGCGTAGGCAGGACTCATGGTATTCACGCAGAGCCGGTGACATTCGGTTTAAAGTTTGCGCTCTGGTATGATGAAACTCAGAGAAACCTAAAGCGTTTGGAGGATGCCAGAGAGATGGTCAGGCTGGGTAAATTATCCGGAGCAGTAGGCACATATTCACATATAGAGCCTAGAGTAGAAAAGTATGTTTGTGATAAATTAAAGTTAAATCCTTGCGTAGCTGCAACACAAGTTATTTCTCGCGATCGGCACGCTCAGTATGTTCTGGCGCTTACTTTTGTAGGTGCAACTCTAGATAAAATTGCTACGGAGATCCGCCATTTACAAAAGACAGAGGTATTGGAAGCAGAGGAGCCGTTTTCAAAAGATCAGAAAGGTTCATCGGCCATGCCGCATAAAAAGAATCCCATAACTTGCGAAAGGCTTTCCGGTATAGCCAGGCTCCTAAAATCAAATGCGCAGGCAGCCTTGGATAATATTAATCTTTGGCACGAACGAGATATTAGTCATTCTTCTGTGGAGAGGGTGATCTTGCCGGACTCAACGATGATCATAGATTATGCCTTAGTTAAAGCGGTCCAGATTCTGGAGAATATTGTGGTCTATCCCCAGAATATGATTGCTAATTTAACAAAGACTAATGGTTTAATATTTTCGCAAAGAATCCTGCTGGAATTAATGGAGAAGGGAGTTTCTCGTCCCGATGCTTATAATATGGTGCAGCGCTGTGCGATGATCGTCTGGCAGACAAAGAGAGAGTTTAAGGAAGTGTTGTTGCACGATACAAAGATACGTCGACATCTTTCCAGCAATGCCATCGAGGCGGCATTTGATATAAAGTATTACATTAGATTTATCGACAAGATTTACAAAGAAGTAGGAATCAACTAAATGAAGACGCAATTTATGGAATACAATGAACATAAATTGCTGTCTGAATTCACCCCCCACCACTTTTACAGACGAGCGTGGAATTAAATACAGTGGGTTTGAAAAAGAGATAAACGTTTTAAGTAAAAAGAGTCCTCATCGCTAAAAGTGGTGGGGGGTTTAATTCGCGCAAACACTTTAAGTTCGCCATAGCTCCGTAAAGTGTGCGCTTATTAAAGGGGGGAGAAACATGAAAAAGCTTGAAAAAATATACGAAGGTAAAGCAAAGATACTCTATACTACAAAGAGGCCCAATGTTTTAATCCAGTATTTTAAAGACGATGCCACGGCCTTTGACGCCACAAAGCGCGGAACGATTACAGAAAAAGGTATCTACAATAACAAGATTTCCGTAATACTTTTTAATCTTCTGAAGGCCAACGGCATACCGCACCACTTCATAAGGCTGTTGAACGACAGGGAAATGCTGGTTAAGAAAGTTGAAATAGTCCCGGTTGAGGTTACTGTGCGCAATATCGTCGCCGGCGGCATGAGCAAACTGCTGGGAATAGAAGAAGGCATAAAGTTGGAGAAACCGGTATTCGAATACCACTATAAAAAAGATGCACTGCACGATCCGTTGATTAACGATGACCATATCTTGGCTTTAAAATTAGCCACAGAAAAAGAGCTCAAAAAGATAAAGAAGTACTCTTTAAAGATAAATGAAATTTTAAAAGAATTTTTTACTAAAGTCGGTATAACCTTAGTGGATTTTAAATTGGAATTCGGAAGATTTAAGAATAAGATTATTCTGGCTGATGAAATTTCTCCGGATACCTGTCGCTTCTGGGATAGTAAGACCGGTGAAAAGTTGGATAAAGACCGTTTTCGTAGAGATTTGGGTAATATTGAGGAAGCCTACAAAGAGATATATCAAAGAATTTCTTCTTCGTCTTGATTTAACAAATGTTTTCAGATAATAAAGATTTTACAATATTATCCTTCCTAACTGTTAATTTAATTTTAACTAAAATAGTCTTCGCTCATTTAAATAAGAGATTATAAAATCTTTGCAATGACGCAGAGATTTAGATTTGCCACAGCGACGCAACGCTGTAGAATTTCTGCGATGGGGCAGAGACAAAGAGTGTCTGTAGTAATGCAGGGGTCTTTTTAGTAGTCTAGTTGCAAAGGATAATCATAAGCCCGTTTTTTAAAGAAGGAGAACAAGATGCCAGTAGCCGAGATTAAAATTACAAAAGAGCTAATTGAAAAAGAAGGCCTGACTATGGATGAATACGAAAGGATAAAGAAGCTTTTAGGCCGAGAACCAAACTATACAGAATTAGGTCTGTATGCAGCTATGTGGAGTGAGCACTGTTCTTATAAAAACTCAAGGCCGGTGTTAAAGCTTTTTCCTACCAAAGGTAAACAAGTTCTTCAAGGTCCGGGAGAAAATGCAGGTATTGTGGATATTGGTGAAGGTTATGGTGTTGCTTTTAAAATGGAATCTCATAATCATCCTTCCGCTGTCGAGCCTTACGAGGCTTCTGCAACAGGCGGAGGCGGCTGTATGAGAGATATCTTTACAATGGGCGCACTGCCCGTCGGTTTATTAGGCTCACTGAGACTAGGCCGATTGACCAATGATAAGGTCAAGTGGTTATTCAAGGAGATAGGCAGAGGTTTTAGCAGTTATGCCAATGTTGCCCAGACGCCAATCATCGGAGGAGAGATATATTTTGATGAGAGCTACGAAGGGAATCCTCTAGTGAACGCAATGACAGTCGGTCTTGTCAAGCACAATGAGATTACTAGGGCCAAGGCAGCTGGTATCGGTAATATTGTGGCAGTAATAGGCGGCGATACAGGGAAAGACGGCGTCGGCGGAGCAGCTTTTGCATCCGGTGGATTAGAAGAAGGTGCTGAGCAAGATACATCTTCAGTTGCTATCGGCGATGCTCTAATGGGTCTAAACTTAAGAAAAGCAAGCTTAGAGCTCATTAAATCAGGTATCGTAGTGGGAATGCAAGATATGGGCGCAGCTGGAATGGTTTGTTCAACATCCGAGACAGCAACCAAAGGTAATGTGGGCATAGAGATTGATCTTTCTAAGGTCAGAAAACGCGTCCCCAATATGAATGCCTATGAAATAATGCTTTCTGAAAGCCAAGAGAGAATGTTGGTTATCTTAGAAAAAGATAAGATAGAAAAAGCCAAAAAGATTTGCAGCAAACATAACGTTCCTTTAGATATCATCGGCGTAGTCAAAGAAGGCAATATGCTTACAGTAAAAGAAGGCAACAGGGTCGTAGCTGAAGTTCCGGCAAAGACATTAAGCGAAGATGTGCCAGTTTATATCAGAGAGGAAAAAGAGCCGGACTTCTCTAAGTTCAAGCTGAATTTAGACCAGATAAAGGAGCCGCAAGATCTCAACGATGTTCTAACTAAATTACTAAGCTCACCCACAATAGCAGACAAGAATACAGTCTACAATAAGAGTGATGCAAAGTTGTTTTCTAATATTGTGGTAAAACCCGGAGAGGCAGACGCAGCGGTAGTTAAGGTTACGGACAAAAGAGGATTTGCAGTGACGACAAACTGTAACGGCACCTACTGTAGATTAAATCCCAGAGTGGGCGGTCAAATCGCAGTAGCAGAATCTGCCAGGAACCTAGTTTGCGTGGGGGCAAAACCCTTGGGTCTTACAGATTGCTTAAATTTCGGCAATCCCATGAACCCGGAAGTATTCTGGGGATTTAGGAAGTGTTGTGAAGGAATTAGTGATGCAGCTAAAGTTTTGGATACTCCTGTTGTAAGCGGAAATGTTAGTTTTTACAATGAGAATCCTAAAGGTACAGTAGATCCTACTCCTGCAATTGGTATGGTTGGTGTAGTTGAGGATATCAAGAAGGTCGTTACACAGAGTTTTAAATCCGAAGGCGACGCCATAATTTTATTAGGCGAAACCAAAGAGGAAATTGGGGGATCCGAATACCTTAAGGTTATCCACAGCCAGAAAAAAGGCGATTGTCCTTCTCTGAATTTAAAGAAAGAAAAAGCACTTCAGGATACAGTTTTTGCAGCAATAAACAAAAGCTTGGTTCAATCTGCACACGACTGTTCTGAAGGCGGTATAGCGGTTGCCTTAGCTGAAAGTTGTATAACTGATGAAAAGATAGGTGCCCAGGTTACTCTAAAATCTGGTACTATAAGAAAAGATGCGTTATTATTTGGAGAGACTCAATCGCGTGTCATCTTAAGCGCCAAGCAAGACAATGTAGAGAAAATACTACAGCTGGCCCAGAAAAATAAAGTTCCTGCCTCTGTAATCGGCAAGGTCGGTGGCAATAAGCTCGTAATCAGCGATTTGATCAATATCTCTGTCAATGATTTATATGAGACTTGGAGCAAAGCAATAGAGAAGGCTCTGTAAGTGAGGACATAAGTTGTTGAGTATAGTATTATAAGCAATATGAGCGTCATAACTTATTTGTCTGGACTTATCCTGGACATCTACCTGAATAATAGAAATTTTAGGTAAATGTCCAGGATTAATTCGCGCTTATAACTTACGCTCCTTGTAGTCGCGTAAGTTATGCGCTCATTAAGGAGGTGTAGTGTGAAGATTAGGTACTTGGTATTGTTTTTTGTTTTTGCTGCGGTTGCTTTTGCACAGTTTTGTATTCCTCAACTACCTTTGGCATATGCCCAGGGTGAAGAAGATGAAGAGGAAGAGGAGCCTATACAGGCTAGGCCGAATCCTATGGAGAGTTATACAAAGGGCGCTTCTAAAAGAGGCGTTTCCAGAGGTTTAAAAACTACAGCTACTCAGGCTGTAGGCTATGACGGTGTTGACGGTGAATCTATGCCAATCGATCCTTATGGCGCACAGGCTGGTGCTGAAGGCACATCAATGCCAATCGATCCACTCGGCGCACAAGCCGGGGCAGATAGCACGGCTGGTGTAAGCATGACAACAGAAAATGGTGTTGGTTCTGCAAGCTGGGATCCGACTGATTCCCCGGCAGGTTGGGATCCTTTTGATAAAGAAGCTAATTTGGATTCAGCCGAGATGCATCAATAGTAATTTTAGGTGTCAATTCGGCACCTCAAAAAACTGGAAGCCTTAAGAATACCTCACGCTTGCGTGTGGGGAAAAACCAAAATGAAATATAAGCACGCACTATTTCTAAATCCATATATTGAGAGTAGCGCCACGAGTACGATGAAGTTATTTCCACCTACCGGCCTGGAATATGTGGCTACAAGTGCTAAGGGGTTAGTAGATAAAATAACTCTCTTGGATTTAAGATATGAAAAAGAGCTATGGAATGCTATTAAATTATTGGATTTTATATCTAAAGAGATCGATATCATATGCGTGGGTATTGGTTGGGACCGTCAGCTTAAAGAGATTTGCCAGCTCTTAAGTCAAATGCCTGTTAATATACCTCTGATCGTAGGCGGTTATACAGCTTCGGAAAAATGTGAAGAATTATTCAAGGCTTGTCCTAATATAGATATTATTGTCAGAGGCGAAGGAGAACAGACCATAAAAGAGATACTAAACAAAGAACCTCTGGAAAATATTCTGGGCATATCTTATAGGCGAGATGGGAAAATAGTACATAATGCCAATAGGCCGCTGCCTAGTGTAGATAGTATTGTTTCCCCAGACCGCAGCTTAAGGCGTAACGATTACCGTCTTTCATTAAACGGCGTAGAAGTAATGGACATAACCTTTGATACTGTTTTAAGCTCGCGGGGCTGCCCTTACGACTGTAAATTTTGCACCTTTAAACTGAATCCCTTAGGCCAAAAGAGAAATTACTCTGCCCGCAGCGTCGAATCTGTCATAAAAGAGATTGAAGGGATAAAGGCAAAGTTTATACTCTTTAGCGATGATAGCTTTGCCGCCAATCCCAAAAGGACAGAAGAGATCTGCGATGCGTTAATCGAGCGCAAGATAAACAAGCGCTTTGTGGCCCAGGTGCGTATTGAGTTAGCCAGATACCCGGCGTTACTGGAAAAAATGGTCAAGGCAGGATTCAAAGCGCTGCTGATAGGCATAGAGTCTCCGCACGACCGTATACTCGCTCAACTCAACAAAGGCTTCAATTCAGATACGGTCAGGCAAGCATTTTTGGTATTTAAAAAATATCCCATCATCTACAACGGCTACTTTATTTATGGAAATATCGGGGAGAGCGCAGAAGAGATGTTCTATATTTCGCAGTTCGCAAAAGAGATAGGCCTTGATATCATTACCTTTCAGAAGTTGCGCATAGAGAAATTTTCTCCGCTAAGAGAAATCGCCGAAAAGACGCCTGGTTATCATGTGACCGAGACAGGAGCCTTGTATTCGGATAAATATAGCCACCCGGCGCTCAAGAAAATTGGCAAGAGGATAAAGTTTTCTTTCTATAACCCGCCTAAATATTTAAGGCTGCTAAAGCGAGCTTTTTTAGATGTAAAAATATTTACGCTGGGCGAAATGGCTTCATTCTTTCTGGCTGTGCCCTTTGTGATAAAGGCGGCTATAGCCAGAGAAATACACAAGGGCCGCCTGAGCGATTCGCTTTGGCGCACTTTCGTAAGAAATAAATAATGAACTTTAGACTGTTTCTAGATAGCGCAAAAGGAGACAAAAGATGGCCAAGAGAAAAAAGATTAAAATTCTAGATAAGCATTTTACACACGATGAGACCTGGAGAATCTTTAGGATCATGGCGGAGTTTGTGGATGGTTTTGAGGTCTTATCTAAGGTGGGTCCGGCGGTTTCTATTTTTGGTTCCGCACGCACTAGCCCAAAGAACAAATATTACAAGTTAGCCGTACAAACTGCTAAGCTTTTAGCCGATAATGGCTATGCGGTTATTACCGGTGGTGGTCCGGGTATCATGGAGGCGGCAAATAAAGGTGCTAAGGCCGGAAAGGCCAAATCCATTGGTTTAAATATTCAGATTCCCTCTGAGCAGAGGCCTAATAAGGACATAGACATCCTTTTGGATTTCCACTACTTCTTTGTGCGCAAGGTCATGTTTGTAAAGTATGCTAAGGCATTCGTAATATTTCCCGGAGGTTACGGCACTAACGATGAACTATTTGAATCTTTAAATTTAATTCAGACGCTTAAGATTCCTACATTCCCCGTAATTCTAGTGGGAAAGAAGTTTTGGAAGGGGCTGCTTAGCTATTTAAAAAATTGCGTCATTGCGGAAGGTTGTCTGGATAAAGAAGAATTAGATATAATGCAGGTTGTAGATAAGCCTAAAGAGGTTTTGGCTGCGATTAACAGATTTTATAAGAAATAAATATTATAATGGCAAAAGTAAAAGTTTTAGTTTTAAGGACTGCAGGCACCAATTGCGATAGAGAGACTCAATTTGCTTTCCAGGCGGTTGGGGCGAAGGCGGATCTCGTGCATATAAATGAGATTTTAACCAAGAAAAATAAATTATCCTCTTATCAAATTATCGCTTTTCCCGGAGGATTCTCTTATGGGGATGATTTAGGGGCGGGTAAGATTTTGGCTAATGAACTGCGCTTTAAACTAAAAAAAGAGTTAGAGGAATTCATAAAAAATGGTAAGCTGATTATTGGCATCTGTAATGGGTTTCAGATACTTGTAAAGTCTGGGCTCTTGCCAGGAAATAATAATTTTCGGCAAGATGTCTCGCTTATTTTAAATGACTCAGCGAAGTTCGAAGACAGATGGACATATTTAAAAAAACCTACTCTAAGCAACGGTAAGTGTGTCTGGGCTAGGAATCTGCCTGATATTATTTATCTACCGGTTGCACACGGAGAAGGTAAATTTATTGTTTCCGATCAGAGTGCTTTGGATAAATTAAATCAAAATGATCAGGTCGTGTTCCAATATTGCAGCCGACAAGAGGGGCTATCTGGATATCCTGATAATCCTAACGGCTCTGTAGATAATATCGCGGGAATTTGCGATGAGACTGGTAGAGTTTTGGGTTTGATGCCTCATCCTGAGCGACATATATTTTATCATCAGCATCCGCACTGGACGAGATTGACGAAAAATAACGAAGGCGAAGGATTATTAATTTTTAGAAACGGTGTAGAGTATGCAAAGAAAAACTTGCTTAAATAACGATCACCCTAAAGAGTTCTGCGGTCTGTTTGGAATACACGGTAATCCAGAGGCTAGCTGGATTACATATCTAGGACTTTATGCTCTGCAGCATCGCGGAGAAGAGTCTTGTGGGATAGTCTCTAGTGATGGACAGGAAGTCTATATGCATAAAGGCATGGGGCAGGTCTGTGATAATTTTGATGAAGATAAATTGCGTTATTTAAAAGGGTATTTAGCTATCGGTCATGTGCGCTACTCTACCACTGGTTCAAGCTTGGTAAAGAACGCGCAGCCGCTATTCGTTGATTACTTGGGAAGCTATGTTGCTATCGGCCACAACGGTAATCTAATAAATAGTCTTGCTTTAAGGAGAGAGTTGGAGTCAAAGGGTTCAATCTTTCAGACCACCTGCGATAGTGAAATAATTATTCATCTGATGGCGCGTTCAAAATCCAAGGATGTTATAGAAAGATTACAGTGCGCTTTAAAGAAGATCAAAGGCGCCTATTCATTAGTTATTATGACAGAAGATAAATTGATCGGAGTGCGCGACCCTCTGGGCATTCGCCCTTTGTGTATAGGCAAATTAAAGGATAGCTGGTGCATTGCTTCAGAGACCTGTGCTCTGGATTTAATCGAGGCGAAGCTTGAGAGAGAAGTCAAGCCAGGTGAGATAGTGGTTATTGATAAAAAGGGAGTTCACTCTGTAGAGCTTGATTCACAAAAAGATAACAACGCACACTGCATATTTGAACATGTATATTTTTCCCGTCCTGATTCTATAGTATTTGGGGAGACCGTTCATCTGGTAAGGCAGAAATTAGGTAAGGCTCTGGCCAAAGAGCATCCTGTGGATGCGGATTTTGTTATACCTATACCTGACTCCGGAACATCTGCGGCTTTAGGTTTTTCTCATGCTTCAGGAATACCTTTAGAGCAGGGCATTATAAGAAATCACTATATCGGCAGGACCTTTATCCAGCCGCATCAGCGCATGAGAGATTTAGGGGTTAGGATTAAATTTAATATTCTAAAAGAAGTTGTCAAAGGAAAGCGCGTGGTAATAGTGGATGATTCTATTGTTAGAGGGACTACTTCCAGAATACGTGTTAAAAACTTCAGGCAGGCCGGCGCAAAAGAAGTACATATGCGCATAAGCTGTCCGCCGCATAAGTTTCCCTGTTTTTACGGAATAGATTTTCCCAATCAGGAAGAGCTGCTGGCGAATAAATATACGATTGAAGAGATAAGAAAGTATCTAGGCGTGGATAGCATGGGCTATCTTAGTTTAAAAGGGATGTTGGATTCCATGAAGTCGTCTGACAGTAATTATTGCACAGCGTGCTGGACCGGAAACTATCCGCTGGTCATAGATAAAAATTCAAGCAAAGATATTTTAGAGAAGGGCTGTTGTGCGTCATGAAAAATAAATCCTTAACATATAAGCAGGCTGGAGTAGATATTCATAAAGCTGATTCCTTGATTAGGGATATTAAGCATATGGTTAAGTCTACAGATAGGCCCGGAGTATTAAGGGATATAAGTGGATTTGGCGGTCTTTTTAAACTAGGTAAGAAATATAGGAATCCTGTTTTGGTTTCGTCGAGTGACGGCGTGGGTACAAAATTAAAGATAGCTAACTTAGTAAATGAACATGATAGCGTAGGTATTGATTTAGTAGCTATGAATGTAAACGATATCTTATGTTGCGGTGCTGAGCCTTTATTTTTCTTGGATTATCTAGGCTGTTCAAAATTAGAGTCTAAGACTTTTAAAGATATTGTTAAGGGTGTGACCGACGGCTGCAAGCAGGCGGGCTGTGCTTTGATTGGTGGTGAGACCGCCGAGATGCCCGGGATGTACAAGAAAGGCGAGTATGATCTGGCTGGTTTTTGTGTCGGTGCTGTAGAGAGAGATAAGGTTATAGATAACTCCGGAGTGAAATCCGGTGATGTAGTGGTGGGATTGGCTTCTAGCGGTCTGCACTCCAATGGATTCTCTCTGGTAAGAAAAGTTTTTACAAAAAGAGAGCTTATTAGATACGGCAAAGAATTGCTTAAGCCAACGCGTATTTATGTAAAGCCAGTTTTATCTTTATTGACCAACAACGTTATCAAAGGTATAGCTCATGTAACTGGTGGGGCTTTTTACAATAAAATAAAAAAAGTTCTGCCGAATAATTTGAATATCGAGATTTATAAAGGTTCTTGGTTGATACCGGAAATTTTTAAATTGATTCAGAATAAAGGAAATATAAAAGACAGAGAGATGTTTACTACATTTAATATGGGCATTGGTTTAGTCTTGGTGGTTGATAAATCAGCAGCAGGTAAAATTATAAGCCAGTTATCGAATCATAAATTAAAGTCTTGGGTAATTGGTAAGGTAGTCGAGGGTAAGGGAAGAGTAGAGGTCAAATGAGGACATAACTTACGGAACGCAATGACGTAAGTTGTATGTCCAAATTTGACCCCCCACCACTTTTTACATGAGTAGTGACTGTGATTATTGCGTATAGGTATTACAGAGCAAAAAAGATAAAAGTGTTTATATAGGCTACACGAACGATTTAAAAAGAAGGCTCGAAGAACATAATAAAGGTTTATGCCATTCAACAAAAGATAGAACACCATTCAAAATAGTAGCTTACGAAGCGTATTCTTCAGAAACTGATGCGCGCACAAGAGAAAGAAGGCTGAAACAATTTAAGAATTCTTATAAGGAGTTATTAAAGAGGATAGGCAATTATTTGGAAAAATAAAAAGTGGTGGGGGGTTAATTCGCATAGTGACTTACATTCGCTGAAGCTCTGTAAGTCACGTGCTCATTAAAAGTGAAAGTATTAGTTGTTGGCTCTGGCGGAAGAGAACATGCATTAGTCTGGAAGATCGCTCAGTCTAAAGAAGTGAGGCAGATTTTCGCCGCACCGGGCAATGCCGGCATCGCAGAGATTGCGCAATGTGTTGATATTGCCGCTGACGATATCCAAGGGTTAGTTAACTTTGCAAAGACTAACAGAATCGGCCTTACGGTAGTTGGCCCGGAAATTCCTCTGGTAAAAGGGATTGTTGATGAGTTTGAAAAGGCTAATCTGAGGGCATTCGGTCCAAACGCTCTGGCTGCCAGGCTTGAAGCCAGCAAGATATTCTCAAAACAGATTATGGATAAGGCCGGCGTTCCTACGGCAAGCTGTGAAATCTTCGATGATCCCAATCAGGCTAAAGATTATATTAAAAGCATTAGCGCGCCTATGGTAGTTAAAGCGGATGGCCTTGCGCAAGGCAAAGGTGTCATTGTGGCCAAGACCCAAGAAGAAGCGATTGATGCGGTGACTTCGATTATGGAAGAGAAGGCTTTTGGCGAATCTGGCAAGCAGTTAATAGTTGAGGAGTGTTTGCTAGGAGAAGAAGCGTCTATTCTTGTTTTGTGCGATGGAGAGAATTTCGTACCTTTGGCCTCTTCTCAAGACCACAAACGCATCTTTGATAACGATGAAGGCCCTAATACCGGAGGCATGGGAGCATATTCTCCCGCACCGGTAATTACCGATAAATTGATGAAAGAAGTTTTAAATAAAGTTATAAAGCCAATAATTCAAGAGATGATTAAGATAGGTTGTCCTTATAAAGGCGTACTCTACGCCGGCCTTATGATTACTGAGCAAGGCCCGAAGGTTTTGGAGTTTAATGTGAGGTTCGGCGATCCGGAGACACAAGCAATACTGCCGCGTCTTAATACAGACTTGGTGGAAGTTATGCAGGCATCAATAGAGGGTAAACTGGGTATGATGAAGCTTTCTTGGAAGAAAGATAATTGCGTCTGCGTGGTGCTTAGTTCCGGAGGTTATCCCGGCAAATACCAAAAGGGAAAAGAAATCTCTGGTCTAGATGAACTTAAAGGTAAAGATGGTGTGGTAGTTTTTCATTCCGGGACAAAATTAGATGATAGAAAGATTCTGACTAATGGTGGTAGAGTTTTAGGAGCTACTGCTTTAGGCGAAAATATTGAGGCGGCAATAAAAAATACCTATCAAGCGATAGATAAGATTAAATTTGAAGGTATGCATTTTAGAAGAGATATAGGCGCCAGAGCCTTAAAGATCAAATGAGGACATAACTTAGTGAACGTACGTAAGTGAAACTATTTTTTCGACTTCGCTCAGGATTAGTCCTGAGTTTATCGAAGGACTAAGTTGTAAGTCCGAATTTGACCTAGCACCTTTTATACATTTCAACAGCTTTAAGAATTATTTCTTAAGCACATTGAATACTAAAAAGGTGCTGGGTTCAATTCGCGCAGTGGCTTATGTCGCTGCGTTCCATAAGTCACGCACTCATTGAAGGAGGTTTATTATGTTAAAAATTGCAATTATCATGGGGAGTAAATCAGATTTAGGGACAGTGAAACAGACCGTTGATGTTTTAAAAGACTTCAAGGTAGGTTTTGATATAAAAGTCCTTTCAGCGCATCGCACCCCTAAGGAATTGGTAAAGCATATCGAGTCTTTGGAGAAGAAGGGCGTGAAAGTTGTGATCGGCGCTGCTGGTGGGTCTGCGGCTTTAGCCGGAGTCATCGCCGCGCATACAACTCTTCCGGTTATCGGTATTCCGATTGAAACTAAATCTCTTAAAGGCCTCGATTCTCTGCTTTCTACAGCACAGATGCCTCCGGGAATTCCTGTGGCTTGTATGTCTATTGGCAATTGGGGAGCGCGCAACGCCGCTATATACGCTCTAGAGATACTGGCCTTATCAGATAAAAGAGTGAAAGCACAGCTGATAAAGTATAAAAAGAAGAGGGCTCAAAAGATAAGAAAGATTAAAATTAAAATTTAATGCTGACTAGAGTAGTTAAAATAGATAAGAATTCTCCAGGAGTAGATAAGATCAGCGAAGCCGTCGAGGTTTTAAAGCGAAGCGGCTTAGTCGCTTTTCCCACAGAGACTGTATACGGAGTGGGAGCTAATATTAAAGATAGAAAAGCAATAAATAGGCTATATGAGGTAAAGGGAAGATCCAAGGATAAGCCTTTTTCGCTTTTGATCTCTAGCATATATAATATTGATGATTTGGCTGATAGTGTTTTACCTTTTGCCTATAGATTAGCAGATAAGTTTTGGCCGGGGCCTTTGACACTTGTTTTGAAATCAAATAATTCTTCGACTGTGGGTTTGCGCATGCCTAAGTCGCCAATTGCTTTAGGGTTAGTGGAGAGAGCTAATTTTCCTATTGCTTGTCCTTCGGCTAATTTATCTGGAAATAAATCTCCTCAAGACAGCAGGGATGTTTTAAATGATTTGAATGGAAAGATAGATTTAATTTTAGATGGCGGTAAGGTTGAGTTAGGCGTGCCTTCCACGGTAGTAGACGCTCGGGAGCTTCCAGTTAAGATACTGCGTGAAGGTTCTGTTGATGAGAATTCAATACAAGAAGTCGCTTCTAAAAAAAGAGTTATATTTGTATGTACCGGTAACTCCTGCCGTTCGGTCATGGCTAAAGGTCTTTTTGAGAAGAAGGTTAGAGAAAGAAATAGAAATGATATCGAGGTTACGTCCGCAGGCATAGCGGCGCCCATGGGGCTACAAGCTTCTATAGAGACTCAGCGCCTTCTAAGAGATGAAGGCATTGACGCATCGGGACATCGCGCTCAGCGTACTACCGCAGATATGTTAAAGAGGTGTGATTTGATTTTGGTCATGCAGCGCTTCCAGGAAGAAGCGTTATTAAATAATTATGGCTTTTTAAAAGGCCGTGTTTATTTATTAAAGGAATTCAGCAAATTTGATCAAAATAAATTGGAAGTAGAGGATCCTATCGGTAAAGAAATGGAAGTATATCAGAAGTGCTTTAGTACAATTAAAGCGGCAGTAGAAAGATTAATAGATTTAGTTTAAATGAAGACGCAATTTATGGAATGCAATGAACATAAATTGCTTGTCTGAATTTACCCCGCCTTTAAGCCAATTCGGGCGGAGGTTTTAATTGTAATAAGTGGATAAATACAATTGGTTAATAACTGAATTATTTCGCCTAGAGGGCGGGGTAAATTCGCGCATATAACTTAGCTTTACTACGTTCGCTAAGTGATGCGCTCATTAAATGAAAGGCCAATATATGAAGATCGCAATAGGCTCAGATCACGGAGGATTTAAATTAAAACAGCAAATAATTAAATTCTTGAAGCAAGCTAGACATAAGCTAAAGGATTTTGGTACAAATTCAGAAGAGTCTTGTGACTATCCGATAATCGCTCGTGCTGTTTCTAAAGCAGTGGCTAATAAAAAATTTACAAGGGGAATTTTAATTTGCAAGAGTGGCATAGGCAATAGTATGGTGGCTAATAAAGTAAAGGGCGTGCGCGCTGCTTTGTGTTACAATGTAAAAGCGGCTAAGTTATCTAGAAAGCACAACGATGCAAATGTATTAGTATTGGGAGCTTTGTTTACAAATATTCAAAAATCAAAACAGATTATTAAAATCTGGCTGAATACAGATTTCGAGGGTGGCAGACACCTTCGCAGAGTAAGACAGATAGAAAGGATCGGCAAAAGTGTGTAACTTTAGTTATTTAAAAGATGCAGACCCAGAAATTTTTGAGATTATTAGTAAGGAAGTTTTGCGGCAACACAGAAATATTGAACTTATCGCCAGCGAAAATTTTGCCTCTCTATCGGTGTTGGAGGCGCAAGGCTCTGTATTGACCAATAAATACGCCGAAGGCTACCCGAAAGCCCGATGGTATGGCGGGTGTGAGAATGTTGACGATGCAGAAGCCTTAGCTATGGAGAGGGCCAAGAAATTATTTAAGGCTGAGCATGCTAATGTACAGCCTCACTCCGGTACTCAGGCTAATACAGCTGTTTATTTAGCTGCGTTAAAATACGGCGATACTGTCCTGGCTATGGATTTAGCCTGTGGAGGACACTTGTCTCACGGCCTACCACATAATTTTTCAGGGATGTCTTATAAATTTGTCTATTATGGCGTCGATAAAAAGACAGAGATGTTGGATTATGATGAGATCGAACAGCTTGCTAAGAAATATAAGCCCAAATTGATTTTAGCAGGAGCCTCGGCCTATCCGCGTTTAATTGATTTTGAGAAGTTTAGAAAGATTGCTGATTCCGTGGGCGCATATTTGCTTGCGGATATGGCGCACATCGCCGGCTTAGTTGCAGCTGAGCTGCATCCGTCGCCTGTTCCTTATGCAGATTTTGTAACTGCCACTACCCATAAGACGCTGCGCGGCCCTAGAGGCGGAATAATACTCTGTAAAAAAGAATATGCTAAGAGAATAGATAGCTTGATATTCCCCGGTACGCAGGGCGGGCCTTTAATGCATGTTATCGCGGCAAAAGCTGTCGGCCTAAAAGAGGCTATGAGCGATAGGTTTAATACATATCAAAAACAAGTTATAATAAATGCAAAGGCCCTGGCTAAATCTTTGGGTAAATTAGGCCTTAGAATTGTATCGGGCGATACAGATACGCATCTCTTACTGGTGGATTTAAGAAGTAAAGATATTTCTGGCAAAGACGCCGCCTATTGGTTGGACAAAGCGCGTATAACTGCAAACAAAAATCTTATCCCTTTTGATGATCAGAGCCCATCGATAACAAGCGGTTTACGTCTGGGCACACCGGCCGTAACTACCAGAGGTATGAAGGTAAGGCAGATGGAGATTATCGCTTCTTTGATTGATAGAATGATTAGCGCCAAAGATAAAGAGGCGGAATCAATTAAGGTGATAAAAGAAGTGGATAAGATCACCGAAGAGTTTCCTTTATATCCGGAGCTGTGGAGAGAATGAACCCCGTTAGAAAAATCAAATCGACATCGTTTTCTATAAAGACTGAATTTTCTCATCCTGTTAGAAAAATATCTTCTAATACCTATAATAAAGGATTTTCTAACGGGGTGAAGAAACAAAAAAGATTCCAACGCCTTTCCTGGGACCAGTATTTTATTGATATAGCGCGTTTAGTCTCTAAGCGCTCTACGTGTTTAAGAAGAAAAGTAGGCGCAATAATTGTAAAAGATAGAAGGGTCTTGGCCACTGGCTACAATGGTACCCCTTCCAAGATTAAGCATTGTACTGAGACTAACTGCGTAAGAGATAAATTGCGCATTCCTTCTGGGGAACGACATGAGCTTTGTAGAGGTCTACACGCTGAGCAGAATGTATTGCTCCAGGCAGCGCTCTACGGTATTTCAGTTAAGGACAGTGTTCTATACTGCACGAATCAGCCTTGCGTCATTTGTGCCAAGATGCTTATTAACGCAGGTATAGACGAAGTTATTATCGCCGATGGCTATCCGGATAAGATGGCTAGGGATTTTTTGAAAGAAGCAAAAATAAAAATCAGAATTTTAAAAAATATATAGCATCCAAATATGAAGTGTCCTTTTTGCGGAAGTAAGAGAGATAAGGTAATAGATTCGCGTCTAAGCAAAGATGGAAAATCCATCCGTAGACGCAGAGAGTGCTTAAAGTGTAAGAAACGCTGTACCACTCATGAGTACGTGGAAGAGACATCTCTGCTGGTGATCAAGAAGGATGGGCGCCGAGAAAAGTACGATCGGAATAAGATTATCTCAGGGATTATAAAAGCCTGCGAAAAGAGGTCGATTAGCTTAGAGAAAATGGAGGCGGTAGCTAGTTTGGTTGAAGCAGCAATAAACAAGAATTTTGATAAAGAAGCGAAATCCCGAGATATAGGCGAGATTGTTATGGAGAAATTAGCAAGGCTAGATGATGTTGCTTATGTGCGTTTTGCTTCCGTGTACCGGCAATTTAAAGATGTAAATCAATTTATGCAGGAATTAAAAGGCATGTTAAGGAAGAGGTAAAATTCATACAGTAACTTATGTTTACTGACGTTTCATAAGTTACGTATTCATTGGAGGTAGCAAAATGGTTGAGATGGAATTAAACAAAATTATAATAGATGAAAAAAAACCGGAGCAGGTGATCGTTTTAAAAGAAAAGAACGGTACTCGCATGCTCCCTATTATTATAGGACTATTAGAGGCCGCAGCCATAAAGATGAAAATAGGAGGGGTTAATCTTCCTCGGCCTTTAACACACGATCTGCTTAAATCGTTGCTGGAGAATTTAGGGGCGAAATTAGAGAAGGTAGTAGTGGATAAAATATTAAGTAACACTTTTCACGCAAAGTTGGTAATAAATACAGGCAATGGTAAGCTTAAATATATCGATGCCCGCCCTTCAGATAGTATTGCTTTAGCAGTACGAACAAATGCCCCTATTTTTGTAGAAGAAGAGGTATTGGATAAATCCGAGATGCCTCAGCCTCCCGGGCAATGATATTAGGAATAATTTCAGATAGCCACGATAATCTGCCTAAGCTAAAAAAGGCAGTCACCTTATTTAATAAAAAAAATGTTAGTTTGGTGTTGCATGCGGGAGATTATATCGCCCATTTGCAGTGGGTATGTTGGAGAATAATTTGAACTGTGAATATTTTGGAGTTTTTGGAAACTGCGATGGAGAAAGAAATGGTTTAACTAATAGGTCTCAAGGAAAGATTAAGAATGAAGTTCTGAAGCTTGATAAATTTAGTAAAAAGATTTTTGTAATACACGATATATCCAAAGCCGATATAGACCCTTCAAATTATGACATAATAATTTGCGGCCATACCCACCAGGCAAAGATCGATAAGAACAATCACGCCTGGATTATTAATCCCGGTGAGTGCGGAGGTTGGCTGGCAGGTAAGTCTACAGTTGTAACTCTGGATTTGATTAGTAACACAATTAAGGTCCACAGGCTATAGTACATTCCTATGAAATATTTTTTAGAAATATTAGACCAGGATTTTATTTCTCAGATTATCTCTTTGAGTAGAAAGAGGCAGAGAAAAATATATCTGGTAGGTGGAGCTTTAAGAGACGCGTTTCTTAACAGGCGTAAAGAGAAGTTGGATTTAGATTTTGCCGTGGATAAAGATGCTATCGGCTTGGCCAGAGAGTTTGCCAATAAAACAAAGAGCGGCTTTGTTGTTTTAGATAGAGAGCATGGCTGTGCCAGGGTAATTTATAAAGACTATACTTTAGATTTCACTGATTTTCGAGGGAAAGACCTAAAAGACGATTTGTTGCATCGAGACTTTACCATTAATACCTTAGCTCTGCGGCTTCCCGCCGATAGAGACATTAAGAAGTCTTTAATCGATTGCTACGGAGCCCTGGAAGATATCAAGGAAGGTTTAGTAAAAATCACCTCAGACAAGAGCTTTAAAGAAGATTACTTGAGGATTTTGCGCGCTTTTAGCCTGTCCGCAATCTTTAAATTCAAGATTGAAAAAAAGACGTTATCGTTGGCAAGGAAAGATAAGGATAAATTACTGGGTGTTGCCGGCGAGAGAATGCGCGATGAGTTCTTTAAGATCCTGGGTGAAGATGACAGTTTAAAATATATTAAGCAGTTAGACAAAGCCGGCATTTTATCCAGGATTATTCCTCAGATTGAACTGATGCGTAGCTTAAAACAAGGAGCATATCATCATTTAGATGTATGGGGCCACTCGTTAGAAACTTTGAAGCAACTTGAGATTTTGCTCCTTGACCTAAAGGACGATGAGCTGAATTGTTATCTGAACGAAAAGGTCGGGGGAGAGAGAAAGAGAAGACAATTGATAAAGTTAGTTTGCCTGCTGCATGATATCGGTAAACCTCAGGCCTATGAGATAAAAGAGGGTAAGACTATGTTCCATGGCCATGAAAGAATCGGTAAGGATATCTCTGAGGCAATCTCAGATAGGTTAAAGTTATCTACAAAGGAGAAATTCGCTATAGATACGATGGTATTCTGGCATCTGCGTCCAGGATATTTGGCGGACAATAAAAATATTACCGAGCGCGCAAAATTCAGATATTTTCGCGATTCCGGAGAAGAGGCTTTGAGCATACTCTTATTATCCGTATCAGACCAGAGAGCTACCAGGGGTCCTAAGGCAGATCCAAAATCTCGAATCAAACATGAGAAAGTAGCATTTGAATTAATAAAGGAATACTTTAGACGCAAAAAGGAGAAGAAGTTTATTAGATTGATTAATGGAGATGATTTAATAAAGAAATTGAAGCTTGATCCGTCACCGCTATTTAAAAAGATTCTACAGGAAGTTGAGGAGTCTCAAGCCGAAGGCAAAGTCAAAACAAAGAAGCAAGCGCTGGAGCTAGCCCAAAAGGTCGCTTCCCGGAAGAGCAGAAAACCATGCAAATAAATAATACCGAATTAAAAATAGTAAAAGGCGATATCGCGGAACTAGAAGTTGATGCAATCGTAAATCCTGCTAATGAAAAACTTCTAATGGGTGTTGGTGTAGCAAAAACTATACGTGAAAAAGGCGGACAGTCTATTGAAGATGAGGCTGTAAAAAAAGGTCCTTTAGGGATTGGAGAAGCGATTGAGACCGCAGCAGGCTCATTAAAAACAAAATATGTTATCCACGCGGTTACCTTAGATAAGGATTATAGTGTAGATGAGGCAAGCATTAGAAGTGCCTGTCGTAACAGCCTGGAGGTTGCTAAGCGATTAAGATTGGATTCTGTCGCTTTTCCTGCTTTAGGTTGTGGCGTCGGAGGTCTTTCGCCTAAGGCCGCGGCTAAGATTATGTCTCAAGAAGTATTAAAGCACGCCAAATATGATCCAGCTGCACTTGGAGAAATTGTATTTGTGCTTTTTGATGATGCCGTGTTTAAGGTATTTGATAAAGAAATAAATAGCTATTTAAACTATATGCAATATAAGTTAGGCCAGGGGCCGTTTATCACCGTGGATATTATCATTGAAGTCGAGGGAGGCATTGTTTTGATTGAGCGCTCAAATCCTCCTTTTGGCTGGGCTATACCAGGAGGTTTTGTCGACTATGGCGAGACGCTTGAACATTGTGCGGTGCGGGAGGCAAAAGAGGAGACTGGTTTGGATATCTATGACTTGGAACAGATGTTTACTTATTCTGAGCCCAAGCGCGACCCGCGCTTTCATACCATAACGACTGTGTTCGTGGCAAAAGCAAAAGGAAAGCCGAAAGCCGGAGATGACGCCCAGAATGCAAAAGTCGTGCCTCTGGATAAAATAAAGGATATTAAACTCGCCTTTGACCACGACGATGTCTTAAGAGACTATAAGAAATTTACGGAGAGAAAAAGATGATTGAAGTAATAGGGTTAGTCGCAGCAGTAATTTTACCATTTTGGAATATTCCTTTAATTATTAAAATTCAGAAGAGAAAATCTTCCAAGGACATCAGTCTATTGTGGGCATTGGGAGTCTGGATCTGTTTAATCTTGATGCTTCCCGCCGCAATTATTTCCAGCGATATTGTATTCAAGGCCTTCAGCTTTATGAATAGCGCATTGTTTAGTTTGGTTGTTATTCAAACCTTAAGATTTAGATAGGAGAAAAATATGTCTATAATCACGCTGCTGACCGACTTTGGATATAAAGATAATTATGTAGGTGTGGTAAAAGGGGTAATTTTAGGAATTAACCCACGTGTGCATATTGTCGACCTCTGTCATGAGGTTGGTCCGCAAGATATCATGGGAGCGGCTTTTGCTCTCAAGACAGCCTATAAATACTTTCTCAAAGATACTGTGCATATGGTTGTTATTGATCCCAGCGTTGGTTCCGCAAGGCTGCCTATACTTGTTAAGACAAGAGATTATTATTTTATCGGGCCCGATAACGGCGTTTTAAGCTTAGCCTTAGAAGACCAGAAGATAGAGGGGATTGTTTATCTTGATAACTATGAGTTTCATCTGACGCCGGTTTCTAATACTTTTCATGCCCGAGATATTTTCGCTCCCGTAGCTGTTCATTTGACTAAGGGAATTAGCTATCAGTTATTCGGCAAAGGAATTAAGAGTTATAAAAAGATTAAGTTACCTAAGCCTAAAATAAGCTCTAATTATATTAAAGGACAGATCATTTATATAGATAGGTTCGGAAATCTTTTTACAAATGTCAGCCAAGAGCTAAAAGATAAGATTAAAAAGCCCAAGATTAGGATAAAAGATCAATTAATAAAAGGTATAAAAAAGAGTTACGCTCAGGTTAAGCCGGGAAACTTATTGGCGATTTGGGGTAGTTCTGGCTTTTTGGAAGTTGCGGCAAGCTCAGGAAGCGCAAAAGAGAAGCTTGGCGCCAATATCGGCGATAAGGTTGAGATTGCCATAAATGCCTAAAACTAAGAAGAAGACTTCAGATAAATTTTCTTATTTTCTTTCTAAGAAAGTGGGTAAGGCCACAATGGATTATGATATGCTTGGCGATGGCGACAAAATCTTAGTCGCTGTTTCTGGGGGCAAAGACAGCATGACTATGCTTAAGATTTTGGAGGAGCGGCGTTCTTTTGTGCCCATAAATTATGAGCTGATCGCTGTGCATGTGGATATGGGCTATAAGTGTATACATCCAAAAATTATCGAGAATTATTTTAAGCAGAACGGCATCAAGTATTATATGAAAAAAATTAATATCTTAAAGAATACTCCACGTGAGAAGATGACTTGTTTTTGGTGTTCTTGGAATAGGCGTAAGGCCCTTTTTGATGCAGCGCATAAGTTAGGCTGCAATAAAATCGCCTTAGGGCATCACAAGGATGATATCATTCAGACATTTTTGCTCAATCTAGTTTTTCAGGGGGAGATAAGTACAATGATACCCCGCCAGGAACTATTTAAAGGCAAGATTGCAGTTATACGTCCGCTGGCCTATGTAGAAGAGAAAGATTGTCAGCGTTTTGCCAAGAGAAATAAATTTCCCATTCCGCACTGTCGCTGTCCGAATGCCGGAAAGACACAGCGCGCTCAAACTGCAAAGTTAATTAAGCAGATAGAAAAGATGTCTCCTAATTTCAAGACCAATGTCTTTCGCAGCCTGCAAAGGATAAAAAAAGATTATCTTCTTTAAGCAGTAAGCATTAAGTATTTGAACTTGTGTTTAAAAGGTCATATAATAAATAGATAGAGGCTTCTAAATTATGGTAATAGCTGGAATTATTTTATTTATTTTAGGTTTTAGTTTGATTCTATTTTTGGTCTTTAAGTTATCCTCACAGCTTAACTCCCAATTAAATGTGATCAACCAGCAGCTAAATAATCGCCTCAAAGACAATACGGATACCTTGCTTCAGACGCAGCGTGACGTAACAGAGAGATTAAGTAAGATCTCCGATGTAGAAAAGAGCTTGGTGCGCATGGAGCAGACCTATAAACAGGTATTGGATATTTCCAAGGATATCTCTAGTCTTCAGGATCTTTTAAAGGCGCCTAAGTTTAGAGGGGGTATGGGTGAATTTTTACTAGAGAATCTGCTCACGCAAATCATGCCTTCTAAGGAGTATTTCAGCCTGCAGCATTCTTTTAAGAATGGCACCAAAGTAGATGCTATAATCAGAATAGGTGATAATATTGTTCCTATAGATGCGAAGTTTCCTTTAGAGAGTTTTAAAAGGATGGTTGAATCACAGAGTGAGGATCAGATAAAAGTTGAGCGGCGTCAATTTGTCCGGGATGTACAAAACAGAATAGACGAAATCGCCTCAAAATATATACTGCCCGATGAAGGAACCTATGATTTTGCTCTTATGTATATTCCGGCAGAGAATATTTACTATGAGACGATTCTAAAGGATATGCAGGAAAAAGATCAAAAGAGCCTCTACTCATACGCCTTGAATAAAAAGGTCATTCCTGTATCTCCGCATTCATTATATCCGTATTTAATTGTTATTTTAAAAGGGCTAAAAGGCTTGTCCATAGAGAAGAACGCGAAGAAGATAGTCGAGTATTTAGGAAGATTACAAGTCGATTTAAATAAATTTAAAGAAGATTTTCGTCTGGTCGGTGGACATCTTTTTAACGCTAAGGCCAAATATGAAGAAGCAGAAAAGAGGCTGGAAAAATTCTCCGATAAGTTTATCTCGAGCCAGGCGCCGACAAAGGCGATAAAGTAGATGAAGCCCAAACTTACAGAACAATGTGAATGTAAGTTTGTGGCTGAATTTACCCTCCACCACTTTGTATTTAGAACTTCTAAAAGGCAAAGTGGTGGAGGGTGCAATTCGCGCTTATCACTTATGTTTACTTCGTTCCATAAGTGATGCGCTTATTACAGATGAAAGAAGATTCAAATCATCCTGGCACAGCAGCAGTATTATCATTTGTGTTTAGCGGGTTAGGGCAGTTGTATAACGGCCAGATCCTAAAGGGTTTGTTTATAGTGTTCTTTGCAGTATTGAGCCTGCTGTCTATTGTATTAGGGGCTGTGTTAATTTTTCTCTGGTGTAAGCAGCAAGTTGTTTTGAATTTGCTTTGGCTGGGAATTGGTTTGTTTGTAGTTGGCTTAATTTTTATATGTATTATTGCGGTATATAGTATAATAGATGCGTATAAACAAGCGCAAAAACGATGATAATTGATATCAGAGTAATAAATAGGGCTAAGAGGAATTTGGTAAAAGAAATTAAGGGCGGGCTAAAAGTCTATGTCACTACTGCTCCAGAAAAGGGCAGGGCCAATGTCGCGGTAATTGAGCTGCTTAGCAAGTATTTAAAAGTAAAGAAGTATGAGATTAATATTTTAAGCGGACAACACTCCAGGCATAAAGTTATTGAGGTTCCTGACCGTTAATTCCCTCCATGCGCAAGGCAATCTTTAAAGAATTCGACTATTATTATCAGCTTCAAAAAATACCCAGTAGCATAAAAGTAGTATTTACCAACCGCAAGTTAAATTTGGGGTTTATTAACCAGCCTCAGCCTAAAATTAAAGAAAATCGCCAAACTGTTCTTTCTGATCTCAATCTGAAGCTTGAACAGCTTGTTGGAGCGAAACAGACCCATAGCGGTAATGTTCATGTGGTGATTCCGGCGGATAGCGGTAAAGGCGCGATTAACTATGAAGATGCTATAGACGACACAGATGCCCTTGTTACTAAAGAAAGGGATATAGCGCTTTCAATATTTGTAGCTGATTGTCTACCGGTTTATATTATTGATAAGAAGAAAGATGTTATCGGGCTAGCTCACTGTGGTTGGAAGAGCACAGCGAAATTTCTGCTTAAGAACACAATTCTCTCTATGCAGGAAAGTTTTAAGTCCGAGCCAAAAGACATCATTTTGTACTTTGGCCCGGCAATAAGGAAATGTTGTTTTGAGGTAGGGGAAGAATTCCAAAATTATTTTAAACAGGGCATTTTTCAGAAAGGTAATAAACTTTTTTTAGATCTAATTCAGGTTAATTATTCGCAGGCAAAGGAAGCTGGGATAGCAGAGGATAATATCTTTGATTCTGGAATTTGCACATATTGCGAAAATGATAAGTTTTTCTCTTTCCGCAAAGAACAGGATGCTTGTGGCAGGCAGATGGCATTGATAATAAATGAGGACATGAGTTACGGAGCGAGAGCGACGTAACTCATATGTCTAAATTTACCCCGCACCTTTTTGTATTTAAGAAGTGCGGTTGAAACTAAAAGATAAATAATTAATAAATAAAAGGTGCGGGGTTAATTCGCGCATACAATTTACGAGTACTTCGTTCCGTAAATTGTGCGCTCATTAGAGGAGGAATCAATGGCAAAAGTATTAATAGTTTATTACTCTAGAAGCGGCAATACAAAAAAGATGGCAGAATTAATAAAGAATGGCGTAGAGAAAGAAAAATTGGAAGTAGTTGTAAGAGATGTGGAGAAGACTGAAGTCCAGGATCTACTAAAAGCAGATACCATTATTATGGGTTCACCTGTCTACTATGGATCGATGGCTGCGCCGCTTAAGCAGCTTCTTGATGAAAGTGTGTCTAATCACGGTGCTTTAGACGGAAAGATTGGCGGTGCTTTTTCTTCCAGTGCCAATATAGGCGGAGGCAACGAAACTACGATATTAGATATATTGAACGCGATGCTTATTCATGGTATGATTATTCAAGGTGACCCCAGAGGCGACCACTACGGTCCGGTTTCAATCAACAAACCTGATGAAAGGGCAGAAAAAGGTTGTATCCGTTTTGGTCAGCGTCTAGCTCAATTAACTAAAAAGCTAAAGGGTTAATTTTATATACGGAGGTTTAAGATGTCAGAAGTAAAAGTGTATTCTACCCCTACATGCCCGTACTGTATAAAGCTTAAGGAGTATTTAAAACATAAAAATATAGACTTTCAAAATATCGATGTCTCCAGCGATAAAGCATCTTTAGAAGAGATGGTGAAGTTGACAGGGCAGATGGGTGTTCCAGTAGTAGCCGTTGATGGAAACACAATCGTTGGATTTGACAAAGAAAAGATAGACTCCGCGCTAAATATTCCCTGAGAATAAAATTTAAGAAAAAATAATGTATATTATTATCTTGGTGACAGTGCCAAATAAGTTACAAGCAAATAAAATCACCAAGTTTTTATTAAAGCAGAAACTAGCCGCCTGCGTGAATATTATTCCTAAAATGGATTCGTTTTTTTGGTGGCAAGGGAAAATAGATAAAGCCAAAGAGCTGCTATTGGTCATAAAAAGCAAAAAAAGCCTTTTTAAGAAATTGAAAAAAGCTATAAAATCAAAGCACCCGTATAGCGTTCCTGAGATAATCGCTTTGCCGATCATCTTAGGAAATAAAGATTATTTGGATTGGATAGATGAATCTTGCAGGTAATCCTTTAGATTTTTTGTTTGCCTTTGGAGCAGGGGTATTGATTAGCTTTACTCCTTGTGTATATCCTTTGATTCCTATCACTATAGGCTATATCGGTGGTTCTGCTAGAGGTTCGCGCCTCAAAGGTTTTTTGTTGAGTCTTATCTATGCTTTGGGTATTGCGGTTACTTATTCTGTAATGGGGGCTGTAGCTAGCCTTGCGGGAAAAGTCTTTGGTCAGTTCGCAGGCAACCCTTGGATTTATTTTATTGTGGCAAATGTATGTATAATCTTTGGGTTGGTATTGCTCGACGTGTTCAATCTTCCTTTACCGTCTTTCGCAGCAAAAAAGATTGAGGCTAAGGGCATCATATCAGTATTTTTGTTTGGTTTAGTTTCTGGTTTGGTTGTAGGCCCGTGTACGGCACCTGCTTTGGGAACTATATTAGTTTATGTCGGATCAAAACAGAATTTGATTTACGGCATGATACTTTTGTTCTGTTTTGCTTACGGTATGTGCAGTGTATTGATTTTGGCCGGAACATTCAGCAGCGTACTTGTGAATTTACCAAAATCTGGTATTTGGATGGCAAGGGTAAAGAGAATTTGCGGTCTAATTTTGATTTTAATCGGGGAGTATTTCTTAATTCAAATGGGAAGGTATATACTATGAAAAAGATTATTGTTGCTTTGTTTCTGGTTCTAGGTTTATGTTTTAATTTGTATGCACTTGATTTATTCCAGCCTGATTATAAAGATGCAGTCGCCTCGGATTTTACTTTGCAGGATCTATCTGGTAATAGCGTATCCTTAAGCGATTTTAAGGACAAGCCAATAATTTTGTTTTTTTGGACTACTTGGTGTCCAAACTGCCGCAGGGAAATATTCCGCCTGAATCAAGAGTACAAAAGTTTAAGATCTGAGGGCGTTGAGCTATTAGCTATTGATATTGGAGAGTCTAAATCAAGAATAGAGAGTTTTACTAAGAACTATTCAATAGAATATCCTGTATTCTTGGATTCTGATAGCAGCGTGGCCTATAAATACGGAATTCTAGGGGTGCCTACCATAATTTTAATTAATAAAGAAGGCAATATCGCGTCAGTTTCACATACTTTTCCCGAAGACTACAAGAAGCTTCTCGTTGAATAGTAGCCCAGGCTATATTGCTTGACTTTGTTTTGAATTCCCTTATAATTAATAATAATGATTACTAATAAGAATAGCAGCTTATATCGCAACTCTAAGCAGAGACAGAAGATTCTTGATTTTCTGCTTAATTCCAAATCCCATCCTACAGCTAATTGGATCTATCAAAAGCTTAAGAAGAAATTTAAGAATCTAAGCCTAGGTACCGTGTATAGGAATTTGCGCATATTAAAGGAGAAGGGCCAGATTTGGGAGTTAAATTTCGGCACAGGCCTTAGTCGTTTTGATGCCATAGGACACTCTCACTATCACTTTATATGTAGCGCTTGTCAGAATATATATGATATTAAAATCCCCCCTATGAAAGAATTAGAAGATAGGGTAACTCAGATGACCGGGTTTCGTATTTTATCCCACCGTATTTTATTCTTTGGAATATGCGACGTCTGTAAGTTAAAAAGACCAAAGAATTATAAAAGCATCAAAAGAAGACAAGGGTAGTTTTTATTAATTCCTTTAGGCAAAATTAATACCCTTTTGTGATTAGCATTATCATCCCTTTTTATAACGAAGAAAAAATCCTTTCAGAAAATTCTAATTTCTTCCGTAACCTATCAGATCGATCAGAACTTATATTTGCAGATGGCCAGAGTACCGATAGCAGTGCTAGCATTGCAAAAGATTATGGCAAAGTCGTAAGCTGTAAAA
>CAZFPS010000013.1:24476-33754 GCA_964520705.1 uncultured Planctomycetia bacterium | reverse complement strand
AACAATCTAAGGGAATGCTTCAATACGAAAGTGCGAAATAATCCTTGCATTACTTCAAAAAAAGTTAGGTTGACAATCCCAAAGAATTCCACTATTATAAGCTTATACCAACCAGAAATAGAAAGGAGCATACCATGACCGATACAAAAGAATTAGGAAAGACCAGCGTGGGCCTGCAAGCCAATGTAGCTGGGTTACTATGTTACTTGTTTGGATTTATCACGGGCTTAATATTCTTTCTCATAGAAAAAGAAAATAAATTTGTGAAGTTCCACGCCATGCAATCCATGCTTTTATTCGGCGGGATATTCTTAGCTAATATAATTTTGATATTTATCCCAGTTATCGGACCGATCGTATCCATACTACTGTCACTCTTGGCGTTTGTGATTTGGGTTGTGCTTATGGTCAAGGCCTACCAGGGTGAGAGTTTCAAGGTGCCGGTCGTAGGAGAGATCGCAGAAAAGAAAGTACAAGCATAAAATTAAGGGAGTGAGCAATGCCTAGAAAACCAAAATTCAGGCCAAAGATCTAACGCTGTAAGCTGCTAACTTAAACATTGAAATTCTTCATAAAAATAGTTGACAAATTAGCGCTTTTTTAGGATAATATATTTAGCCACGGCTCGCCATGCATTAACTACTCTGTAACACAAAACACTCAAAACACTCAAAAAAACTAAAAATCAGAAAGAAGAAATTTATATTTTTGCCTACTAATTAAAAACTTTTAATAACAGTTATTACAACAGTTATTAAAAGTTTTTTTAAACCGAGTCTTTAATTGAAAGGAGTAAATCATGGCCACGGCGTTAGAGACTCTAGAAAGAAGAGCGCTCCGGGGGGTAATAAGGGGAATTGAGCCGGTTGACGGCACAATGGCCCTTATTAGCGCTGAAATCGATAAGGAATGCACTCCTATCGCCACCGAACTACCCGTAGAAGAGGTCGAAAGGCTGAATCTACGCGTAGGGGATGCGATAGATGTGTTTCCTTTTAGTTTCGATACATACCTCATAATTGGCAAACCCAAATAGTAATAAGGGAAAAAGGCTCCGCTGGAGAAATCCTAATTCCTCTGGCGGAGTCCTGCCAAGAATCCAAATCCCTTAGGATCCCATAAGCTGAAACCATTAAGGAGATTTTATTTTTAGTTGACAACCACTCAAATGTGTGGTATTGATATACTTCATGAGAATATATACAGACATCACCCCGAAACAGAGAAAGATACTGCGCTTCATCCAGAATAAAATATCTCATGACGGCCGTCCGCCCACAATAAGAGAGATCGCCACTTGGTTCGGTTTTAAATCCACTGGTACTGTCAGGGACTACCTTAAAATTTTAGCCAAGAAAGGCTATCTAAAACTAACTCCCAAAAAATCCCGAGCCATAGAGCTGGCTAGAAATATCGCTTTTAGAATACCGATACTAGGGCAAATAACCGCAGGCCTGCCAAATCTGGCTTACGAAGAAATCGATGAATATCTCAATCTGGAAAACTTTTTATCCAGCGCAGATAAAGAGATCTACGCCTTAAGGGTAAAAGGCGACAGTATGAGCGGTAAAAATATATATGAGGGAGATCTGGCCTTGGTAAAGAGACAACCTCTGGCAGATGATGGAGATGTTGTAGCCGCGCTGATAGAAAGTGAAGCCACTATAAAGATACTACGCAAGAAACATAATCGTGCCTACCTTGAACCGGCAAACAAAAGATACTCTGCAATACACGATGAATTCAAGATAATCGGTAAGGTAATCGCCACCATCAGAAAGCACTAATATTTTTTTTAATCTTATAACCACTCAAATGTGTGGTATGAATATGTTTTTACGTTATGTTTAATCCTCAAGCCCGCTGGGACAGAAATCTGCCGCAACAGGAGTCTCAAGGCCAACTGCTCAATGAGCCTATCCAGGTAAGCTGCCTGTTCGCCAAGGGCAAGGCCAAGCCGCGCTACTTTATCTGGAGAGGCCGGCTCTATAAGGTAAAAGTGGTGAACTTCTTCTGGCAGGAGCGGCAGGGGAGAGCGATATTGAATTACTTCTCCCTAGATACCAACTCCGGCATATATCAGATATCTTTCTCCAATATCACCCTGTCCTGGCAGATAGATAGAATCATCAATTTATAGCGCCTACTTTTTAAACTAAATAAACCATGATCCTGCATATCGATATGGATGCCTTTTTTGCCTCTGTGGAGCAAGCCATAAACCCAACCCTCAAAGGCCGGCCGCTCATAGTAGGTTCCCGCGGAAATAAATACCATACCGTAGTCTGCGCTGCCTCATATGAAGCCAAGCGCCTGGGCATTGATTCCGGTATGAGCACCAAACAAGCCTTTTCCATATGTCCAGAGGCGGCCTTTGTAACCACAGATTCAGCCAAGTATATGTACGTATCCAGGCAGATATTTGACATGCTAAAGAGCTACCCCTGTGAGCTAGATTATTCATCCATAGATGAGTTTGATCTAGAGTTTCCAGACACACAGAAAATTGACTACCTGGCCATGGCTAAGGACATCAAAAAGAGGGTCAAAAAAAAGTTCCAGATTACCTGTTCCATAGGCATTGGACCGGGCTGGCAGCTGGCCAAGATAGGTTCCAAATTGGGAAAGCCGAATGGCCTGACACTCATCAACCAATCCAACTATCTGGACGTTTTGGAAGAAATGCCCATTGAAAAAATCTGCGGTATTGGCCCGGCTCTAAAGGCCCATTTGAACGCCCTGGGCATCCAAAAGTGCGGCCAGTTGATTAGATTCCCCAGGCAGATTTTGATTAAGAAATTCGGTAAAATTGGGGCCTGGCTGGCTGACTGCCTGAGGCCCGAAAAGACGACTAAAATCAACCCCAAAAAATACAGTCCCGAAGCCCAGAATCAGGATATTTCCAAGTCCATAGGCCACTCATACACACTGCCTAGACAAACCTCAAATTCCTATATAATTATAGCCTGGATCAGACTTTTATCAGAGATGGTTGGCCAGAGAATACGCGAATCAGGCCTCCAGGCGCAGACAATTTCTGTATGGTTAAACAACAATCAAAATAGGGGGTTTTCTAAGCGAAAAACATTCCAGACCAGCATCTATCTAGGTATAGATATCTTTATGCGCTCTATGGCCATACTAGGACTCAAAAAAGGCCAAAGAATAAGCATCAGGTCCATAGGAATTGGGGTATCAGGCCTAAGACAAAGGACCCTAGAACCACTGTTAGAGAAGGAGAAAATAGAGCAAAATATAGCCCTAACAACAGACAAAATTAATGCCAGATTTGGCGATTGGACCATATATCCAGCCGTACTTAGCCAGATTCACAGGCAAACAGAAACTCAGCGGTAAATATAGATAAGTCTTAGTAATCTGGCATAAGTTTGAGCGAATCCCAGGCCCCGAACAAAATGGTAAACAAAGCTATATAGAATAATGTTAATTATAATAGAAGTAAGTTTGAATGGCTATATTCACAGGAAAATAACAAAATGTCGTAACTTACTGTGGCTCAACATATAGACTCCAATATCCTCTATATACAAAAGTTAACATAAGATATATTATAGGACCTTGCTCCACAGACTCATATTGAGGCTTTTCATGGTTTATAATGATACTATTGAGCTGATTTTGGGCTGGATTTCAGTATCTATTGCGGCTATTTCAACTCTATTTTTCCACCAAATATTCTGATGATCTTGCCATTGATTATGGCATCAGAAATGTTCTTTCGGGCCTGTTTAAGGATCCTTTCTAGGGTCTGTCTGGATACATTCATTTGACTAGCTGCATGCCTATGTTTTAGGCCCTTATAATCGACCAATCTTAGGGCTTCAAACTGGTCTATCGTTAAATCTGCCTCATTAGGCCTGCCGGGTTTTCCCCGAGGGCTAAATTGGCTTACTTCAGGCTTCTTACCTATTAATCTTACCTTCTTAGGTCTTCCTCTCGGCTTCATGATAACCCCCTATTTATTATGAGCATATGCTCATAATAATGTATATCAAAATTGTCTTCTTGTCAAGTTTTTTTTGTTTTCTAGGGATTATTTTTGTGTAATTAGCGAGTTGGAATAATTACCAAAGGGCTTCTTGAAATTCTCTGTCATCAGCTATAACAGCATCGCAGGCATCACTAAAATCAACATGTCCAGTCCTCACTCTTGAAAGCATATCTAAAGTATGACATCCTGCAAAAAAAGAGCAAAAATATAGGCCTAAAATAACTGTAAGATACAACCTCTTCATAGTTGTAAAAGTATAGCATTTTATGGTGTAATTTTCAAGGAAATATGACTACTTTTTCTTCCCGTTTTTACGCTCAAAAACAGTGCCGTGTTTGACAACTTTTAAGGATATGTCATCTATAATGGCATAAAAGCAGGGCATAACTATTAAGGTAAGAAGCGTGGCGAAGGCCAAACCCCAAGCTATGGCTAAGGCCATGGGCTTAAGAAATGGATCGCTCCCCCCTATCCCATAGGCTACCGTGCTTAATCCAGCAACCGTAGTAAATGTGGTAAGCAAGACCGGCCTCATACGCAAGGCTCCGGCCTCAATAATAGATTCTCTTCGCGACATGCCTTCACGCCGCATTCTGTTAATGAAATCCACCAAGACTATGGAGTCGTTGACCACAATACCGGTCAATCCCACTATACCCAATATTGCCAAAAAACTGAAGTTGCGGCCATGTATCAAAAAGGCCAGCACCACGCCGATCATGCCAAAAGGTATGGTAAGTAGAACAACTACGGGCTGAACCAGAGAGTTAAACTGGGTAGCCAAAATGACGAAGATCAATAAAACCGCTATACCAAAAGCCGCAAGCAAACTCAACATGGACTTCTGAGTCTCTTCTTCTTCGCCAGCATACTTTACTGTATATCCGGGATACTGCTTGGTGATATCCTTAAATTCATTCTTAACCAGCGCATTGACCTTTCCTGAAGTAGTCTGCTTCTCCTTAACTCCTGCTGTTACCGTGACAAATCTCTTTCCTTCTAAGTGGCCGATTGAACGCAGGCCTACATGTTCTTTAACATGAGCCACTTCTTTAAGCGGAATCAAATTCCCGAATTGATTAGGAATAAGCAAACTCTCAAATACGCTCAGCGTATCGCGGTCTTGTTTAGCCAACCTGACCAACACCTTTATCTCATCCTCTGCCTTTGAGCGCTTTATGGTCGTGGCTAAGCCGCCTTCGATAGCACTCCTTACTGACCTAGCAATTTGTCCTACGCTTAGATACGCCGCGCTGGCCTTTTGTTCATCTACTATAATCTGCACCTCCTGGCTGCCCAGATCATAGGAATCATTAATATCCTTAACACCTTCAATCGTAGCCATGAAGCTTTTTATCTTAGCTATTATCTCATTGATGACCGAGAAGTTTTCGCCTCTTACCCTTATATCTATGGCTTTACCTACAGGAGGCCCCTCTTTAATTTCCCTAAAATATAATTTTTCAAATTCTGGCATCTGTTCTTTTAACTGCTCAAGGCCTAACCTGTATTCATCCATTATCTCGTTTGCGGTCTTAGCTCTCTGTTGGCTAGCCGTAAGATATACAGTCATCCCGGCATGATTACTGCCTGACTTTGCCTCCGGATCAAAACCCCTCTCTTCAGACGCCTCTCCGATTATTGTCTCATAAGTTTCCATATACTTTTTGGGTATCTCACTAATAAATTTTTCTACCGGGACCATCAACTCGCTCATACGCTCTAAGGATGTCCCTTTCTTGGCCTCTGCCCTAACCTGAAACTGCTCTACGCCTCCGGCCCCGAAAAGAGTAAACGGTATTACGAACCTTACTATCAAAATACAAACAAAAAACAAAGCCACTATACCCGAAGCCACCCTATAACGATTATTCAAAGCGCCCTTTAATAGTTTTCTATATTTCTCTCTTAATACTACCAACCAGTGTGCCTTCTCCTTATCATCGATACTCCCCTTTTTAAGCGGCTTGGCAAAATCCGCCAAGTGAGAAGGCAGTATAACAAATGCCTCAATTAAAGAAGCTGTAAGAGCGATAATAATGACAAAAGGAATGTTTCTGATAAACTTACCTAAAAGACCGGTCATAAATAATAGCGGGCTAAAAGCCGCGATCGTAGTCAGGACCGTGGAGATTACCGGCGCGGCTACTTCTGAGGCGCCTTTAATAGCAGCTTGCTTAGGAGGTAGTCCTTTCTCCAGATAGCGATAGACATTTTCAGAGATTATAATCCCGTCGTCGACAATTATGCCCAAGACGACCACCAGGCCAAACATGGTAATAAGGTTAATACTCATACCCAAAAGGTTCATCACGTATAAGGTCGCCAGGAATGAAATAGGAATTCCCAAGGAGGTCATCAGCGCAGGAATGGGCTCTAAAAAGAGAAATAGAATTCCCAGAATCATTAACAACCCAATCGTCCCGTTAAACCTGAGGACTTTTAGCCGCCTCTGTATATAAAAGGACATATCGTAAAAAGAACTGATCTTTATATCTTGTGCAGAGATGCTCTTAAACTCATCTATCGTCTTCTTCACATCTTCCACGATCTTTATGGCGTCGCCTTTCTCCCTCTTTATAACCGTAAGCGTAACAGCGCGAGTACCCATGACCCTTTCGGTAATCTTCTCTTCTTCAAATGTGTGCTTTACTCTGGCGACATCTCTTACTTTTAACCAGTTACCTTGGTCATTGGCCCTAATCACCACATTCTCTATCTCTTCTCTGGTGATAAACTCTCCCATGATCCTAATAATGTACTCTTGGTTGCTGTCTCTTAACTTTCCACCAGGGATGGCTACGTTTCTCTTGGCCAGGCTATCCATGATCTCTTCGATAGAAACGTGGTAATCTCTCATCTTAGCTAAGTCCGGCTCAACCCAGTACTCTTCATCGCGCCAGCCGCTGCGGACCACAGAAGCTACGCCGTTTATATCCTCAAACCTGTCTTTCAGGGCATCTGCCAAGTCTCTTAACTTAAACTCATCCATATCGCCGCTCAAGGCAATCTTTATTACCGGGATCTTGCCGGAAGTGATTTCCGTAACGATGGGCCGATCATCAACACCTTCGGGCAGGTCCGTGACCCTGTCTACGGCCTTCTGAATATCGTTAATCACCTTCTTCTTATCCTTGGCATCTAAACTTATCTCTAAATTGATTAGAGAAGCCCCTTCGATAGAAGAAGAGTAAATATTTTCTATATCATCAACCTCCCTTATTTCTTTCTCTAACTTGGTGGTAACTAGTTTCTCTACTTCTTCCGCCGAGGCACCTTTATAAATCGTGGATATGATGACTTTATCAAAGGAGATGTCTGGGAAGGCCTCTCTGCGCAACTGAAACATAGCTACAAGACCGGCCACAATCACAAACACCGAAAGCAGATTGACAAACAGGCTATGTTTAACTGAAAAATCTACAATCTTCATAACGTATCCTTCCAGTATTCATCTAAGAGCGAGTTTTCATCTAGTCTTAAATCTATAAAATCGCTATTAAATTGATGCAATGAATCAATCAGGCTAATTTTCGCTGCTAACAGGTCATCGTGATAGCGTATTAATGTATCACTGTTAGAACGCCCTAATTTAAACCTCTTTTCTTCTTCTTCCAGTTTCCTCTGCTGTAAGCTTACTACCGTATAATTATTTCTTACCTTTTCTAAAGTTGTATTTACCGTGCCTACTGAATCATTTATCTCGACGACAATTTCTCTCTCTTGCTTTTTAAGCAGAATCAAGGACTTGGCCTGTTCTAACTTGGCGCTCTCGTATTTACCTTTGGCTGAACTATTCTCTAAGGGATACTTAAATTTTATCCCGTAATAGTACTTGGGATTATTCTCTCCAACAATATCATTCATAGCGTCCTTATAATACTTGGCCACACCATTTCTGGCAATAGAGGCCTCTAGGTCTATCTCCGGCCAGGTGCTGTTCTTCTTTCTGACAACATTTAGCCTCTTTGACTCTACTTCGTTAAATGCGCTCTGATAATCCCTCCTGTTATCAATGGCCATCTTCAGGCTCTCAACAAAATCCTGCTCCTGTATGCCTTCTACTCCCAACTCCTCTCCAATTACCATCTCCACTTTCTCCCTGTCTTTCATATTTAATTTGAGTAGGAGGTCATTCTCAGCCATTCTCAGGTCGTTCTGGCTGCCCAGGAGTTGATTTTTGCGGATATTCATATTGGCCTCTGCCGCATAGAGGTCAGGATTTTCTGCCAAGCCAATTTTAGTCTTCTGCTGATAAATTTTATATAGTGACTCGGCCCTATCCAACATCTCTTCCCTGATCCTTACCTTCTCTCTATTCAAGATGACCTTCCAGTAGGCCTTTTGTACGCCCGCCAGATACTCCTCGATCTTATCAATGGATGAATAATCTGAATTCTCAATATCCAATTTAGTAATCTTAATATCTGTGCGGTCAATCAGACCAAAAAAATTCTTACCTATATTCTGGGTGATTGAAAGAGTAACCTGTGAATCGTGATAAGGATTAGTGGATACAAAAGGAGAATTCGACCAATTGCGGGCATGGTCAAAACCTAATCCCAGCGTTGTGCCTGTGGGTAGTTTCTTTTCTAGATCGAATGCATAATCTGTAGTCTTAGATTTTGTTCCGGCTAATGTGGAAGCTGTCTGCCTCTGGTCATCTTCGTATGCTATGCTGGCGCTTAAAATCGTATCGAAAACAGATATTGCATCATATAAATCATTGCGCTTTATATAGGCATCGAACTTGGTAAGCTGTATATCTAAGTTATTCTCCAGCGCCAACTCGCTTACCTTTATTAAGGAGAGTTCTACCTGCTCTTTGTCATTAGCGCCAAGCTGACCAGTTAAAGAAAGCTGCAGAATTGAAATAACAATTATGATCAATACGAATTTACGCATTTTTGGCTTTTTCTTTCTCGATTGCCTTCATTAATTTATTTATGATCTTTATATATGCTAATCTTTCTTTCTCTGTCAAATATACTAATATCTGCTTCCACTTCTTCTGCATCGCCTTTCTAAACTTACCTACATAGGTAATACCTCTCTTTGTCAGCTTCACGAAAACTATCCTGCGGTCCTGAGAATCCCTCATCCTGGCTACATAACCACTCTTGACCAGGCGATCAACCAGACCGGTTACAACTGGTGGAGAAATCCCCATCCTTTTGGAAATTATACTGACCTTACAAGATTTTAATTCGCTAATCGTGAGGATTGTGATCATCTGCTGAGGAGTAACTTCTTCGCTAGGCAGGAA
>CAZFPS010000013.1:0-24466 GCA_964520705.1 uncultured Planctomycetia bacterium | reverse complement strand
ACTACCCTTTAATCCCGTGATCATTCGTGCATGCAGCGCGCTGAATTCTTTCGCTTCTTCATCGGTTGAGGCCATCTTTCACCCCTTAAATGAGCCCACGACTTATGGAACAACAGTGAACATAAGTCGTTCTGGCGAATTTACTCAGGATATCACTGATATCCTGAGCCATGTTAACTAGGTTAATATTTAGCTTTGCTAAGTAAAATATTAACATAATAAACTATAAAAGTCAAAGGGAAATTTAAAATAATTTCGGCGGGAAATTTGCTAAATTTTCTGCGAATTTTCTTTATTTTTTTGCATAAATCGAGAAAAGAAATTATTAGTCAACCCGTCTAAATCCGCCGTAACCTGCTGTATTTCAAGATTTCTATACAATTTCTCAACTTCATCTTCTGGTGGCGATAATAAAAACTCGGCCTTTAAGCGCTTCCTCTCAAAATAGAGATTTGTTACTTGGTCAAGGATATCCTGCCTTAGCTGAACTGTTAATCTCGATCTCGAGTCAATACTCGTTTGATCACTGCTCCAAATAAAATCTGCAAGGTCCCAACTTATATTCATATCCCAATCTCGTGGCCCTATCGCCATCGCACCAGACGAAGAACCATAGATAACCTTGTCGTAACCAACACTAAATGATGGAAAAAGCGCTTTTAATCTTGACTGTCTTCGCCAGCTGTATATTTTATTAATGTTAGTTTCCGAATACTTTATCGCAGCCTTTTGCACTTGCTCTATTGTCGGTTCTCCTTCAAATATTTTTTCGATGTCTTGCTTATTATAATTAACTTTTTGAATTGTCTTGCCATCTTTGGGCGCCTCCTCTTTTATGTTCAGCTTATAAACCCCTCCTGTCCCTGCAATTAATAAAACTCCTTCTTTATCTATACTCAAATCACTAAAATTCTTATATAGTGATCGATCGCCAACTCGCTGCCATCGGTTCTCGCCTAATTGAAAAATTCCCTTATCAGAAGCGACATAAAGCTCCTCATCTCTTGATACTGTCATTGAACGTATATTTAACGATGGCAACCCGATTTTTGTTAAGCTTTTCCACTTTTTGCCCTTGTTATTTGTAGAAAATAACCCTTTAGCCGTAGCGATATACAAGCCCTGGCTCGAAATTGCCATACTCTTTATATTAAGCACCTGATCAGATACATCTCCATCATAGTCACTATAATCCTCCGAAGGAATCTCTGAGCGATAAGTCACATATATCCTTTCCCAGCTTTTACCGTTATCCTCTGAAACGAAGACCCCTTTCTCGGTTGCTAAGTATACGATCTTATCACTACCTTCTATTAATGAAACTACACTATCTGAAAAATGATCAAATGTTTTCTGCCATGTTTTGCCTTGATTTTGACTTGTAAACAAACCTTCTTCGGTGCCTAAGAATATTGCCTTGGAAGTCTTCAACATAGAAAGACAGTTACCCTCTAAGTCTGAGCCTCCCTTGAATACCTTCTTCCAATCGCGGCCTTGATCGCTACTCCTATAGAGGCCTTCCCGAGTAAGTACATAAATGCTCTCAATTGAATTAGGCCCAGCATACACTTCATTAATCTTCTTATTAGCTTGTCTAATATTAAATATCTTTTGCCAGCTGCTACCACCATCAATTGTCTTATAAACTTTTTCTTCTGAAGCCGCATAGAAAACTTGTTGGTTGTCTGAATCCGTAGAAAGAGATATTATCTCTTCTTCGCTTAATAACCTCATCTTATCCTGTAACGCAAAGCTAGGCCCCTGCATAAAAACAACCAATAAAAATAAAACTAAAAAATTAACAAACGTAACTTTTAATACCTTCATGACTATTGACCTCCTTTTGATTAAAATTATCGATGGAGCCGCAGCAGAGATCTTCAAACAGGAGGTGTTTTTTTGTACCCCTGAGACTCCCCGCATGCTCCATCGATAAATAAAGTTAACTAGAATGGACTGTGGCCACAGATATCATAGACTAATAAATTACCCTGTTGAAAGATAGGATGCGTTTTAAAGACAATCTTTGCCTTGCCAAATTCTCTCTGCCAATATGCTTCATTTTGCCTTTTTAGCCTTTTGGACCAACAGATATCATACGAACATGTGTCTTGGAAAAAATCTCTATGTTTGGATACTAAGAGCACGTAGAGATTTAATCTTTCGATTTCGCTGAAATCCTTTTCCAGTTGAGCTTTTAGTCTTAAAAAGTCTTTTTTAAAGTCAAAAGAAACTACGGAGAGAAATTTTTCAGCATTCTTTTGCTCATAAGCATCTTCCAGAAACCAAATTAATTCCATGCCGGAGTCAAAGGTTAGGCTATTGTCTCTTTGTTCCATTTGTATAACTGAATTCATTTCACACCTTCCTTTAATGAGCGCATCACTTACGCGACTACAAGGAGCGTAAGTTATCTGCGCGAATTCCCGCCAGAGGCGGGTCCGCCTTTGGCGGAAATCTCGCAGAGCGCAAAGCGCTTATGCGAGGGATAAACCGATACTAATCTTAACTTCCTTTATACTTTTTAAAAGTGATTAAGAACTAGTTACTAAATTAGACGTTTTGATTGTTATAAACAGAAAGAATAGCCTGAGAAATTTGAGCCTTGATTTGTTTTGACATGGGATGAACAGTCTCATACCAGCGGTTATCCTTACCTTTTTCTCTGGGCATTGAAACAAACAGCCCGTTTCTTCCTTCAACGATGCGCAAGCCCTTAAGCAACAGCGACTCATTTAGGGCGATATCTACGAAGGCTTTTAAGCTACCCTCTCCGTCCAGCTTATGCAATCTGGTAACTTTGAATTTTAATTCGGTATCCATCACTTTCACCTCTCTTTCTTGTTTTGTCTATCTGCTGTTCCATTTTGGGAACTTAGCATCCAAAAAAAATTATCTGTAAACTTCTCTACGATGCCCAATATCTAATACATAAATGCTTACCTCGTGTTTCACCACAGAATAGATGATACGATAAACGCCAACCCTCAAAGAATATTTGCCTTTTAGTCTATCTTTAAGAGGTTTTCCAATAAAGGGATCGAATCTTAACGCTTTTAATGCATTATCAATACGCCTAAAGACGCTTTTGTTAGAAATAAAAAGTTTTTTGTAGATTTTCTTAGCTTCAGAAAGAAGTACAACTTTATACAAGGCCGAGTTCCTTTCTTATTTTCTCTAAAGCTGCACCCCTGCCTTTTTTTAGCTCTCCATCTGCCTTGTTGAGCCTTCGCATTAGAGACTTATCTGCCTGAATTTCCATCGTCTCTAAAATACTTTCGTAATCTTCTATGCTCATTATCACTGCCTCTGGTTCTCCGTGTCGGGTAACAACACAGCGATCAAAATATTTAGATACTCTATCCATGATTTTTGGTAATTTTGGCCGTAATTCTGTTAAAGGAATAGTTATGGTCATCTCAACCACCTCCAATAAAAGTATACATTATTATGTACATTTTGTCAAGGTGATTAATCTTTTTCAAAAGGGTCATTCTATTTCCATTTTAGGAACAGATTAGGGGAAAAAATAATTACGTAATTAAATACGTAATCCTTGCTTTCTTCCGACGATTCTTAGTTATTACTTATACTATAACTTATTATTGGGGAACATCCCTAAACACCCTCTTCATAAAATCCTATTTATTCCCTGGGGACAGTTTCCCGATTGGTTTGGGAAACGGTGTTAAACTTACTAAACTTACCTTAATTTTTTTATGAAGTCCTACAATCTCTGTATATTTTTTTATCTTTATACCTAATTTCAGGAATAGGCACTATACTCTCAAAACGCTTTAATCCTTTTATTTCAATGTTAAAAGGCGTGCCTGGATTTGGTGTTGGGTAATCAAAACGAATAGCAAATCCTACATATTCTTTTGGAGGTATTTTGAAGTATTTACTTACAGCTTGTTCATTACTTTCTTTTCTCCAAGAATATTTAGCTGGACGAAGCAAATAAGACCTATCAGACTTAGAAGGTCCCCACAATTCCATATTTGGCACTATGTACTTACTGGCCCGAATATATTCTTTATTTTCTAACTCCAAATATACTTCTTTTGGATTAAAAGAGAAGCCATCCTTTTTAACCCTCATTAGTATTTCTATATAAAAATAATCGCCTTCTACGATATCCTCGATATAAGAAGCATCTTCTTTAAACAAATACGTACCCTTTGAATAGTCTTCTTCTATTTCTTTTCTCGGCTCCATGAACGGTATCGGCAATAAGAGCATTCCCCCATTTGCAGCAACAAATGAGTTCTGGGGCTGTAGATATAATTTAATATCTTCTAAGTTAAATGCTACTATTTCATTCGCTGGCCAAAACTTATAGTCAGTCCCAATATCCATAGGTTGACTATGATAATATTCGCTTATGGCTGCGCAACCAGTCAAACACATACATATTAAGATAATTAAGATAAATTTCATCATATTTTAATTCGACTCTTCTCCGTATAGCTCAGACTGTCCAACTAAAGCTGGGTAATCATTCATAGCAGCGCTCATGACATTTATAGCGTAAGAAGGAGCCATTGATGGAAAGTTAAAAAGTAAACTATTCGCTGTTTTTCCGAAGATGTTTCTAAAGCCAGTTGTAATATTGTCATGGAATTTAGACATGTCCTGAAAACCAGGGATTCTCATTCCAAAAAAATTCATTACAGGTCCTGTTTCGCCGGCAAGGAAATGCACAAAACCACTAGCCCCAGATTGTTCGACAAGACCAACAGTATTTGGATTTTTGGAAACATCGACTTCTAAAGGCTTATTATTCTTGTCCAACCTTGGCTGTCCTGGTGCACCTGCTGTTTTCATTGTCCCTCTTTTTCCTTTAGTTTTAGGATTAGTATTCATTACACCTCTATAGAGAAAATCAGCCCCGGCAAAAGCACCTGCAAATGCAGCCCCTTCCCCGAAAGAACCTCCAGCTATTTCTGAAATCGCTCCACCAGCTACCCCTGATAAACCCATACGACCTAAATCCCATTGCCAAGTACTAGAACCATCTGCCGCCACGCCAAGCTGGCTAATTGAACCAAAAGCTAATCCGCTTAAACCTCCAACCATGGCCCATCTTCCAACATCTCCTCCAAATACAGAAGCATTTATTGCACCTGAGGCAGCACCACCCACACCTTTAGCTAAAATCGCTAATCCGCCTTTAAATCCAAAACCTCCTATTCCACCCATAACTGCTCCGCTTATGGCACCCATAGCAAATCCCTGGCCAATATCGCCACCTGTAATTGCTGCGAGTGCGCCACCTACGAGGGAACCAATAGCAGCTCCAACAATCGCCTTAATAAGCAACGGTATAAACCACCAATGCCCCGTCGGATCAACATACTTTACCGGATTATTGCGGCAGTAGGCGTAGCGGTTGAGTGTCTGCGGATCCTGGGGTGCTTGGACAATTGTGTCGGGTGAAATAAACCTGCCGATCACCGGATCATAGTAGCGGGCGCCGTAGTAGTACAAGCCCGTATCATCCTGAATCTTTCCAGTGAATTTTATGTCTGTGGCATAAGTACCTGATTGACTGGAGACCGCTCCAAACGGCCTGTATTCATAGAGAGCGATTTGCGCACCATTCTCATCGGTAATCAAATTAGATGAGCCGAGGTGGTCGCCGTGATAGAATTTAGCGGCCCCATCCTCGACTACACAAACTCTGTTTGAGCCGGCATAGATGTGCTTCTTGGTTACGGTGGGCTGACCGGGATCATCATAATCTAACTTCTCAAAGAGCGAGCCGATATAAGTAGTAGTTTGGGCACTATCTATTTCAGAGCGCCTCTTTACCCTTCCTCCATCACCATCGTAGTAGAAGTCGGTTGTGCGGGAAAGAGACTCTAAATTCCATACACTATCCTGCAAACAGTGCAAGTAGTATGATTTATTTGGCTCGAGCTCTGTTAAAGAACCGGGATATTCAATAAATTCTCCAGTTGATTGATTATAACTTAAAACCAAATCATAGTCAACGCCGTATTCTAAATTTCCCAGCGCCTGCTGCGTGGAACGGCTGGACAGGTACGGATAAGGAATCAAATTCCAACCAGTTGCCAAAGATATATCCTGCAGCGTTGGCGTTGTGCCGGTAACTATTACGTTCATTCCCGCTGGATTATTTACAAATATACAATAACCCTTACCGAATTCCAAGGTATCAAATTCATCAAATATAGGGTCACCAACATAGCTATTAAACTCTCCGGTCGCAGGGTCGTATCTAGAGATCTGGTCATAATCATCTCCTATAGCAAACCCTGAGAAGATATCTGAGATCAAGGGATTATCGGGAATCACCGGCAGCGAAAAGAAGTTCCAACCCTGCTCAAACTCTAAAGTTACTCCTACCTGCTGGCCTTGCGGATAAATCTGCTCCACTTGTATCAGGTGTGATTCATAGTCGTAATAATAACTTGTTTGCTCGTTAGTTTGCTGGTTTGTGCGCGTCTGCATATTACCATTGTCGTCATAGGCAAAATCTACGGTATGACCGGTTGAAGAATCTGTATAAGATGAGACCGCGTGAGGACGCACATCCGAATAATCCAAAGTAAGCGTACCTTTAGTTAAAATATTCCCCGTTGAATCATAAGAGTAATTTATCGCGCCGTAGGATGCACCATTAGCATAGGCCAGACGGCTTAAATCATCGTACTCAAATGTCTGGGTGCCGGTATTGATGTTGTCTGTGATGCCTAAAATATTTCCTACGTTGTCGAATGTGTATTGTAGATCCTGGATGCTCGATCCTTGATGCTCGCTGTTTAGATGTTCTAAACGCAGAGTCTGGGGATCGTAGTCATATGTAGTTACAACTCCATTACCATATTCTATTTTGGTAATTTGAGAAGTCTGGGAGTAATCTATATTTGAAACATAAGTTGATGAGCCCACAACTGTCTCAATGCCTTGTGGATTATACGTATAGTTAACTACTTCTATGTCGGGATAGGTTAAAGTAGCCAGCCTATCCAGAGAATCATATGTCCTTTGAACATCGTAATCTATCCCATCAACTGTCTTTATAGACTGGACCTCTCTACCTAAATTATCATAGAAGAACTCTGTCTGGCCGGCTTCATAGGTGACTTTGGTTAATCTGCCGGTTGAATACTGCTTTGCCGGGTCATCATATTCATAGGTTACAGCCTGGGCCTGCTGGATAGTTTTTTGCGTGAGGCGATTTAAGGCATCATAGCTAAATTCAAGTTCTTGGCCGGCTGCATCAGTTTGTTTTGTTAAATTTCCCACATCATCATATTCATAACTCCAGATTCCCATATCCGGATCATTCATCTGAACTTTTCTACTCAGAGTATCATAAGTGATAGTTGTAGTATTACCCTGGTTATCTGTAACTCCAATAAGGTTACCTAAGGTATCATAGGCATAGGTTGTGGAGTAAGTCTGGCCATCATTGTGTTCATTGACTTGGATCAATCTTTTGCGAGCATCGTAGTAGTAGGTTTTATAGTGTCCTTCTTCATCTGTGACTGTAACTGTCCAATCACTATAGCTTGTTGTAGAATAAGTTAAGTCGGGATTGGTGGTTTGTATAACCCTACCTAAGCCATCATATTGAAAACTTGAATATGCCTGCGCATAGGTCGGCGCAACAAAATCTGGGCTGGAATCCACAAAATACGGCAGATACTTTTTATCAACCATGCCTCTGGAGTTATACTCTGTAATCCCTGAGATAATCTGGCGCGGAGTTTCGGTCTGCGGATCCGCTTCTGCCGGAGACTTTGATTCGATAAGCCTACCCATACCATCATAAAATGAATAACTTATATAATAGTCTGGATAATCCCAAGACGACGGGCTATTTACTACTTTAATTCTTTTGGTAAGTTTTAGCGGATCAGCTAAAGGATCTGTCACATCCAGATCGTATTCATTAATTGCTGCGGGATAATCTATAGAATCATTGGGGCCGATGGATTTTTCCAATCTTCCCAGATCATCATAAGTATTGTAGCTTATAACTGCGTTAGGATCCTGTGCTGACTTTATCTGGCCAAATAAACCTTTAAAACCCTGGCCATCGTCTAAAGGAATTCCGTTTACTCCATAATACTGGGTTGCAACTGTGTGACCTAAAGCATTGGTAACTGTAAGCGGATAGATATGATAGGTGGAATCATAGGTTGTAGTGGTTGTATTACCATTTGAGTCTGTGGCGGAGATTAAGTTCCCATAATCATCATAATCATAACTCATTCCAGTCCATGTCTCGCCACCAGTTATTGGGTTATAACACGGGCCTCCTTCATAAGTCAATAATCCGTGTAGGGGTATATCCCATAAGTCCTCATGTCCCTCGTAATAAAAGAATTTTTGTGAAATATCATTATCGTTTATATCATAAACAAAAATAAGAACTGGCAGATTAAGAATCCAATCTAAGTCATTAAAGACATAACCTATATAAGTACATACCATGTCTTCTCCTATATCGCTACCATCTTCTAGATTAACTTCGCCATAATCATAAATATGGGTAGGATTGCCGAAGTGAGGTTCGGCCCAGTAGTGATACTCGGTTTTGGTTCTTTTTGTGGGATTGCCGTTATTATAGGTATAATTATTAACTTCAGCTAAATATAGAAACTTGGAATCTGGATAGCCGGACCATGGATCATCCCAATGGAAGAACCAATCACTTTCTGTCTTAGCCTGAATCACTCCCGATGAATCATATGTCTCTTGTTTATAGGTCCTGCCTTTGTCGTAGTCTCCCTGATGGAAGTAACTGATTGAATAATTACCCTGCACATCAGTAGCTGTGACCTTTCCGAATCCTCTGAATTCACGCTCTGAATAATCAAACTTACCCTTATCATAACTATAACTAGACGAATAAGAGCTACCCCGGCCATCAGAAGTTTGAATTTGAGTAACAACATTTACCGGAAAACCAAGATTGCCCTTATCGGCTGACTCTGTATTATCGTGGCCAATATAGGTATCATAAACAACTTGAGCTTCTCCCTCAATCCCATTTGAAATTGTTTCCAGCAAATCCGGATGCGGACCATTATTTAACTGCACATCCCAGTGATCGCAGGTATCTGTTGGATCTAACATTATCCTATCCGGCAGGCCGTCGCCGTTAATATCAAAAAAGTCTACTTTCATCGTTGTATTGCCGGCCCTAATATGAGCTCTGTCAGAATTATTATTATGGATTATTGGCCCCCACTCTGCAATCGGCTCAAAACTATGGCCGTTGTTAATTTGTACTTGCCAGGGATCATATTGATTATCATAATTGCGCATGACTCTATCCGGCAAACCATCACCGTTAATATCAACGGTTGATACTTTGACGGGGTCGCCATAACCCATATATGACCATGGGCCATGAAGATTCTCTAAAGGGCCCCACCCTTGTCTATCCTCAAAACTTCTACCATTGTTGAATTGAACTTGCCAAGTATTGTCAGAAGTAGTATTATCCATAAGATGATCGGGTAAACCATCGCCGTTAATATCAAAGGTGGCAAAATAAAGACTGGAGCCTCCTGTTCTTATGTAACTTTCGCTTGAATGAGTGTGATATTGAACATTGAGCCATTCAACGTTGTCGTCAAAAGTACAGCTCCCATTATTTAATTGTACACGCCAGCGGTCGCTTTCTGAAACACGAAACACCCTATCAGGCTTGCCGTCACCATTGATATCAAACAAATCAATATGCCCCCATACGGGTGGATCATAAGTAAATCCCCATATTTTTGTATATTCAGGATGCCATGCACTTCCCGCAATATTGGTCCAGGCAATACTACCGTCAAAACCACTACCATTATTTATCTCCACTTCCCATTGGCTGTGATCATTATTATAGTAAACGTGTATTCTATCTGGTAGAGCATCGCCATTAATATCAAAAGTGTTCATGTAGCAATGGCTAGATGCATGGCGAATCGATGCCCTATCATTTTGACCTGATTGCGCTGCGATATAAGACCAAGCCTGTAAATTGTCAAAAGAAGAACCATTGTTTAATTGAACCCATAATCTATCGTACTCCGAGCTTGTATATCCTCTAAAAACCCTATCTGTTAAACCATCGCGATTAATATCTAAAGCGTCAACGTATGTATGTTCTCCGCTTACTTTTCTTATTGCCTTCCAATCATTATTTCCAAAATCATGAATATTGCCCCAAGTTGTAATATCAGAAAAAGTGAATGGCTTCTCTTGGTAGGTAAATTCAATTGGCGGCAAAGATGAAGAATCAGTTAGCCCGTATTGAACTATGGAACTCAAAAGCATTCTTTTTGTGCCCAAGCTTTGCTGGTAAGATAAAGCATATTTTCTTATGCGCGAACCATTTTGCTTTGCTGTAATAGTTGAAAGCAACTTATTTGTCTTGATCAAATAGTTTGAACGGTAGCTGAAAAAATAATCAGCCCTGCTATCAATATAATCAAAATCAACTTGGAAAGTTGAGCTTAAATTTGGCTGAACAATATCATTTCCTGTGTAATCTATTGTATCAGGATAAATCTGTCCCTCGTCCTTAATATAGGTAAGGCTCATGTAGTTGCCTAAGGTGTCTTGGACCTTGTCTAAGCACCACTTAAACACATCCGAACCATTATTCTGCTGCGAAGCAGTAGTTTGGCCAAAATAATACGTAATCCCGGATTTGTCTTTAACTATCCATGAATTCCCATCGAATGTAAATTTCATAAATGCTTCTTCTATCTTGGCGCGGAATTCATTACCACCAATGTTTACTAATTCTACTGTTGAGCCCCCGGATTTAAAAATAAATGTATCTGAGGAATCATATTTAGGCACACCTCTTTTTGTAGAACGTTCAATTGAACCTAAATCCATAAACCAACCCATGCCCAAAGATCCATTTCCATTCTGAGATGAGTAAGTCAAGGCGATATTAGGCTGAATTCCCTTTCTGCCCGCAGGAACAGCGATAGGCAAGGAATAAGTTAAAGCACCAGTAAATAAACTAGGCTTAAGATTTTGCAGAGCGCCAGAATTGAAAGCCATAGAACTGCTTTGAGATTCTGAACCACCGCTATCCATAGGCAGTGGCTCTTCGCCACCCTCTTCAGATTTGGGCGCCTGCTGTGATTCACCTTCCCCGCTTTGTTCTGAATCAATATCAGCTACAGCGCCCTCAATTTCTTTTGAATCTGCCTCTACAACCTCGTTATCTTGCGCAAATACAATTGCTGCGTCTCTAAAATAAAAAACGCAAATGTGCAGCAAAACTAAAAGCATCGAAATCAATCTAAAGGTTAATGTTTTTTTGTAATTCATATCTATCTCAAAAAAAACGTAACTCGCAACTAGTAACTAATAACTAATAATTTATTTTTGTCTCTCAATTGAACGAATCAAGCCATTAATGAGTTTATTAATTTCTTCGCTTTGGTTGAATGAATGCTTAAATTCACTCTCCGAAAGAAAAGATAAATCTCTCGACAAAAACAGAAAATTCTGTGTTTCACTGAGTGAACCTCTAGCATTATAATAAAACCTTGCTTTATCATTATAATGATATCTATTAAAACCCTCTGCAATATTCGCAGAAATTGACGAAGCAGCTCTTCTTAACTGACTAGTTATACCGTAAATTTCTTCTTTAGGTAATTTTCGTGTTATATTATAAATTCCTAAAACATACTTATGCGACTTTTTCCAAGTATCCAAATCATAAAAGTTCCTTATTTTCTTTTCCATATTAATTACGAATTACTAGTTACAAGCTTACTGGTTACTAATTATTCTGGCTGCGGAGGAGCTCTAAATATAAATACGTTCGTCTCAGCAGAATCTATATCGCCATATTCATCTCTTACTTCTGCTGTGATTGTCTTAAACCTCACGTCTCCTGTTTGCGTCTGCCATGAATACGTATTCAAAGGAATCCAATCCTGAACAACTTCTCCCTCAACCAAATAGCGATATTCTAAATCATCTTGGTCAGGGTCTTGGGCTTGAACTTCTATATCAATTGTATCTTGTTCTGTAAATGTAGAACTATTGTCTGGTAATAGTGAGCTTATTTGGGGTGATTGATTCAATACTGTTATTCCATCGGAAGAATTAACATCAGACCAAAGATTAGCGGCATTCCTGGCTTTCAGATTAAAGTAATATGTTTGAGCTACTATAAGAGAGAGGCCTGTAGCTGTTATTTCTGTATTCAGCCCAACAGATGTCCAATCTAGAACATCTGTTAAGTTAGGACCTGTGCCAATGGAATACAGGTATTCCTCAATAGGTGCTCCATCATCTTGGCCTTGCCAAGTTGCATGCAATTGTGTCCTATCATACGTAGTACTACCATCATCTATAACTTCGGTAATAATTGGTGGTGTTGAATCTAGAATTATTCCATCTGAATTTCCAGGTTCTGACCAGAAACCATGACCATTTCTGGCTTTAACAGTAAAATAATAACTTTGCCCTTCAGTTAGATTTAATCCTGTATGGGTAACCTCGGTTTGGAATATTAGGGATATCCAGTTAACTACATCTGTTGCGCCAGGACTTGTGCCAATAGCATATTGATATCCATTAATACCTGACTCAGGGTCGCTTGAACTCCAACTGGCATGAAGTTGGGTTGAGGAGGTGGTATATTGGCCATCATCAATAACTACAGGCGTACTGGGAGGTGTGCGGTCTAGAGCAATAACATCAGTATAATATTTACGCTTAAGGTTTTCACTTGGATTTACTGGATCTGCAAAAGCAATATTGTTAAGGTTAATTGTAAGTATAAGGGTAAGTAGAATTAGATACTGTGGTAGGATAAATAGCCCTGTCATCTTAACCAATCCTTTGGATAGCTGAAACACTGGCTTGTGTCTCCCTTGGTTTCCGAGACTAATCTTTATTATAAGCAGCATAACATATTATTTGGAAAGAATTAAAAGTAGCGCTTTCTTTTTTGCTATTTGAAGCTTAACACATTGTTCCGTTTTTGTCAAGTACTTTTTTCCGTTTTCGATAACTTTATTCCTTTAAAGAAATTAAAGTTCCGTTTTTAAAATTTTTCTTGACGCAGACCTAATTATATGATATCCTCTGTTACGTAAACTTAAAAGTAAAATATTTGCGGGGGTGTTAATGGTTATTGGCGAGAAACTTAAAAGGCTGAGAAAATCTTTAGACTTAACTCTTGATGACATTGCTAGAAAATCCAGTGTGGGGAAGGCTACATTGAGCAGGATCGAGAATAATATTACCGCAGGAACACTTAGGACACACATGAAGATATGTGAAGCCTTGAATGTTAACTTAAAGGATTTATACGAAGGCCTAGATATTCCACAGGAAGAAATATCAGCCATAGGTGAAAAAGAGGCTGAAGATGTAGAGATGTTCTCTTATGATGAAAAAACAAAATCAATTCTCTTGACTAAAAATGCGCGGAAGAAAAACATGCTGCCTCAACTTTTGATCCTTGAATCAGGAGGAAAGACACACATAGAGCAAAATGCAGCAGGAATCGAAAAATTCGTCTTTTGCACTGAGGGACAAATTCAGATAAATATGGATAGCAAAAAGTATGATTTAAAAAAGGGAACCAGCCTGTATTTTAACGCTGCTCTTCCCCATCGCTTTATAAATATAGGTAAGAAGATTTCAAAGTGTCTAGTAGTGACTTCCCCAGTTGCGTTCTAGAAAGGAGTTTTATGATGTCAAAGAAAAGAATTCTTATTTGTGATGATGAAGTTGGGATTCGGGAAAGTTTAAACTTAATTTTACAGGACGACTACGAGCTTTCATTCTGCAATGACGGCAGAGAGTGCCTTAAATGTATTGCTACTGGACAGAAATTCGATCTTATACTACTAGACATAAAAATGCCCAAGACAAATGGCCTGGATATATTAAAAAACATTAAACAAGATAACTCTGAAACAAAGGTAATTATTATTTCTGGTTATAAGAGTATTGAAACTGCAGCTGAAGCAGTTAAGGCAGGAGCTGTAGACTATATCGTAAAACCATTTTCTTCTAAGGAAATACTAAACAGCGTAGAGCGGAATCTCGCTTAAATTCCCCGCAAAAATAGACTGCTTTCAGTGTTTGAATGACTTACCACCAAATGCAAGCCTTCCCCAAAAGCCTCCAAGAGCTTAGCTCTTGGAGAACTCAACTTATGCGTAAAACAAAATTTATTAACGGTCAATATTACCATATCTATAATCGCGGCGTAGATAAGCGCAATATCTTTATAAATAGAAACGACTATGAGCGCTTTTTGTTATGCCTGCGGTTGCTTAATGATGAGGAAGGCGGCCAGATGCTTTTGTGGCGCGACTTTAAGCGTACCAATCCAAGAGCTAAGCTCTTGGATTTCTCAAAGCTTAACTCTATCAAGAAACCATTGGTCGAATTCAACGCCTATTGCCTAAATCCAAATCACATGCATTTCATCATAAAACAGATCTCGCATGCTGGAATTAGAAAATTTATGCATAAAATCGGCACTAGCTACACAAACTATTTCAACATCAAATACGAACGTTCCGGATCGCTATTCCAGGGGCCGTTTAAATCCATCCCTATAGACTCAAACGAATACTTGCTATATCTTTCCGCTTACATAAATCGGAATTATTTCATTCATGGATACGGACAAGACACATGGAAATATTCTAGCCTATTGGATTATCTTGGGAAAAGGAGAAATGACTTGTGCAGCCTCGAGCCAATTCTTAGTCAGTTTGATAACAATGTTAAGAAATATGAGGAATTTCTTTGCGATAACGCCTTATATATGAAAGAAGTTAAAGAAACCAAAAGATATCTTTTAGAATAAGTCTTTCCAAGAGCTTAGCTCTTGGAAAGACTCTTAGAAGAAAGGATTTATAAGCAGCCCTCGTGGTACAATTCTGTGAGAACTTTTGCGGCTAAGGGATGAAATTGAGTACCCATGCCCTTCTTTATCTCATCCAATATCTCTTTCTTAGATAAAGCGGGCCTATACGGTCGGTTTGTATTCATGGCGTCGTAGGAATCCGCGACTGCAATAATAGAAGCCATCAAAGGTATGTAGTGGCCTTTTAATCCTTCCGGATAGCCTGTCCCATCAAAACGTTCGTGATGGTATTTTACGCCCTCTATAGATCTCTTTAATTCTTTAATCGGCTCCAGAATCGCAGCACCGATCAAAGGATGTTCGTTTATTCTTCTTCTTTCGTCATCGCTGAGTTTTCCTCTCTTATTTAAGATATATTCGGGGATGGCGATCTTTCCGATATCATGCAACAAAGCAGCGATATTTAATTCTTCCAAGAATCCGGAATCCACTTTAACGCAATGGCTGATTATCATTTTCTTAGCTATGGTTAAGCTGATCTGGGTGACCCTTTCTGTATGACCATGAGTATAGTGGTCTTTGGCATCGATGGTTGTGGCTAAGGCCTTGGTTGTCTCTAAAAACAAGCGTTTATTCTTCTCGATCTGAGACTGCAGTTCTTCAAATAATTGAGCATTTCTTATAGCCATGGCCACATCGTGAGCCAATGCGATAAAAAAACTCAGTTCTTTAGGATAAAAACTTCTTCCAAATTTCTTCCTGCCCAACAACAAAACTCCCAACAATTTATCCTGAAAGTAACTAGGGATACATACCACAGACTCAAATAAATCCATCTGGTTCATTAGGGCGACTAGGGTCTCTTTTAGGCCGCGATGCTTTAAAAGAGTTCTTTTATTCTTCAAAATTGATCCAACTTTGCTGTATACCAAGGCTCCACCATCCACAAATTTAACATTATTCTTATTAGTGAAGAATCTAATCATGGCATTATCAGGATCTATCCTAACAAAACCCCTGGGAATCTTTACCCCCAGCGCTCCCTTGGAGACAGTCAAAATATAACTATTTGCATCCTGATCAAAAAGCAGAATACCGCAATGGCGCACTTTTACTTTATGCACAATCATACGCACAATCAGCTGGATCAGCGTCTTGGGCTTATGCACAAGGATCATCTTGCGCGCTGCGTCTTCTAACTCTTTCTTATAATCGATTCTTCCTTTAGCCATAGTACACGAATTTTACTAATTACAACGAATATACACGAATTAAATAATCCTTCTTTTTATATCAATTTTATCAGATCCAAAATTGACCAAATATCCTAATCTATATCCTGAGGCTTTTAGGTAATTGTAAAGCTGCTTTTCAAAGACTTTAGACAATAACAGCGTGAATTTAATTTCCACGATAATTCTGTCCTCTACTGTGAAATTCGTGTTTATTCGTGCTCTATTTCTTAATCAACCTGCTTAGAACAACCTTTTCTAATTCATCCAAAATAAGCGGCTTGTGGATATAGCCGATTACACCCAACTCGTTAGCCTTGATCATAGTCTCATCTTCCTTTACTCCAGTAACCATTATTACATCTGTTTTGTCTCCAGTTTCTCGCATCTTCTTTAATACATTGATTCCGTCCATACCGCCCATACGCACGTCCAGAATAATCAAATCGGGTTTAAAAGAAGTAAGTTTTACCAAGGCGTCTTCGCCACTCTCCGAAGTTTCCACATCAATCTTCCTTCTTTTAAAAAAGTTCTTGGCAAATTCCCTCACATCAATTTCGTCATCTACAATTAAAAGCTTTGGCATGTTTAACCCCCTAAGGTATTGTTGTACTTTTATTATTTTACATCTAAATTAACTAAATTTCAACCCTACTGTTTTGTTAAAGGCAATAATATGTCAAAAGTCATACCTTTATTATAAGTAGAATCTATGGCGATTGTGCCGTTATGAAAACTCACGATTTTCTGAATAACATATAAACCCAGGCCAGTTCCTTGTCTGTTAGTGGCCTTAGTTGTAAAAAACGGCGTGAATAACTTTTCTCTGTCCTTATCTTTTACGCCTATGCCGTTGTCCTGAAAGACTATTCTCATATGGCCGTCTTCCGATCTGGCTGAAATTTCTATCCTTCCTTTATAATTTTCATCTTTAAGCAGCTCTTTTCTCTCTATAATAGCATCATTGGCATTATCTATCATATTAAAAAATATCTCTTCTAATTGAGTCAGATTACATCTTAACTTAGGCAGGTCTTTAGGAATATTTCTTACAATATCCAACTCCTGCAGCCTTACCTTATATTGGGCCATCTCCAGAGCGCCGTCGATTACCTGATTAAAATCTATCTGCTCAAAGCCAGATTGTCCCGGACGGGAGTATTTTAAAAGGCCACGGACAATCTCTCCGCCCTGTATAACATTGGACTGAACCCTCTCAAAGGCATACTTTAACTGACTAAAGGCATCTTTTACTTCATCGGAACAATTGGACACTTCAGTAGTCTTCAAAATATCTAATGAGTCTCCGGAAATCAAAGACAAAGCCTGGAAGCGATTATTAATCTGGTGGCTTAGGCCATCTGCCATGGTACCAATTGTAGCCATCTTCTCTGCCTGGAATAATTGCTCCTGAGTCTCCTTAATATCCTCATAAAACTGTGCATTCTCAATGGCTAGCGCTGCCTGATTGGCAAGTACCGAGAATACATTCAAGTCATCCTGAGAAAAGATTTTACCGGATTTCTTCTTGCCTAACACAATAAATCCCAACATCTTATTCCCCACAAAGCTAGGTATGACCACAGAAGCCTGCATTTCTTTTAATTGCCGCTCCAATGATTTCATTTTAGCATTTCGAGGATTATCTTGCGACTGTAACTGCACCTCTTCATAAACTAATGAATCCCTGAATAAGAGAAGTCTATTAATAAGAGGAGTATCCATACCTATTGTGTGTTCTTCTGGCAGCTTGGAAGAATCTCTTCTAGCCGCCATCTTATATAGCCTATTATCTGAGTCGAACAGGTATATCGAGGCAAACTCAAGTTTGACCGCCCTGGTGACAACGTGTACAATTAGATTAAGTAATCTCTTTAGCTCTCTTACTCGAATCATACCACTAGAAGCTTGCCTAAGAGTACTCTGATACTGCCTCTGCTCTCGCAACAATCTCTCTTCCGCCTTCTTTTGAACAAAAATATAGATAAACGGTCCCACTGTTGCCAGAACTGTCAATAATCCCATGGGCACCAACCACCACTTCCCACCTAAAGCACCTGCTAAAAATAATCCATAATTAAAAGCAACAAAAAAAGGAATACCAAGAATCAAGGAGTAAATTGTAACAAATATACCCGTGCGAGTAATAGCAATTTTTATATCAATCAATTTATACTTAAAAATTGCGTAAGTACTTATTGCAGCATAAATTCCAGTTAAAAAATGGCCAGCTGGATAAATATTAATGCTCCAAGCCTGAGGTGCAGTAGTGGTCCCGCCTAAGAAACCTATAAGCATGCCATAAAATATGTAAGCCGATTGGACTTTTCTCAATCCAACTGAAGCCATATAGTATTTAAATAAGTTTACAAAACTAACAAAAACAATAAGTGACCATATTAAGAAATAAAAAGTGTACAAGAAATTAGCTTTAAGATAATAGAATTCGTTAAACTGGAAAATAAGAGTATTTACCAATAAGGAAGTAAATATGTTTATAATTAAGAAAATTATTGCTTGAACATAACAAAAAATAAGAAATCCTCTGAATTTAGCTTTGCAGTATTCAAATACAAAATGAAAAAATAATACAGGAATGAAAGTTATTCCAGAAACAAATAGCTTCCAACTCAAAATAGAATTTTCATGACTTTCCCCATTAATCGCAATTAAAAAACAACCAACACACCAAACAAAAACAGAAATATTAAAAAATCCCCAAATTGAATGCTCCTTGCGCCTAGAATAAAAAAATATAATAAGAGCAAGTAAAAAACACAACAATCCAACTATCAAGCTTATAAACGAAAATACATTACTTTCAAACTTTAATAAACAATAGACAGCTACCAAGAAGCTAGCCAAAATAGAGGGCACAATCATTTTGGAAAGCAACAACTTAGAATTCTTAATTAATAAATCTCTATTTTTTATAATATTCATAACTTTACTTTAAAGATTTCCATTAAGTCCTCAGGAATAGCTTTGATTTTTGGAATCGATGACTTGTACTTGATAAAGGCTATTGTTTGAGTCACTTTAGCTAATTTAATATTATTATTAGCTTTTACTTTAAAGATTTCATATCTTAAAACCATTCCTTTCTCAAACAATTTAACTAAATACATTTTTACTAGAATCTTGTCAAAAGGCATGGCTTCTTGCATATAAGATATTTTGCATTCTAGTGTAGCAAATTCTCCATCAAATTCAGTTTTTCTGAAAATATTAGGCTTATAATTATATAAAAACAAATCTTTAGTTGAATTTATCCACTTGCTATAATTTGAAAAATATATATTCCCAATCAAATTAGAATTTTCTAATGAAGTTTGAAACGAATTTTCAAAAATGGATAAAGGGGTTTTCCCGTAATCGTATTTTAACTTTCCTAGATCTATATAGCAAAATAATGTTTTGTATGGTCTCATTGGTAATTTTTTTGTGGACTTGGGCTTCATATTATCAAAAAATATGCGTAGAAAATCTGGGGGATTTGTTATAACGGCCTGACCATGTCCAATAATTTTAACACAAGTAATAATAATGCTACTGGACGCTACACGCTCATATGAATTAGCTTTTAGGAATCTAAGCCAATCGAATGATAGATGATATATGTTATCGCGCCCTGAAATCTTATCAAGCCACAGCCTAACTTCCAAAACATCATTTTCTCTTAAAAAATCGAATACTTTTAATTTGACAGAATTTGTCGCCAGGCCCCATTTACCTCCTTTTGTTAATTTAATTATTCTATCACTAATTGGCTTTAAACTATATTCCCGTATTTGTCCCATCCAATCAAAATAATTCGTAAAATTCACTCTTTGACTTACTAGCTGATTATTTTTATACGAAATTGGAAACCTTAAAATATAAACGAACTGCTTTTGTGGACCTTTTTTATTATAATCTATTTTGAATATATTTTTGTCATAATGGAGCTGATCGCTTGATGTTAATAATTTCTTCCTCTTTTTCGTATATACCATAATTTAAGCTCCTTATAACTTTTACAACAAAATTAATCCAATGGCAACTCTACTATAAACTCTGTACGTTCTCTTATTGTGCTTTTAACTTTAATACTTCCTCGATGTTCTTTAATGATATTATATACAATCGACAACCCTAATCCACTTCCTTTTTCTTTAGAAGTATAAAAAGGTTCGAAAATATGCGGTAGGTCTTTTTCAGGAATGCCAAATCCAGTGTCTTGAATAGAAATAACCACATATTCCTTTTTGTTATATAAATTCAAATTGGTAAAAACAGTCAATACGCCCCCTGGGGGCATAGCCTCAATGGCATTTAGGAATAAGTTTAGAAAAACTTGTTTCATCTGGTTTGAATCTAATTTTAGCGTATAGCACTTAGCGCTTAGCGTATAGTCCTTTACTACTTTAATTTCATTCTTAATAAATTGGTTACTTAATAATTCCAGCGTTTCATCTATTATTTTATGAATATCCGTTTCTTTTAATTGTAAGGGGGCTGGCTTTGAGTAATCAAGAAGCTGATGCACTAGTTTATCTATCTTTTCCACTTCTGAGCCAACTATCTTTGAAAATTTATTCAAAAACTCTTTATCATCTGATTTTTGTGGTAAGTATTCAGTAAATGTCCTTATGGCAGTCAAAGGGTTCTTGATTTCATGTGCCATGCCAGAAGCAAAGGTTGCTACTGTCTTCAATTTCTCAGAACGCAAAAGCTCCTGTCGTAGAAGCTCATTCTCTTGAGCAATTTGTTCTAGAGATTTACCAAGGAATATTCTATCAATAAAAGACTGTATTTTATTCTTTAATGGAATAAAAATTAAAGCAATAATTGAAGCAAAAAGAATGCTGGTTAATATAGAGCGATAACCAAAGATTCCTTGAAAAAATCTCTCAGCCAAGATAATTAAACATAAATAAATAATAGTAATGATTGTTATTAGAATTGAATAGACAAGACCTTTTCGTATTACTACGTTAATATCCATTAAATGGTGTTTTACAATAGCATAGGCAATTATAGCCAAGAATAAGATTGTAGGAATATAGCCAAAGGGATAAAGCCCGAAACCGTAATTTGCTATAAAATCAAAAGAAGCAAAAGTAAAAATAATAAATGCTAATAAAACATATTTTATCTGATTTATCTTTCTGCCATTATTTCTTTTCTTAAAAATAAATTGTACTAATAAAATAAATGAAGTTAATAAAAAAAGAGCAAAAAAAACTAAATACAAAGGATGCAACTTTCCAGCTAAAGGATAATACCCCCAAAAATATTTTTTCATACTACCAATTATAAGATTTGAATTAAGAATAAAATAACATAAAATTAATCCAATTAAAAAAGAAATATAATTTAGTTTCTTAAAATGACCTAATAAAGTCGTAGCATAAAATAAAGTTGTTACGGAAATAAATGTTATACCACAATATGCAATTCTAAAAAAAATCATTATTATTCTCAGATCGGTAAGGCAATACGCAAAAGAATAAAAAAATAACCAAATCGCACCACTAATACAAATTGACAAAAAGGCAATATTCAACAGCGACTTTACGTTAGATCTTATTGTGAATAAACCAAAGAGAACTAAAAAAAACGAACTAATAAAAGTTGGTATCGAATAAGGATTAATCATTATATTTCTTTAAAACCAAACACGCATTATTACCACCAAATGCGCATGAATTATTCAAGGCAATTGCTACTTTCTGTTTTCTTGCTTTATTGGGTACACAATCAATATCACATTCTAAATCTGGAGTCTCATAATTTATTGTGGGTGGTAGAACACCTTCCTTTAAAGACAAGCAGCAAGATATAGCTTCCATGGCTGCGGCCGCACCCATGGTATGACCTAACATAGACTTAGTTGAAGAAACAGGTATCTTTTTATACCTCTTGCCAAACACATTCTTTATAGCCGCGACTTCTGTTTTATCATTCTGAGTGGTACCTGTGCCATGAGCACTGATATAGTCAACATCATCTATGTCAATATCTGATTCTTTTAAGGCTTTCTGTATACACTTTGAAATCCCCTCTTCTGTAGGATGAGTCATATGAAAAGCATCACAGCTTAAACCATAGCCCAAAACTTCAGCATAAATATTGGCTTTTCTTTTTAACGCGCTATCTAACGACTCTAAAACTAAAATCGCAGCTCCCTCTCCCAATATCATTCCTTTTCTGTTTTTATCAAAAGGCTGGCACTTCTCAGGAGCCATTGCATACAAACGGTTAAAACCTGTATAGGCCACTTTTGAGAAAGCATCTGAGCCTCCCGCTAAAGCCATATTAGCATTACCACTTCTTATAGTGTCGAAGCCATAACCAATTGCATAATTCCCGGCAGCGCAGGCAGTAGGCATAACAAAGTTATCCCCTTTTACTTTAAGCTCCAAAGCCACACTGGATGAAATATTGCTGCTTGGATATAGTGATATAGAAAAAAACTTCACACTATCCTGCCCCTTCTCAAGCCAAGTAGAATCTATCTCTTCCATTAGTTGAGTCTCGCCCATGGTTGTACCTATAAAAACTCCGGAATTTTCGTTCTGAATTTCTTTAGGATCCAGTTTTGAGTCTTCTAAGGCTAACCTAGAAGCGGCAATACTCAGTTGAGAAGCACGGCCGATTAAGTCAATCTTGTGCTTATTTATGAACTGACTTGGTTGAAAATCTTTTATCTCACCCCCGAATTGGGTGGGATAGTTGGATATATCGAATGAACTAATCTTGGATATACCTGACTTGCCCTTTATTAGATTAGCCCAGAATTCGTCTTTACCTATACCTATAGAACTAACTACCCCTAGTCCCGTAACTACTACTCTTCTCATTGAACATCCTTTACACTAAAGGAAATTTCTGATTGTGCTATCTTCTTATCATCAACAAAAACTTCACAAGAAACTATGCCAACCTTCGATAGTATTTTTATAGGCTTAGCTACAATCTTAAGTTGATCCCCCGGAGTAGTTGAGTGAAAAAATCTAGTCTTATTGATGCCACCTAAAAAATATATCCTTTTTTTGTCTACTTCTTTACTTTTTGCAAAAATCTTATTATAGACTAAAACAATCCCAGTTTGGGCCATGGCCTCAATGATTAATACTCCCGGCATGACCTTTTCATCGGGGAAGTGGCCCTGAAAGAAATTCTCATTGGCAGTCACGTTTTTAATGGCCACGACCTTTTCAATGCCGGACTCGATTACCCTATCAATCATCAAAAAAGGATACCTTTGTGGAAGTATCCTCTTTAGGTCTTCGATTTCTAAGATTTTATTTTTCATATTAATCTCCGTTAAAAACTGCTTTCTCGATCCTTGATCCTAGATACTAGATGCTCGAACCAGATGCTGGTTGCTAGTTAAGTTTTATGACCTGAATCTACAGATTTAATAAAATTATTAAGCATTTTTCCGAGATGGTCGTATTCTTCGCATAAATACTCATATTTTTCTTTACTCTTTAACGACTTAATTTCATATAGGGTAATCAAATGATCCGCCGTTTCATCACAAGAAGATAAAGAATATATAAGAAATTTAATAAATTCTTGCTTGTATTTTCGCCTTCCAAATCCTTCAACTATGTTACTTTTGATTGATTTACTTGATTTTCTTATTTGACTAGCCTCCTCATACATTTCAAACTTTGGTAAATCATTTAAGGTCATATTATGAACCTCAATCGCTAATTTATGTGCTTTTTTATAAATATCTAAATCTTTATAACTTTTATATGTCATTTTATTATCTACGAGCATCGAGAATCAGGTATCGAGCATCTAAGGCTATGGTTTGACTTTCTTTAAAGACTCAACAAGGTCCATAATTTTACGCAGAGATGTCAACTCCGGCAGTTTGTCTTCAGGCACGACCACACGATACTTCTTCTCCATAGCCGCTAAAATCTCCAAGGCCATCATGGAATCCGCGCCCAAATCTTCAAACAGATGCGCATCCAGCGTAATATCTTTAGAATCCTTCTCGATAATCTCAGCTATAATTTCGCGTATTTCCTGTTCAAACTTTTGCATTTTCAGCCCTCCGTTTATCTGCCTTTTGTGATTAAGTATCTCTCCACAAAAGACAATCTAGACAAAGACATGCTGCTAGCAAGCGACCTACTTAACCTCCTCTATCCTATTCCTAATATTCTTTAAGGGTTTAGTTATATACCTAAGCTTATTTGTACTCTTTCTTGAATCATTCAGTAACGTAGAACTCTTACAATAAACCAAGCTCCAGGCCCTGTGATCCTGGGTATATTTTATTAACCCATTATTGTGAGCTTTGAGCCTATTTGCAATATTCTTTGAGGTATTATCTAGGGTATAGTGTCATTTTAGCCACTAAATTTGTTGTTTTTATGTTTATAAA
>CAZFPS010000012.1:30321-33895 GCA_964520705.1 uncultured Planctomycetia bacterium | reverse complement strand
TTCGAAGATGCTATTTTGATAAGTGAAAAGGTTCTGAAGGAAGACGCCTATACTTCTATACATGTGGAGAAATTTGAATTGGAAGCAAGAGAGACGCGTTTAGGTAATGAGGAAGTGACAAGAGATATTCCCAATGTTTCTGAAGAGTCCCTGTTAAGTTTAGAAGATAACGGTATAATTCGTATCGGAGCTGAGGTTGAGCCTGGAGATATTCTAGTGGGTAAGGTTACGCCAAAAACAGAGTCTGAACTTTCTCCTGAAGAGAGATTGCTCAGGGCTATTTTTGGTGAGAAAGCAGGAGATGTTAGAGATACTTCTTTAGTCGTTCCTCCAGGTATAGAGGGAGTCATTATCAATATTGAAGCATTCCAAAGGAAAGAGCGCGGGAAGAAGTCGAAAGAAGAAAAGAAAAAAGAGTTAGCGGTTATTCGCGAAATAAAGGACTATTACCGCAGCGAAATAGAGATTATTGAAAAGGAAAAAATAACAAAGTTAGCAAAGATGCTAGGAGTTTCAAAGAGTAAGGCAGAGAAGATAGATTCAAATGTCAACGAAGAGGTGAATCGTGTCGCTAAGTTTTTTGACGCACAAATAAAAGAACTTGTTACCGAAGAAGAGCAAGAGCTAGAAAAGATTAGAAGAGGGGATGAATTGCCTCCCGGAGTACTTAAGAGGGTAATTGTATATGTGGCCACCAAGAGAAAATTGTCTGTAGGCGATAAAATGGCTGGAAGGCATGGTAATAAAGGGGTCATAGCTAAGATATTACCCGAAGAAGATATGCCATTTTTAGAAGACGGTACACCTGTGGAGTTAGTTTTGAATCCTTTGGGTGTTCCTTCTAGAATGAATGTAGGACAAATTCTGGAGACGCATCTTGGTTGGGCTGCAAAAGTTTTGGGATTTAATACAGGTACGCCTGTATTTGATGGTGCCACTGAGGTAGAGATAAGAGAGATGTTGAAAAAAGCCGGATTGCCAGAAGATGGCAAAATCACTTTGTACGATGGTTATACAGGTATGCCTTTTGATCAGCAGGTAACCGTAGGATTTATTTATATGATGAAGCTTATCCATCTTGTTGATGAAAAGATACACGCACGTTCAATTGGTCCTTATTCTTTGATTACTCAGCAGCCATTAGGCGGAAAGGCACAATTTGGCGGCCAGAGATTCGGAGAGATGGAAGTTTGGGCCTTAGAGGCATATGGTGCGGCATTTAGCTTACAAGAGATGCTTACGGTAAAAAGCGATGACGTCTCCGGAAGAACAAAAATCTATGAAGCAATTGTAAAAGGCGAACAAAGGTTGAATCCTGGAGTCCCCGAATCATTTAATGTATTGATTAAGGAGTTGCAGGGTTTATGCCTAGATGTAAAAACAGAAAAGCAGAAGTAGAAATGGAAAACATAACACTTTTTGATGCTATAACCATTAAAATTGCATCACCGCAGATTATTAAGTCTTGGTCCAGAGGTGAAGTAAGGAAGGCGGAGACTATTAATTATCGTACACTCAAACCAGAAAAGGACGGCTTGTTCTGTGAGAGAATTTTTGGGCCCGTGCGTGACTGGGAGTGTAATTGCGGTAAATATAAAGGTAACAAATTTAGAGGGATCATTTGCGACAGATGCGGAGTTGAGGTTACAAAATCTAACGTGCGTAGAGATAGAATGGGGCATATTACCCTAGCTGCGCCTGTAACGCATATATGGTTTTTTAAAGCTGTTCCTTCACGCTTAGCGGCATTATTAGATATAGGTCTAAGGGATTTAGAGAAGGTTATCTATTATGAAGAATATATTATTTTAGATCCCGGCGAGACGGGATTGAAAAAGAGAGAATTAGTTAACGATGATAAGTATCACGAGCTCCTGAATAAGTATGGTGGTACTTTCAAAGCAAAGATTGGCGGAGAAGCTGTTTCGGAGCTACTCAAAGAATTAGATTTGGATGCCTTTTCTAAAAAGCTTAGGAGACAATTAGAATCAGCAAAAGAAGGTGCAGCTACAACGAAAATTACCAAGACTCTAAAGATTGTTGAAGATTTCCGTAAATCAGGCAATAGGCCAGATTGGATGATTCTGGAGATTTTACCTGTGATTCCTCCTGATTTAAGGCCTTTAGTTCCTTTAGACGGTGGACGATTCGCTACTAGCGATTTAAATGATTTATATAGACGCGTTATTAACCGCAATAACCGCCTTAAGAAACTTTTAGAGCTCAATGCTCCTGAAATAATAATTCGTAATGAAAAGCGCATGTTGCAAGAAGCCGTAGATGCGCTTTTAGATAATGGGCGTCACGGTAGAGCAGTTCTGGGTTCAAATAACCGCCCGTTGAAATCTCTTTCCGATATGCTCAAAGGAAAGCAAGGGAGATTCAGGCAGAATCTTTTAGGTAAGCGCGTAGACTATTCAGGACGCTCAGTTATCGTTGTAGGCCCAGAATTAAAATTGCATCAATGTGGTCTACCTAAACAAATGGCACTGGAATTATTCGAACCATTTATTATAAAGAAATTGAGAGAAAAGGGTTTTGTACATACCATTAAAGGTGCAAAGAGAATGGTAGAAAGAGCCAAGGTCGAAGTGTGGGATATTTTAGACGAAGTTATTAAAGATCACCCAGTTTTACTCAATCGCGCTCCGACATTACACCGCTTAAGCATTCAGGCGTTTCAGCCTGTCTTGATTGAAGGTAAGGCGATAAGAATCCACCCCTTAGTATGTGCTGCCTTTAATGCCGACTTTGATGGTGACCAGATGGCTGTTCATGTACCTCTTTCTTTAGAAGCGCAGATGGAAGCACGCCTACTCATGCTCTCCATTAATAATATTTTTTCTCCAGCCGACGGCCGACCAGTAGTTTCTCCTACCCAAGATATAATTTTAGGATTACATTACCTTTCGAAAATTAAATTAAAAGTAAAAGGCGAATCAAAGATATTTAGTAATCGCGAAGAGGCCTTGTGTGCATATGAAGATCACGAATTGAACTTGCAAGCCAAAATTAAGTTGCGCATACATAAGGAATACAATAATTTAACCCAAGAAATAATAACTGAAAAGAAGCTTATCGAGACTACAGTAGGAAGAATGATGTTTAATAATCTACTGCCAGAAGATTTTGGTTTTGTAAATTTAGAATTAAATAAAAAGAATGTTGGTGAAATTGTCGCTGCTTGTTATAAACACTTCGGACACGACCGCACAATTAAACTGTTAGATGATGTTAAGGATTTAGGTTTTGAGTTTGCCACTTTAGGTGGCATTTCTATAGCTGTTTCTGATTTGAAAATCCCCAAAGAAAAACAAAAGTACATAAATGAAGCTAAAGCAGAAGTAGCAAAGGTAGAGGACCAGTACAAGAAGGGCGTTATAACAAGAGGAGAGTTGTCTAGTAAGATTATCGACATCTGGACTCACACAACGGACAAGGTATCAGATTTAGTGTTTAACGAGATGGATAGTTTTAATCCTATTTTTATGATGGCTGATTCTGGAGCGAGAGGTTCAAGGCTTCAGATTAGACAGCTTGCTGGAATGCGCGGCTTGATGGCAAAGCCGTCTGG
>CAZFPS010000012.1:0-30311 GCA_964520705.1 uncultured Planctomycetia bacterium | reverse complement strand
ATTACCGCAAGTTTTAGAGAGGGCTTAACTGTACTCGAATACTTTATATCAACTCACGGTGCCAGAAAAGGTTTAGCCGACACAGCTTTGAAAACTGCTGATGCAGGATATCTTACTCGAAGATTAGTTGACGTTGCCCAAGAAATTATTATTACAGAACCAGATTGCGGGACATTGAATGGAATAACTTTATCTGCAATTATTGAAGGTGATGAGATTGTTGTTCCTCTGAAAGAGCGAGTTTTTGGTAGAGTTGCCCTAGATAACGTTGTAGATATTGTTACCGATGAAGTAATAGTTGAGGCAGGCAATGAGATAAATGAAGAAAAAGCCGACATGATAGAAAAGTTGGGTATAGAGAAGATTCGTATTCGCAGCGTACTTACCTGTGAGTCTGAGAGAGGGATTTGTGTGAAGTGTTATGGAAGAAATCTGGCTTCGGGCGAATTAGTTGAGATTGGAGAGGCAGTTGGTGTTATCGCAGCTCAAAGTATCGGTGAACCCGGAACACAGCTTACTATGAGAACATTTCATATCGGTGGTACAGCTTCTAGAATTGTTGAGCAGTCTTTTATACGCTCTAAGAATAAAGGCATATTAAAATTCCATAATTTAAGGATAGTTGATAAGGGTAAAGAGATAGTAGTTTTAAACAGAAATGGCTTTGTAAGTCTTAACGATGAACAAGGCAGAGAACTAGAAAAACAACCCATTCCTCAAGGTAGCTTTATTTCTGCGCATGAAAATGATGTTATCAGTAAAGGTGTTATATTTGTTAGATGGGATCCTTATACTTCTCCGATTTTAACTGAAGTCGGCGGTATTGTTAAGTATGAGGATATAAAAGAAAATGTTACTATGCGCGAGGAGCTCAATCCTGCCACCGGTATCACTGAACGTATTATCGTTGAGCACAAGATTGATTATCATCCTCAAATAATCATAGTTGATAAAATTGGAGATGTTTTAGGGATATATCCAGTACCTGTCAATGCACATATATTAGCTAAAGACTCACAAGAGGTAAAGGGTGGAGAGTTAATAGCTAAGATACCCCGAGTTGTAACTAAGACCAGAGATATAACTGGAGGTTTGCCTAGAGTTGCAGAGCTATTCGAGGCGCGTAGACCCAAAGATCCAGCTCTGATTTCTGAAATAGACGGTTTCGTAGAGTTCGGCGAGACAAAGAAGGGGCAACGCCAGATTGTAATCAGGTCCCAGACAGGCATGACTAAAGAATATACAATTCCTCATGGAAAACATCCTAATGTTTATAAGGGAGATAAGGTTACTGCAGGGCAACAGTTAACCGACGGTCCAGTAGTCCCACAAGATATTCTGCATGTTTGTGGTGATAAAGTTCTACAGGAATATCTAGTTAACGAAATACAAGAGGTATATAGGTTACAAGGTGTACGCATTAATGATAAGCACATAGAGTTAATTATCAGGCAGATGTTGAGAAAAGTACGCATTGAGGATCCGGGTGATAGCGAATTCTTAACCGGTCAACATGTAGATAGGTGGAAATTCCAAAAGGAAAATCAAAAGATAATTAAAAAGGGTGGTAAACCTGCATCAGCTACTCCTTTACTTTTAGGTATTACTAAGTCTTCAATCACTACCGAGAGTTTTATCTCTGCGGCAAGTTTCCAAGAAACAACTAGGGTTCTAACTGAAGCCGCAACAGCTGGCAAAAGAGATGAACTATTTGGATTAAAAGAAAATGTAATAGTTGGTCACTTAATACCTGCTGGCACAGGTTTGAAGTACTATAGAGATATAAAAATGGAAAAGTTTATGCCAGAAAATGCTCAAGAAAAGAAAGAGGGTAAGGGTAATGTCGCCGACGATATCACAGTTAATTCGTAAGGAAAGAAGCTCAAAAGGCAAAAAGTCTAAGTCTCCTGCATTGCAGGGATGTCCTCAGAGAAGAGGAGTGTGTCTGCAGGTAAGGACGATGACTCCAAAAAAACCTAATTCAGCATTGCGTAAAATTGCCCGTGTACGTTTAACGTCAGGCTTCGAAGTTACTTCCTATATACCTGGAGAGGGGCATAATCTGCAGGAACACTCTATCGTCTTAGTAAGAGGAGGAAGGGTTAAAGATTTACCCGGAGTACGCTATCATATTGTAAGAGGTACCTTAGATACAGCAGGTGTAGCAAATAGAAAGAAGTCACGTTCAAAATACGGTACAAAAAGGGCAAAATAATTTTAGAAGATTATGAGAAGAAGAAGAGCAGAAAAAAGAAAGATTTTAGAAGACCCAAAGTATAGTAGTAAACTAGTTACTAAGTTTATCAATGTAGTAATATTACAAGGTAAGCGTTCAATTGCTGAGAGAATTGTCTATGGTGCTTTTGATATTTTACAGCAGAAGACCGGAGAATCCGATGTTATGAAAGCTTTGCAAAAGGCAGTTGATAATGCCAGACCGCGCTTGGAGGTAAAACCTAGAAGAATAGGGGGAGCAACATATCAAGTCCCTATAGAAGTAAGAACAGACCGAGGTGTATCTATAGCTTTGCGTTGGATAAGAGATTTTGCTAGATCTAAAAAGGGCAGGCCGATGGTGGAAAAACTGGCAGATGAATTACATTCAGCCTATAAGAACGAAGGTCCTGCAATAAAGAAACGTGATGATACACATAAGATGGCTGAGGCCAATAAAGCATTTGCGCATTTAAGATGGTAAGTGAGGACATAAGTTATGGAGATTAATATTAAAAATAATGTAGACGACATAACTTACAGGTCCGAACTTATCTCCATACCAATTGTCTATTTACCGAGTGGTTTGGGTAAATTGGTGTGGGGATTAATTCGTACAGCAACTTATGTTAACTCATCTTATCCATTACATAAGTTGCGCGCTCATTAAAGATGGTAATGTTAGCTATGGCTAGAAAAGTTGACTTAGAGAAAATTAGGAATATCGGCGTTATAGCTCATATAGATGCCGGAAAGACGACGACTACTGAACGTCTGTTGTATTATACTGGCAAGATATACAAAATGGGTGAGGTGCACGATGGCACGACAACTATGGATTGGATGGTGCAAGAGCAGGAAAAGGGTATAACTATCACTTCTGCCAGCACTACTTGTTTTTGGAGAGATTGTCAGATAAACATAATTGATACGCCTGGACATGTCGATTTTACCGCAGAGGTGGAAAGGTCTCTAAAGGTGTTAGATGGTGCAGTGGTTGTTTTTTGCGGTGTCGGTGGAGTAGAACCGCAATCAGAGACAGTCTGGAGACAGGCAGATAAATACAAGGTTCCGCGCATGGCTTATGTAAACAAGATGGACAGGGTGGGTGCAGATTATGATGTCTGTATAGAGCAGATAAGCTCTCGTCTAGGCGCTCACGCCGCAGCTATAAATATACCCTACTTCAATGAAAAAGAAGAAATGGCCGGGATTATAGATTTGGTTGAGCAAAAACTTATTACTTATAGTGATTCAGAAGGCGTGAATCTGGTTCGCGGAGAAATTCCAGAGAACTATATCGAGGTCGTTCATAAGAAAAGAGATATCATGTTTGAGCGCTTAGCCGATGTCAATCATGACATAATGGATAAATACGTCCACGGCGAGACTATAACGAATAAAGAGATCAAGGAGACTATTAGAAAAGGTGTGTTGCATAATTTGTTCGTGCCTGTGTTAAGCGGGTCATCTTTGAAAAATAAAGGCTTGCAGCTATTGCTCGATGCGGTCTGTGAATACCTGCCTTCTCCTGTAGATATGCCTCCAATTAAAGGCACTAATCCAGACACTGGCGAATATGAAGAGTTGACCATTGGAGATGAAGCTCCTTTGTGCGCTCTGTGTTTTAAGGTTGTAACAGATCCCTACGTAGGCAGACTTAGTTATGTTCGTGTCTATTCAGGAAAAATTGATTCTGGAAGTTTTGTCTATAATGCAACTAAGAGAGAACGTGAGAAAGTAACAAAGATTCTACACATGCATGCAAATAAGCAAGAAGTCATTGACAGTGTTTCCTGTGGTGAAATTGCTGCGGTGGTTGGTCTCAAAGACACAAAGACTGGTGATACCCTTTGTGAAGATGATTCACCGATAATAATTGAAGAGATTAAATTTCCAGAACCAGTAGTAACCCTGGCTATTGAACCTAAGACAAAAATAGATCAGGAGCGTTTAGGTTATGCTTTAAAGAAATTTGCTGAAGAAGATCCTTCGTTCAGAGTGACATATAATTCAGAGACTGGTCAGACTATTATCTGTGGTATGGGTCAATTGCATTTAGAGATTTTTGTTGATAGAATGCTGCGCGAATTTAATGTGGTAGCAAACGTTGGCACACCACAAGTAGCCTACAGAGAGACTATAACTAAGAAGGCAAGTTCCGCAGGAAAGTTTATTCAGCAGTCAGGCGGTCGCGGACAATACGGACATGTTGTTATCACAATGGAGCCTCAGGATACTAGTTTAGGTGTTATATTTTACGATAAGACAAAGGGTGGCTCAATCCCGCGCGATTTTATTAAATCTGTTAAAGAAGGCATAATGGATTCATCAAAGAGCGGTATATTGGCGAGCTATCCGGTTACGGGCGTAATCGTTACCTTAGTGGATGGTTCTTATCATGAGGTTGATTCGTCAGAGTTGGCATTTAAAATGGCTGCATCTATTGCTTTCTCAGAAGGCCTCAAAAAAGCTAAATCAATTCTGCTTGAGCCTATCATGGATATAGAGATTATTGTGCCAGAGGAGTACGTAGGAACAGTAATAGGCGATTTTAACAGCAGAAGAGGAAAGGTTATTTCTTTGGGTCAGCGAGTAAATGTAAAGTTGGTTCATGGAAATATTCCTTTAGCTGAGACCTTTGATTATGCTACTGCTTTGCGTTCACTTACACAGGGTAGAGCTTCCTATACAATGGAGCCCTCTTTTTATCAAGAGGTGCCAGAAAATATATCTGTTAAGTTAGGAACAAAATAATGTTAAAACAGGAAAACAATAATTTAAGCGCAAATCAGATTGAGAGAATTTCTTCATTTTTGCCTATAAATTATTTTGCGCTAACAAGTTCTAGAGGAGGTGTTTAATGGCTAAGGAAAAATTCGTAAGATCAAAACCGCATTTGAACATCGGAACAATTGGTCACGTAGACCATGGTAAAACCACGCTTACATCTGCAATCACAATGACATTGAGCAAAAAGGGTTTTGCTGAGGCTAGAACATTTGATTCCATTGATAATGCTCCAGAGGAGAAGGAAAGAGGAGTAACTATTAATATTGCTCACGTTGAGTATCAGACAGAAAGCAGGCACTATGCTCATATTGACTGTCCCGGTCACGCTGACTACATCAAGAACATGATTACCGGCGCAGCTCAGATGGATGGCGCTATACTGGTTGTTTCTGCGGCTGATGGTCCGATGCCTCAAACTAGAGAGCACATTTTGTTAGCCAGACAGGTTAACGTGCCATCTATTGTTGTGTTTCTGAACAAGTGCGACACGGTCGATGATAAAGAATTAATCGAGTTGGTCGAAGTGGAAATCAGGGAATTGCTTACTAAGTATAAATTTCCTGGCGACAAAATTCCAATTGTAAAGGGCAGTGCTTTGGAAGCAATGAATAATCCTGATGATGCAGCAAAAGTTCAGCCTATATTAGATTTGATGAAGGCTGTTGATGAGCATATACCTGCACCAAAGAGAGATTTAGATAAGCCTTTCTTGATGGCAGTTGAAGACGTATTCTCTATTTCAGGTAGAGGCACGGTTGGAACTGGTAGAATTGAACGTGGTAAATGTAAATTAAATGATACCGTGGATATCGTGGGATTGCGTCCAGAGGCTTCCAAAACAGTTATAACTGGTATAGAAATGTTTAGAAAGCTTCTTGATGACGGTCAGGCCGGCGATAACGTAGGTTTATTGCTCAGGGGAGTTGATAAGGATAGTTTAGAACGTGGTATGGTTTTAGCTGCTCCGGGATCCATAACTCCGCATACTAAGTTTAAGGCCGAGGTTTACATATTGACCAAGGAAGAAGGTGGAAGACATACTCCGTTTTTTAAAGGTTATCGTCCGCAGTTTTATTTTAGAACAACTGACGTTACTGGATCGGTTACCTTGCCGGAAGGCGTAGAAATGGTTATGCCTGGTGATAATATCTCCATTGAAGCAGAATTAATTATACCTATAGCTATGGAGAAGGAATTGCGTTTCGCTATTAGAGAAGGCGGAAAAACTGTTGGCGCTGGTGTTATCTCAGAGGTAATAGCATAATTTAATTGAGGTTTTTGAAAATATAAAAATGGCAAAGGAACTAAGAATCAGAATTAAACTTAAAGCATACGATCATCGCTTGATTGATCGGTCGGCCTTAGAAATTGCGGAGACAGCTAAGCGCACAGGCGCAAAGGTGTCTGGTCCAATTCCTTTGCCGACCAAAAAGGAAATCTACACTGTCAATCGTTCTCCGGTAATAGATAAAAAGTCTAGAGAACAATTTATGTTGGCGACTCACAAGCGATTGCTAGAATTGATTACACCTACCGCAAAGACTATTGATGCTTTGAGAAAGTTGAATTTGCCTGCAGGGGTTCATGTTGAAATAAAGTAAGGCAAGAACGGCTATATATTTAGCTGTTTTTGCGATACCCTGAATATCAGTTTTATCGTATTTTGGGTTATAACTTAAACATGGCTCTAAAACAGCAAGATTTAAGCAAGAGGTTAGTATAATTATGATAGATTCAATGTTAGGTAGAAAAATTGGTATGACACAGACCTTTGATGAGAATGGGGCATCGGTTCCTGTCACCGCTATTTCTGTTGGTCCGTGCGTTGTTTTGGGCATTACAGATAAGAATGTTCGCCTGGGATATGAGGATATAGAAGAAAAAAAGGTTAAGAAGCCTCAGTTGGGGATGTTTAAGAAACTGAATATCTCTCCCAAGCGCGTTATCAGAGAAGTCAAGGCTAATTTAAAAGATGAAGAGATCAAAGTTGGTAGCCAAATCGGAATTGACATATTTAAGAATGGAGATTTTGTAGATGTTACCGGCATTTCAATTGGCAAAGGGTTCCAGGGAGGTATGAAGAGATGGAATTGGAGCGGAGGCAAGCAGAGCCATGGTTCCATGTCACATCGCCGAGTCGGATCTATTGGATCCAGTGCTGATCCTTCGAGGGTTTTTAAGGGGCATCATATGCCTGGTCATATGGGGAATCAGAAGACCACTGTCCAGAATCTCAAAGTAGTGAAGGTAGATGTACAAAATAATATATTGCTTATAGAAGGACCAGCCCCTGGGCCAAAGAATAATCTACTAATTATAAAGAAAGCAGTAAAGAAGAAGAGTAAGCAATAATGACGCAGAAGAGAGAGACAATAGTTTTGCCTGTAGTGGACGTTTCTGGTAAGGAAGTTGAAAAGATAGAGCTAGATCCTAGAATCTTTGATAAGAAGATTAGTAAGGGTAGCGTATACAGGACTGTGCATAATTATCTAGCTAACAATAGAAGTGGCACGGCTTCCACTAAGACTAGAGCAGAAGTTTCCGGTGGCGGCAAGAAACCATGGCGACAAAAGGGCACCGGCAGGGCAAGGGTAGGTAGTACTCGTAATCCTCTTTGGAGACATGGAGGAGTAGTTTTTGGGCCACATCCTAGAGATTTTAGCTATTCTTTACCTAAAAAGATTAAAAAATTAGCTTTGAAGTCAATGTTAAACGATCGCGCCTTGAGCAATGATATGGTGATACTAAATGCTTTGGTTTTAGAAAATTCCAAGACGAAGACATTCGTTGCCATTCTTAAAAAATTAAAACTAAAAGATAAAATTTTATTGGTTTTAGGTTCCTTGAGTGAGAACATAGTGCTTTCAATGAGAAACATCCCTAATGTTTCTTTTACAGACTCTAAAAGTGTTAATGCTTATGATGTTTTAAAGTCAAAAAAGATGATTGTTACTAAGGATGCATTAAGAGTAATTACAGAGAGATTGAAATGATATCAGAAGTTATAAATACTTTAATTCATACAGAAAAAAGTACCGTTGATGAAGCAAATGGAAAATATCTTTTCTGGGTTAAGATCAAAGCTACAAAACACCAGATTAAGAAGGCGGTTGAAGATATATACAAAGTAAATATTACTAAAGTAAATACCAATATTTTTCCTGGAAAATCAAAGCGCGTAAGACATCAGCTTGGCTATACTCCAGATTGGAAAAAGGCTATAGTGACTTTAAAACAAGGACAAAAGATAGATATTAAATAGGATTTTACAATGGGAATAAAGAAATTTAAACCAATAACTCCGTCACTGCGTTTCACCGAAACTTCTGACTTCGCTGAAATCACAAAGAGCCATCCTGAGAGATCATTGTTGGCCCCCTTAAAGAAGACGGGCGGGCGCAATAATTATGGGAGAATTACTGCTTATAAGCGCAGCGGTGGCCACAAAAGAATGTATAGAATTATAGATTTCAAGCGTGACAAATTGGACATGCCAGGCAAAGTGTCAGCTATCGAATATGATCCTAATCGTTCTTCCAGAATAGCCCTGTTGCAATACACGGATGGACAAAAGAGTTATATCGTTGCTCCTTTAGGCTTAAGCGTGGGTGAGGAGATCGTTAGCACAAAAGGCTCCAATGCGGAGATAAAGACTGGAAACTGCATGCCCTTGAAATTTATTCCCTTAGGTACATTTATACATAACATTGAACTTGTAGAGGGTAGGGGCGCACAGATGGCTCGTAGTGCAGGCAGCTCTGCTCAGATTATGGCAAAGGAGGGTGAATTTGCCCATATGAGAATTCCTTCAGGTGAAGTTCGTCTCGTTAAATTGGGTTGTAGGGCGGTTATAGGACAAGTCAGTAATGTTGAACACGAGGCTTTAACTTTAGGTAAAGCGGGGAGATCTCGATGGCTGGGTAGAAGGCCAACTGTAAGAGGTAATGCCATGAATCCGATTGATCATCCTCACGGTGGTGGTGAAGGTAAGGCTGGGCAAGGTAATCCACACCCTGTGACTCCTTGGGGTAAGCCCACAAAAGGATACAAGACAAGAAAAAAGAGAAAATTTTCAAATAGATATATAGTTAAACGCAGAAAGTAATTATTGAGGTCAATATGCCACGTTCGCTAAAAAAAGGTCCATTTGTAGACGATCACTTAATGGAAAAAGTAGATAGAATGCGCAGGAGTGGTAGCAAGCAGCCTATTAGGACTTGGTCCAGGCGTTCGACAATAGTTCCGGATTTTGTCGGTTATACAATCTCCGTTCATGACGGGAGAAGGCATATACCTATATTTATTATAGATAATATGGTTGGCCATAAATTAGGTGAGTTTGCTCCAACAAGAATTTTCAGAAAACATGGTGGAGTTAAGGCTAAGAAGGGGCCAGATAAGACATAAGTGAGGACATAAGTTATGGAGAATAACATTAAAAACAATTTAGGCGACATAACTTATAAGTCCGAACTTATCCCGCCCTTTTGGCAAGGGCGAAAAAGGATATATCCCGTTAAGGCCAAAAGGGCGGGATTAATTCGACCATTCAATTTACATTCACTTCGTTCTGTAAATTGAGGTCTCATTAAATGATCGCTAAAGCAGAATTAAAATTCGTAAGAGGTTCAGCAAAAAAGATTCGTCAAGTTATAGATTTGATTAGAAATCTTGATATAAAACAGGCTTTAGTTGTTTTATCCACAGTGAATAAAAGGCCGAAAGTAGTTGTGGAAAAGCTTCTTAAATCCGCTGTGAGCAATGCTAAAAACAAAGGGATGGAAGAAGAAGGTCTTTATATTTCGAAGATAGTGGCCGACGAGGCTGCTCGTTGGAAGAGGCATAGAGCTGCTGCATTTGGCAGGGCTACAGAAATCTTGAAGAGAACTAGCCATATCCAGATAGAGTTAGATCTAAAAGCAGATTTTAAAAGTATAAAACCAAAATCAAAATCAAGATTAAAACCAAAGGTAAAAGTAAAAGTTTAAGGAGGAGATGTGGGGCAAAAGGTTAGTCCATTAATTTTGAGAATAGGTTATATTAAGAACTGGAACTCAATCTGGTATGCTAAGCCCCAGGATTATTATAATTATCTTGAAGAGGACTTCAAAATCCGTAAATATATAAAAACTAATTTTAAACAAGCAGCGGTAGCAAGGATTGTTATTGAGCGATTGACTGAAAAGGTTAGGGTCAAGATATTTACTGCCCGTCCCGGAGTCATTATCGGTCGCCATAGAGCAGATATAGAAAGACTTAGCGAAAAGATAAAAGAGATTACTAAGGATAAAGAAGTCGCTATAGATATAAAAGAGATTAAAAAACCGGCCACAGAGGCTCAATTGGTTGCAGAGAATATAGCTTTTCAGCTAGAAAAGCGTGTTGCTTTTAGGCGTGCAGTAAAGAGAGCGATTCAGCAATCACAAGAAGCCGGGATTAAAGGTATAATGATTAATTTAGGAGGAAGATTGGGCGGAGTAGAAATTGCCAGAAGAGAAAAATATAAATGGGGAAAAATTCCTTTGCAGACTTTTAGGGCTGATATTGATTATGGTTTTGCAGAGGCGCTGACGACGTATGGATTAATCGGAGTAAAGGTATGGCTGTATAAGGGTGATGCTTTACTAGAGAAGCCAACAAAAGAAGAAGAAGTGGAGAAGTAATTTTGTATAGAGGAATTTAAAGATGCCATTAATGCCAAAAAGAGTAAAATACCGAAAGTTCCAGAGAGGGAGCAGGTCTGGTATAGCTGTTCGCGGATCTCAATTAGCTTTCGGAGAGTTCGGTTTGAAGTCGTTGGAAAATGGCTGGATAAAAAATACTCAGATTGAAGCAGTTAGGGTTATTGTTGCCCGTAAATTGCAAGGTGGCGGAAAGCTTTGGATTAGAATATTCCCCCATAAGTCTGTTACTAAAAAGCCAGCTGAAACTAGACAGGGTAAAGGCAAGGGAGAGTTAAGTTATTGGGTTGCTGTTGTAAGGAGAGGGGCTGTGTTGTTTGAACTTGGTGGCGTTCCTGAGGAACTGGCAAAAATGACCTTAAGGCTTGCAGCCTTTAAATTGCCCTTGAGAAGTAAATTTATAACACGAAGTCACGCAGTATAAGGCACTAAAGATCATGAAAGCAAGTGAATTGAGAAATCTAAACAAAGAAGATTTAACGCAAAAGCTGAGTGCTTCTTATGAAGAACTGCTTAAGCTTAACTATCAAAAACGTATCGGAAGTATGGATAAGCCGCATAAATTTAGAGTTGCGCGCAAGGAGATAGCTAGGATTAAGACAATATTAAGAGAACAAGAACTTAAAAAGAAAGTCTAGAGATAAAAAATGGAAAATATTAGAGGCAAGAGAAAAGATCGGATTGGCGTGGTTCTAAGCGATAAGATGGATAAGACAATTATTGTAAAAATCGGGAGATTAGCAAAGCATTCTAGGTACGGTAAGATCATAAAGAAATTCAATAAATTTAAGGTTCACGATGAGAAGAATGAAGCTAAAGCTGGTGATAAGGTAGAGATTGCAGAGACGAGACCGATTTCAAAAGATAAACGTTGGAGATTGATAAGGGTTATTAAATAGGATAAGAAATGATATATATGCGTACAATGTTGGATGTTGCGGATAATACAGGGGCAAAAAAAGCCCGTTGTATCGGAGTTATTGGGTGTAAAGGTAAAGCTGCCGGTACTATTGGCGACATCATCACAGTACATGTTAGGGAAACAAATCCTAATGCTGTAATTAAAAAAGGGGAAGTGGCTCGGGCGGTAATAGTACGCATGAGAAGCCCCTTAAGGCGCCCGGATGGTTCTTATGTAAAATTCTCTTCTAATGCCATTGTTTTTATTGATAATCAACTTAATCCCAGGGGAACGAGAGTGTTCGGTCCGGTAGCTAGGGAGCTAAGAGATAAGAATTTTATGAAGATAATCTCTTTAGCTCCGGAAGTAGTTTAAATTTTAGATAGAAGGTAATAATTATGCTTAAGATAAAAAAAGATGATAACGTTTCGGTAGTAGCCGGTAAGGATAAGGGTAAGAAAGGCAAGATCATCGCCGTATTCCCTGAGTCAAATAGGGCGCTTGTTGAGGGCATCAATTTTGTAAAGAAACATATGCGTAAAACTCAGCAAGATCAAAAAGGTGGGGTTATCCAAAAAGAGATGCCGATACATATGTCTAACCTAATGTTAATTTGCAAGCGTTGCAATAAGCCAGTTAGGTTTGGTATGTCTATATTAAAAGATAAATCAAAAATTAGAGCTTGCAAAATTTGTGGGGAGTTGATATAAAATGGCGCCGCGTCTTTTAGAAAGATATAGGAATGATATTATGTCTGAGATGATTAAATCTATGAATTATAAATCCCCTATGCAGGTCCCTAGATTAAAGAAGATAGTTGTGAGCATGGGCGTTGGCGAAGGCGGACGTGATATAAAGGTGCTAGAGAAAAGCATGGAAGAATTGAGTTTGATTACTGGACAAAAGCCTGTAATTTGTAGATCTAAAAAAGATATCTCAAATTTTAAGATACGAGAGGGCTTGCCTATTGGTTGTAAGGTTACTTTGAGAAAAGCATTCATGTATGAGTTTCTGGATAGGCTTGTTAACGTGGCCTTGCCTAGGATAAGAGATTTCAAAGGATTTCCGAGCGAGTCTTTTGATGAAGGCGGTAATTATTCTCTGGGCCTTTCCGAGCAGAATATCTTCCCTGAGATTGAAATGGATAAGATATCGCGAGCACAAGGAATGAATATCACTATTGTAGTCAGCGCTAAAAATAAAAATGAAGCAAAAGAGTTATTGAAACTTTTTGGCTTCCCGTTTAGGAATAATTAACCATATGGCTAAACAATCACAAATAGAACGCTGGAAAAGAAAACCGAAATTTTCTTCAAGGAAATATAATCGCTGCAGGATTTGCGGAAGATCACGCGGTTTTTATCGAAGATTCCAGTTATGTAGAATATGTTTTAGAGAGCTTGCTTGGAAAGGGGAAATCCCCGGAGTAAAAAAGGCAAGCTGGTAACTTTAGAGGGTTAATATGAGCTTAACAGATCCTATTAGTAATACGTTAACATTAATTCGCAATGCGACTAGAGCACGTCACGAAAGTGTCGATGTTCCTTCTTCAAAAATGGTTAAGGCTATCGCTGAAATATTAAAACAAAACGGCTACATAGAGAACCATCGTTTCTCTGAGGATGGAAAACAAGGTATCTTAAGAATTTATTTAAGGTACCACAACAAAGAGTCAGTAATTGAAAACTTAAAGAGAATTTCCCGCCCTGGACTTAGGGTTCATGTAGAAAAAGACAAGATCCCTTATGTTTTACGCGGTAGGGGATTAGCCATCATTTCTACTTCTAAAGGCATGCTTTCTGATAAGCAGGCAAGAGAGTTAAATGTAGGCGGGGAAGTAGTTTGTTACGTTTGGTAAGAGTAAAATTTTAAAGGAATAATCTGATATGTCAAGAATCGGTAGAAAACCTATAGAAGTACCCAAAGATGTAAAAGTCAATGTGGTCGATAGTAAGGTTTGCGTTGAGGGGAAGAATGGAAAACTAGAGTTTCCTTTGCCTAATCGTATCAGTGTTGAATTAAAAGATACTCAGCTAACTGTTAAAAGTGCGGGTGAGACAAAAATGGACAAAAGCCTTATGGGGACAACCAGGGCGATTATTGCAAATCTAATTAAGGGTGTGACGGAAGGATATGTTAAACAGCTAGATATTATTGGCGTGGGATTTCGTGCTCAGATACAACAAAACAAGCTGAATTTGCAGTTAGGGTTTAGTCATCCGGTAGTTTACGCTCCTCCGGATGATATTAAGATTGAAACCCCTAAAGCTAATCAGATTATAATTAAAGGTATTGATAAGGTTAAAGTCGGACAGGTGGCAGCTGAAATACGCGCCATTATGCCTCCGGAACCATATAAGGGTAAAGGCATCCGTTATAAAGATGAATACGTGAGAAAGAAAATAGGTAAAGCTGTTACCAAGTAAAGATAATAACCATGAAAAAGAATATCCCGCAATTAGTAAGAAGGCACCTGAGAATCAGAAAAAAGATTTCTGGCACAAAAAACAAGCCACGTTTAAGCGTCTATAGGAGTTTGAAGAATTTATTCGTCCAGTTGGTTGACGATGACGCTAATTCAATCTTAGTTTCTACTTCAACAATGAACAAGGAGTTTAAGGAGAAGGTTAAATATGGCGGCAACGTGAAAGCGGCAGTGCTATTAGGAGAGATAGTAGCTGAGAAGGCAAAAGAGAAGAAGATTGAGAGCATAGTATTCGATAGGGGCGGTTATCTATATCATGGAAGAGTAAAAGCGCTAGCAGAGGCTTTAAGAAAAGGGGGATTAAAGTTTTAAGGTCATGAAAAGAAATAATCCTAGACAATCTCAACAAGAAACACCGGATATAGTAGAAAAGGTTGTAAGTATTAACAGAGTAACTAAAGTTACAAAGGGTGGCAAGAAGATGTCTTTTTCTGCCTTAGTAGTGACTGGAGATACAAAGGGAAAAGTAGGTATGGCTTTAGGAAAGGCCAATGATGTTGCGGGTGCTATCAGAAAGGGAGTGACTAAATCTAAGAAGGCTATGGCTCCTATCACTATGAAGGGTGATACTATCCCTCATGAGATAATTGGTGTTTATTGTGGGGCAAAGGTTCTGCTTAAGCCTGCAACTCCGGGAACGGGCGTTATCGCCGCTGGCCCTGTGCGTGCAGTTTGTGAATCAGTAGGAATCAAAGATATACTTACTAAATGCCTAAAGTCCCGTAATCCGCTCAATGTTATCAAGGCTACAATTGAAGGCTTGAGAAGCGTAAGATTAGAGGGAAGAAATAAATTATATCAAATTGATAAAGATATAGAAGGCATAAAGGAAGAAAACGCAGAAGGTTGATATGTATTTAACTGATATAAAAGCACCGAAAGGTTGCAATAAAAAGAAAAAATACGTAGGTAGAGGAAGTGGTTCGGGTCATGGTAAGACTTCTACTCGCGGCCACGGGGGACAGGGGCAACGAGCGGGTAGAGATTTTAGGCCAGGTTTGGAAGGTGGTTCTATGCCTTTAGTCCGTCGCGTACCTAAAAGAGGATTTAGAGCTCACGTAAGAGCAGATCATCAGATAGTAAACCTTGAGCTGCTGAATCGTTTCTCAAAAGGTTCAACAGTAACGGCTTTAAGTTTAAAAGAAGAGGGTTTGGTTAAGGATGGGAATGGTTTGGTGAAGATTCTTGGCGACGGAAAATTGAATAAAATTCTCACTATAAAAGTAAATAAGGTTTCTAAATCGGTAAAGCAGAAAATAGAGGAATCTGGGTCAACCTTAGAGTTGATTTAAGCTCCGAAAAGAATATATGTTAGCTGCATTTATCAATTCATTTAAGATCCCTGATTTAAGAAAAAAGATCTTATTTACTTTAGGGATGTTGGTTATTTACCGTGCCGGCTGTTATATCCCTACACCTGGAATAGATGGTTCAGCGTTGAGTGAATTCTTTAATAGAATCGCCCAGACGCAAGGTGGTACGCTCTTTGGAATAATGAATATGTTTTCTGGTGGCGCAATGAACAGGATGACAATCTTTGCGCTTGGTATAATGCCGTATATTTCCTGTTCTATTATTCTGCAGTTGCTTACCGCTGTGATACCAGCATTAGAGAAAATAGCCAAGGAAGGAAAAACAGGCCATCAGAAAATAAATCAATATACTAGATACGGAACTGTTGGACTCGCATTTGTGCAGTCGTTCTTTATTGCATTGTGGTTAGAGAATCCCGCGCGATTTGAGGGCTTACAAATAATCACTCACCCTGGTTGGGGTTTTAGATTAATCACAGTTCTTACGCTTACCACAGGTACAATCTTTATAATGTGGCTGGGCGAGCAGATACAGGAGCACGGAATAGGTAATGGCATATCATTAGTTATTACCGCTGGGATTATTTCTAGAATGCCTGCCGCCGGTTATCAGCTTTATGTCTTGCTTTCACCGTTTTCTCCGGCAAAGAGGACGCTTGAGCCTTATAAAATTGCTATTATGGCGGTGTTGTTAGTAGGAGTTGTTTTAGCAGTTACTTTAGTGACTCAGGCCCAGAGAAAGATACCTGTTCAATACGCCCGAAGAATCGTAGGCAGAAAGATATACGGGGGGCAGAGTACGTATTTGCCGCTTAAAGTTGATCAATCTGGAGTTATCGCGATTATCTTTGCTCAGTCTTTAATTCTGTTTCCGGCGACAATTGCCTCTTTTGTTCCCAATGCAGGGTTTCAGAAGATTGCCCAGTCTTTAGTAAGAGGTCAATTCTTATATACATTAGTTTATGCTCTTTTGATAATTTTCTTTTGTTATTTTTATACTGCCATTGTTTTTAACCCGGATGACATCGCAGAGAATATGAAGAAGTATGGTGGATTTATTCCTGGGATTAGACCTGGCATAAATACTGCAGAGCATCTCGATTACATCATGACTAGAATTACCCTAGCGGGTGCTGTGTTCATTGCTTCAATTGCGATATTTCCTGATTTTATAATGGCTTGGCTCAAGATACCCTATTTGGTTGCGTCCTTTTTTGGAGGCACGGGCATTCTTATTATTGTTGGTGTCATGCTGGATACGATAAGGCAGATGGAATCTCATCTTTTGATGCGGCACTATGAAGGTTTTATGAAATCCGGCAAAATTAAAGGTCGCAGATGATTGTTGTTTTATTCGGACCGCCTGGTGCTGGAAAGGGGACACAGGCAAAACTCCTTAGTGGTTATTTAAAAATTCCGCACGTTTCCACTGGAGATATTCTTCGTGAGAATGTGAAACAGGATACGGGATTAGGTCAAAAGGCCAAGTCCTATATGAATACGGGAGAGTTGGTTCCGGATGAATTGGTAACCGACATGATGTCTGACCGCGTGCGTAAGTCAGATGCAAAAAATGGTTTTATTTTAGATGGTTACCCGCGAAGCATCCCGCAGGCCGAGGCCTTTAGCAGCATTATAAAGGAAATAGGCTCAGAGATAGATTTGGCTGTATACATTGAAACTAGTAAGGATGTAATAGTAAAAAGGCTTTCCGGAAGGTGGTTGTGCAAGAAGTGCGGTAGGATTTACCATACTGTTAACATGCCGCCCAAGAAAGATAACATCTGTGACGATTGCAATATCGACCTTTACCAAAGAGAAGACGATAAGGAAGAAACTATTCTTAATAGATTAAACGTTTATTTGAAACAGAGTACTCCGGTATTAGATTACTATTCAAAAGAAAGTAAGCTTAAGAAGGTCGATGGAGATTATAGTCCGGAAGTCGTTTTTGATTCTTTGAAAATTATCTTAGGTGATAATTCCGATTTAAAACAATTAAGCAAGTGATTGGAATAAAGACCAAGGAAGAAATAAAGAAGATTGGTCATGCTGGAAAAATCCTGGCAAAAATTTCCAATACGCTAAAGAAGCAAGTTAAATCCGGAATTACTACTGGCGATCTAGACAAGTTAGCTGAGAAAGAGTTTGTGCGCTTTAATGTCGTTTCGGCCTTTAAGGGTTATCGTGGCTATCCGGCTAATATCTGTACTTCTGTAAATGAGGAAGTTGTTCACGGGATTCCTGGTGACCGCAAATTGTCCGATGGGGATATTTTAAGCATCGATTTAGGCATAAAACTTGACGGTTACTATGCCGATATGGCTTTCACGCAACCAGTGGGAAAAATAAAGCCTCAGGTAAAGAAATTGATAAGTGTTACGCAAGAAGCCCTGAGTAGGGGCGTTAAGCAGTCGAAAATAGGTAAACATATATTTGATATTTCTCACGCAGTACAGTCCCAAGTCGAAGCTTCTGGCTTCTCGGTGGTAAGAGAGTTTGTAGGTCACGGTATTGGAAAAGAATTGCATGAAGAGCCGCAAATTCCAAATTTCGGTAGGCCAAACACAGGCGAAAAAATTTCTCTAGGAATGGTCTTCGCCATTGAACCTATGGTGAACATAGGCACTTGGGAGGTAGAAGTCTTAGAAAATGGCTGGACTGCTGTAACAAAGGACAAATCGCTTTCTTGTCATTTTGAACACACGGTTGCAGTCTTAGAAAATGGACCAGTAATCTTGACACAATAAACACAAAAATAGCTAAAAATAGCTTATGGCAAAAGAAGAACCGATAGAAGTTGAAGGTACAATAATAGAGACATTGCCGAACGCAATGTTCAGAGTAGAGTTGGATAATGGACATAGAGTCTTAGCTCATGTTTCGGGAAAGATGAGAATGCATTTTATAAGAATCATACCGGGAGATAAGGTAAAAATGGAACTATCCCCTTATGATTTGACCAGAGGTAGAATAACCTATAGATCTAAATAAAGAGGAATAAAAAGTGAAAGTAAAATCATCAGTAAAGAAATTGTGCGGAAGTTGCAAGATAATAAAAAGAAAGAGAGTGATTAGAGTGCTTTGCTCTAATCCTAAACACAAACAAAGGCAAGGTTAGTTTAAAAGGGGTTTAAGATTATGCCAAGAATATTAGGTGTAGATATTCCGAATGAAAAAAGAATAGATGTATCTTTGACTTATTTATATGGTATAGGTCCTAAAGTTTCTTTAGAGATACTTAAAGAGGCAAATGTTGAGCCTTCAAGGAGAGCTAAGGATTTGAAAGAGGAAGAAGTTGCTCGCATTACTACGGCTATCCAAAAGAGCGAAAGGACGTTTGAAGGCGATCTAAGAAGGGCAGTTTCGGCAAATATCAAAAGGCTTATGGAGATAGGCAGCTACAGAGGCCTAAGGCATAAGAGAGGCCTTCCTGCAAGAGGTCAGCGTACAAAGACAAATGCTAGAACTCGTAAGGGCCCAAAGAGAAACGTAGGAATTATTAAAAAAGCAGTAGTGACTAAGTAGTTTTACTGAAAGGAAGATATGGTAAAGAAGGGTAAATCGAAAAAGAAAAAGGTATACGCTAATATTGCTAGTGGAATAGTTCATATACTTGCAACATTTAATAATACCGTAATTTCAATTACTGACATGAATGGTAACGTTATCGCTTGGTCTTCTCCGGGAGTTGTGGGTTTTAGTGGTTCCAAACGCTCTACTCCGTTCGCAGCTCAGATTGCAGCCACTGATGCCGCAAGGAAAGCAAAGGATTTAGGTATGCAGTCAGTTGAGGTGAGAGTAAAGGGTCCTGGCTCAGGTAGAGAATCAGCGATACGTGCGATTCAGGCCGCTGGATTGGCGGTTAAATTGATCAAAGACGTTACTCCGATACCGCACAACGGTTGTCGTGCACCTAAAAGAAGGAGGGTGTAAGTTAATGGCTAGATATACAGGTCCATCTTGCAGATTATGCCGTAGCGAGGGAACAAAGCTATTTTTAAAAGGCGCTCGCTGCAATACTGATAAATGTGCTTTTGTGCGAAGAGCTTATTCTCCTGGTCAACATGGTAAGACCAGAAGAATAAAACTTTCTAATTATGGATTACAGTTGAGAGAAAAGCAGAAAGTAAAGCGTATGTACGGTATTTTAGAGAAACAATTCCGTAGATACTTTGCTATTGCCTCCAGAGTTAAAGGCGTTACTGGTGAGCAGTTGTTACAACAACTAGAACGTAGGCTCGATAACACAATATTTCGTTGTGGCTTTGCAGTTTCTCGTACTCAAGCTAGACAGATTGTGCGCCACGGCATGATTCTTGTAGATAATAAAAGAGTTAATATTCCTTCATATTCTATCGGTAAAGAAGAGATTATTACTCTAAAGAATAAAGAAAATGTACATAAAAATATAAAAGAGAATATTGAGATTTCTAAGGCTAGAACTGTTCCGGAATGGCTGGAAGTAGACGTAGATAATTTAAAAGCTAAGATTCAGAGATTACCGGAACGAAGCGATATAGCTGTATTTATAAAGGAACAGTTGATAGTAGAGTTGTACTCGAAGTAAGTTTTTTTGTTCGTTAAGATTATTTGAAAGCAATTACTCATTGGAGGTAAAGATGGGAATAAAGTGGAGAGATTTTCAGCTTCCCAAGCGTCTTGAGTGTGAAGAGTCGACACACACTCTTACATATGCGAAGTTTATAGCAGAGCCATTCGAGAGAGGATTCGGAGTTACTTTAGGTAATTCTTTAAGAAGGGTTCTATTATCTTCTATCGAGGGAAGCGCGGTTACGTCTATAAGGATAGATGGAGTCTTGCACGAATTTTCTTCGTTAGATAACGTAACGGAGGATATTACGGACGTAGTATTAAATGTAAAGAATTTAGTTTTGCGTCTGCATTCTCGTGCTTCAAAGGCCATTTATATTAAAAAGAACAAACAGGGAGATGTTACCGCTCGCGATATTATTACTGATGAAACTGTGGAAGTTTTAAATCCGGACCTTTATCTTTTTACTATAACTAAGGACAGAAAGATAAATATGGAGATGGAGGTTGGTCGTGGTAGAGGTTTTGTTTCCGCGGAGCAGAACAAAAAAGAAGACCACCCCATAGGCGTAGTTCCTATAGATTCAGTATTTTCTCCGGTTAAGAAAGTAAGCTTCCATGTTGAAAATACTCGCGTAGGTCAACGCACCGATTATGATAAGTTGATTTTGGAAGTGGAAACTAATGGAGCTATAGATCCTAAAGATGCCATGCTCTATGCAGCTAATATCTACCAAAGACACCTGGATATCTTCATGAATTTAGGGCAATTGCCTGAAGATTATGAAGAGGAAGAAGAGATGTCACCGCAGGAAGAAGCGCTTTACGAAAAGCTCAGGCTTCCGATTTCTGAATTAGAGTTATCTGTGAGGAGCTCAAATTGCCTAAGAGATGCCAATATTAAGACAATCGCTGAATTGGTAAAAAAGACCGAATCGGACATGCTGGGATTCAGGAATTTCGGAAAGAAGTCGTTAACCGAAATAAAAGAATTGATTGCCGGTATGAACCTATCTTTAGGGATGCAGTTTGATGCCAAGAAATTAAAAAAAGATAAGTAGTTTAATAATATTCTAGAGAGCTGATATGAGACACAAAGTAAAGACAGATAGTTTCGGGCGTTTTTCAAGCTATCGTAAAGCTACATTAAAGAGCATTACGATTTCACTATTAGAAAGACAAAGGATTATAACAACTAAGGCCAAGGCAAAGAGTGCGCGTAAATTAGTTGCGAAGACGATTACCCTGGGTAAGAAAAATACACTTTCTGCTAAGCGCAGGGCGTTTTCAATACTTTGTGACCATAAATTGGTCCAGAAGCTATTTGACCAAATCGCTCCAGTTTTTTCTAATAGGGTAGGAGGATATACGAGAATCATCCCTTATCGTTACCGGAGAGGCGATAACGCTCAATTAGTCATATTCGAATTAACCGAGAACTATAAGGACAAAAAGGCAGAAAAGAAGATTAAGGAAGAAAAGAGTACCAAAATAGATGAACTAAAGATAAAGGAACCTGATGTTGTTAAAAAAGAACAAGCTACGCAAATAAAACCTGAAACAATAGAGAAGAAAGAACAAAAGAAAGTAAAACCAGTCAAGCAGGAGATAAAAGAGAAGCCAGAGGTTGTCAAATCAGAGCCACAGCCTCCTGTTCAGAAAGAGGAACAGAAGAAACCAGAGGAAAAGAAACCCAAGAAACTATTTGGCGGATTCAAAGGTCTATTTAAGAAAAAGAATTCTAAATAAAATATTTTATAGATGGAGATATCTACCAGAGCTCAAGCAGTAAGCCCTTCCGCAACCCTCCAAATTACCAGCCGTGCTAAAAGCATGCGAAAATCTGGAATCGATGTAGTAAATTTTGCTGCCGGTGAACCAGATTTTGATACCCCCCAGCCAATAAAGGACGCCGCAATCAAAGCCATCAATGATGGCTTTACTAAGTATACTCCTTCAATTGGTATACCCGAACTAAAGTCTAGGATCGTAAAAAAACTTAAGGATGAAAATGGACTTGACTATTCGCCTGAGCAGATAGTTGTTTCTTGCGGGGCCAAACATAGCCTCTTTAATTTAATTCAAGCCTTAGTAAATAAAGGAGATCAGGTGATTATTCCGACTCCTTATTGGGTAAGCTATACAGAGATGGTTAAGCTGGCGCAGGGTAAGCCGGTGGTCTTGGAGACTAATCAAAAAGGCGGCTACAAGATAGATGTTGAAAAGTTGAAGAAAAAGATTAATTCCTCAACAAAGCTGCTTATATTGAATAGTCCTTCTAATCCAGCTGGTATAGTATACTCTAAGCAAGAATTACAGAAGATTGCTAATGTATGTGTCGCTAACAAGATTTTAGTGATCAGTGATGAGATATATGAAAAGATAATATTTGATGGTTTAGAGCATGTGTCTTTAGCGTCATTGAATAAAGACATATACGATTTAACAATAACAGTGAATGGAATGTCCAAGTCGTTTTCAATGACTGGCTGGAGAATTGGCTATTTTGCCGGTCCTCAAGAAATAGTAGATGCGGTTAAAAAGATACAGGACCACTCTACATCCTGCCCAGTCTCGATAAGCCAAAAAGCAGCGTTAGTAGCCTTAGATATGGATTCAGATTATTATTCTTCCATAAAGGTTAAGTTCCAAGAGAGAAGAGATTTTATCATTCAATACCTTGATGAGAAGCTAAAAGAATTTGTTAGCTATATTAAACCTCAAGGTTCGTTTTATATCTTTGTTAATATAGCTAAGACTAAATTAGGCTCTTTTGATTTTGCAAAAAGGCTGCTTGAGGAGTCATACGTAGCCGTCATACCCGGTAGTCCCTTTGGGTGTAATTCTTGGATACGTATTAGCTTTGCGACTTCTAAGGATGAGATAAAAAAAGGCCTCCAGCGACTAGAACTATTTCTCATTAAACTCAAGACTGAAAAGCTAACACAATTATAAATAGCATTAGGTTGAAGAATATCATTTATGGCAGCGAAAACAATTGCAGAAAAGATCCTCTCCAGACATGCTGGCAAAGATTTAAGGGCAGGAGATTTTGCGATATGCAAAATTGATTTTTGCTTCGGCCAGGATGGTACCAGCGGTATTATAATAGATAGATTTAATCAGCTCGGCAGAAAAAAGGTCTTTAATAAAAATAAATTTGCAATTGTTATAGACCATAACTCTCCCTCGCCTAATCAAGGCGTCGCAGCAATCCATAAGAAACTCAGAGACTTTACAAAGAGATTAGACTTAAGCCTCTATGATATCAACTGCGGTGTTTGCCATCAGGTAATTCCAGAGAATGGCCATGTCTTGCCAGGTTACTTAGTACTGGGAGCGGATTCTCATACTTGTACGTATGGAGCCTTAGGGGTGCTTTCCACAGGAGTAGGTTCTACTGATCTGGCAATTGCTTTAGCTTGTGGTCAGAATTGGTTCAGAGTGCCTGAAAGTATCAAAGTAATCATAAAGGGTAAAGTTCCAAAGGGCGTCTCTGCAAAAGATATAATCTTATATATAATAAAAGATTTAAGAGCAGACGGCGCAACCTATAGATCTATAGAGTTTTCTGGGCCTGTGGCGAAGAGTTTAAGTCTGGATCAAAGATTCACAATTTGCAATATGGCTGTTGAGCTAGGCGCAAAGTTCGGCGTGATGGAGCCGGATGAAAAAGTTTATAGTTTTTTAAAGAAGAGGTCTAAAGTAAAGTTTAAGCCAGAATTTGCAGATAAACATGCTCATTACGCCATTATAAAAGAGTATGATATTTCAAAGATTTCTCCTCAAATAGCTAAGCCGCATACTGTTGACAATGTATGCAGCATAGAAGAGGTAGAAGGCCTGGGCATAAATCAGGCATATTTAGGTACTTGCACCAATGGTAGATTAGAGGATTTACAAATTGCAGCAAAAATCATAAAAGGAAAGAGGGTAAATCCCGGAGTACGCTTTTTAATCGCACCCGCATCAAAAGATATTTATTTGCTTGCACTTAGCAAAGGATTGGTTAAAATATTCATTGAGGCAGGTGCCTCGGTTTTGAACCCTGGTTGTGGTCCTTGTGTAGGTACCCACCAAGGAGTTCCGGCAGATAAAGAGGTGGTAATATCTACTGCCAATAGAAATTTTAAGGGGCGGATGGGTAATCCCAATGCGTTTATTTATTTGGGTTCGCCTGCAACCGTTGCTGCCTCGGCATTAAAGGGAAAGATTACTGATCCTAGAAAATCAAGTGAAGATACAACTTAAGGAGTCAAAAGACGACATAAGTTGTTGTCTGAACTTACTCAGCACTAATTTTGCTAATTGTGCTGATAGGAAATTGGAAAGATTATATTAAATTAGAAAGTTTTATTTAACTAAAACTCAGCTATGAAATTAGTGCTGGGTTAATTCGCGCTAGCAATTTACGTTTACTTCCGTGCCGTAAATTGTACGCTCATTAAAAAAAGGAGCTGAGTTATGGAATTAAGAGATATGCTAATGTTTACAATCGATAAGAAAGCGTCCGATCTGCATTTGACAGAGAATATGCCGCCTTTGGTTAGAGTTGATGGTAAAATTATAGTTAGCGATTTCCCAAAGCTTTCCCGTGATGATACAAAGAGACTCATATACTCAGTATTATCCAATGATCAGAAAGAAAAATTTGAGCAGGACTGGGAGTTAGATTTATCCTTAGCCCTTCCTGGTCTGGATAGATTTAGAATGAATGTGCATATTCAAAGAGGAAGTGTTGAGGCCGCTTTTCGCAGAATTCCTCTTTTGATCCCTTCGATGGAGGAGTTGGGGTTATCTAGAATAATGGCCGATCTTTCCAGAAAGCCAAACGGCTTAGTCTTAGTTACCGGGCCTACAGGCGTTGGTAAGAGCACGACCATGGCTGCAATGATAGATTTAATTAATAGTGAAAAAGATGGTATTATAGTTTCCGTTGAAGATCCTATTGAATATCTGCACTATAATAAGAAATCAGTAATTAAGCAGAGAGAAGTTTATTCTGATACTAGGTCTTTTGCAGAGGCCTTAAGGCATTGCTTAAGACAAGATCCTGATATGATAATGGTTGGTGAGATGCGTGATTTAGAGACAATTTCTACTACTCTGACTGCAGCTGAGACTGGACATCTGGTTTTAGCTACGCTACATACGCCTAATGCGCCGCAGACCGTTGAGAGGATTATCGATGTATTCCCTCCTAGCCAGCAGCAACAAGTTAAGTTACAGCTTTCAGATTGTTTGCAGGGTGTTTGTTCTCAGCTGCTTTTACCACGAGCTGATGGCAAAGGAAGAGTATTGGCTACTGAAATCATGATCGCCACACCCGGTATAAGAAATTTAATCAGAGAACAAGAAATCGAGCAGATTCCCACCTTAATGCAGACCGGTAGCCAATTCGGTATGCATACTATGGATAAGTGCTTAAAGAAACTCTATAAGGATGGAATTATTTCTCTAGAGACAGCCATGGCCAAAGTTAAGAATCCTGAGGAGTTTAAGTCTCTATGATCTTGAAAGGAATTTCATATCTTTTAGGAGATGATATAAATACCGATCTGATAATTTCTGGCCGGTATAAATTCTCAATCTCAGATATGAAGGAGCTGTCTAAGCATATCCTAGAGGATGTGGATCCTAATTTTTATAACAAGCTAAAACATGGCCAGTCGATACTTGTGGGTGGCAAGAATTTTGGTATGGGTTCATCTAGAGAGCAGGCCCCTATAGTTATAAAAGAGGCTGGTATTGTTTGTGTAGTGGCCAAGAGTTTTGCCAGAATATTCTATCGAAATGCTATAAATATTGGTCTGCCCCTAATTGAGGCAGATACATCTAATGTTATGGACCAGGACCAGTTGAGTATGGATTTAGAAAAAGGTGTTTTAAAAAATATTACTCAAGACTATCAAGTAAAAGTATTGCCTTTGCCTCCCGTAATGGTAAAATTGCTCTCTGATGGCGGATTGGTTAAGCATTTTAAAAAACATGGTACAATTAAGCTGTAGGATAAAATTATGACACATAAGATTACCTTGATACCAGGAGACGGCATAGGCCCAGAGGTTGTTTTAGCCACAAAAAGATGTATTGAGGCCACGGGAGTAAAGATTAACTGGGAGGAGTTTATCGCTGGAGAAGAGGCGATTAAGAAATTCGGAACTCCTTTACCCGATGAGATATTAGCTTCCATAAGAAAGAATAAGGTAGCTTTAAAAGGTCCGATAGTCACTCCTATCGCTTCAGGGTTTCGTTCTGTAAACGTAGCCATGCGTCAAAATCTTGATCTGTTTGCCTGTATTCGGCCGTCAAAATCTATAGAGGGGGTTATCAATTGTCATTATAAAAATATTGATTTAGTCGTAATACGAGAAAACAGCGAAGATTTGTATGCAGGGGTAGAATTTGAAAAAGACACTAAAGATGCAAGAGAGATAATTTCATTAATAAATAAATTAAGTCAGAGGAAAGTCAGAGAGGATTCCGGCATCTCCATTAAGCCGATTTCAGAGTTCGCTTCTAAAAGAATAATTAATTTTGCATTCCAGTATGCGATTAAGAATAATAGAAAAAAAGTTACCATTGTGCATAAGGCAAATATCATGAAGTACACCGATGGGCTATTTTTGAAGATAGGTAGAGAGATCGCAAAGAAATATGAAGGAAAAATTATTTTTGATGAGGCGATTGTTGATAATTTATGCATGCAGCTTGTACTTAGGCCGTATAACTACGATGTTTTAGTTCTGCCAAATCTTTATGGTGATATAATCTCTGATTTGTGCGCTGGTTTAATTGGCGGATTAGGTATCGCACCTGGAGCAAATATCGGCAATGACTATGCTTTATTTGAACCAGTTCATGGTTCGGCGCCAAAGTACAAGGGACAAAATAAGGTCAATCCCACTGCTACCATTCAAAGTGGAATATTGATGCTTCACCATATAAATGAGAGCAAAGCCGCGGATAGACTAGAAGTCGCTTTACATAAGGTTATAAAAGAAGGCAAAAACGTAACTTACGATTTAAAGAAAGACAGAAATGATCCATCCGCTGCGGGAACTGCGCAGATGGCCGATGCGATAATCAAAGAGGTCAAATGAAGCCCAAGCTTATGGAACAAAGTGAACATAAGTTTGCCGGCTGAATTTGACCCCACGCCCAGCAATGTATTATGTGTATATTTTAAAGAACACAAAGACAAAGAGTTTCTATTATGGTTTTACGAATAATTTAGGAAGACGCATTGAAAAGCATAATAAAAAACAGAAATACGGATTAGTCTATTACGAAGCATATAAATCAGAGCCCGATGCCCGCAACAGAGAGAGGCGACTAAAAAACTATGCACAAGCTTTAACCGCACTCAAAAGTCGCTTGAAAGAATCTCTAAAATAACATGCTGGGTGTGGGGTTTAATTCGCGCAAATAACTTAGCTTCACTTCGTTCGCTAAGTGATGCGCTCATTTAAAATGAAGATATCCATAATTGGCGCTGGCAATGTTGGCGGACTTACGGCGATGCGCATATTAGAACAAGGCATCGCCGATGTTGTTTTAGTAGACATTGTAAAAAACTTAGCAAAAGCAAAAGCATTTGATTTAGATGATGCCCGTTCTATAGCTAGGCATACTAGTACGATAGAGGGAACGGAAGATTTCTCAAGAATTAAGGATTCGGATATTGTAGTGGTTACCGCTGGTTTAGCTAGAAAACCAGGCATGACCAGGGAGGACTTGCTTAAGAAAAATTATGATATTGTAGAGATGATTTCAAGGCATATAAAGAAGTTGGCCTCAGGCTCTATAGTTATCGCAGTTTGTAATCCTGTGGATGTTATGACTTATGTATTATTGAAAGAGACAGGGTTTAATAAAAAGAAGGTTTTCGGAATGGGTTCTGGTCTAGACACTTCACGTTTTAACAATTTAATCAGCAAAAAGCTTAAGGCTCCAAGTAACGAAGTGAAAGCACTGGTTATTGGTAGTCATGGTGAGACGATGTTGCCACTGCCTAGATTTAGTACTATTTGCAAGAAGTCTTTAGATTCAATCTTAAAAAAAGAAGAAGTTGAAGAGTTGGTTAATTCTACCAAGAAGAGAGGCGCTGAAATCGTTTCTTTATATGATTCAGGAAGCGCTTATTTTGCACCCAGCGCAGCTATTTTGGAGATTTGTTTGGCAATAAAAAATAATAGCAAAGAGACTGTACCAGTTTCTGCTTATTTAGAAGGCGAGTATGGAGTTGATAAAGTATGTATTGGTGTTCCAACTAAAATAGGCAAAGCCGGAATAAAAGAAATCGTTGAGCTGGATTTAAATAGGCATGAAAAAGAGCTATTAGCTCAGTCGGCAAGCTCTATAAAAAAGAGTATAGAGCTTATCTATAAGAATCAGTAGCATGGCCATGTATGATTTAATTATTATAGGCGCAGGTTGGGCAGGTTTTAATGCGGCCCTGGAAGCAAGAAAATTGGGCAAGAGTGTTTGTCTAATTGAAAGAGATGAGATTGGTGGAACATGCCTTAATCGCGGTTGCATACCCACCAAAGTTTTAACGCACTTTGCCAAAGGTAATTCTAAGGATCTATCTGTATTTCAAAAAGAGAGATCCAAGACAATAGTTAAGCTTAAAAGCGGCATAGAATTTCTTCTTAAGTCTCAGAAGGTTGACTTAATGAAAGGCTCGGCAAAGATTGTGTCTGGTACCAAGGTAGCTATTAAACAGGAAAGTAGAGAAATCGAAGCAAAGTATATTTTGGTTGCAGTCGGCTCAAGCCCCAAAGACCTACCTTTCTTAAAGTTCGATCAGAAACGTATACTCTCTAATGACGATATCTTGAAATTAAATTCTCTACCAAAGAATCTTTTAGTTATCGGAGGCGGAGTTATTGGCTGTGAATTTGCCTGTGCCTTAAATAAGCTTGGGGTAAAGGTAACCATAGCTGAGATTATGGATAGGCTAGTGTTTATGTTTGATAGGGATATATCTAAGAAAATCGAACAGTTATTCAAAAAGTCAGGGATTGCTGTAAATACCAGCTATGATATTAAAGGTAAAGATTTGAGTGAATTTGATAAGGTTTTACTCTGCGTGGGCAGAAGTGTGAATACCCAGGATTTATTTGATACTAGTCTAGGTATAGAGATAACCAAAGAGGGTTTTGTAAAAGTAGACAACACGTTGAAATCCTCAATCCCTAGTATATTCGCAGCCGGAGATTGCATCGGAAGCCTGCAACTCGCCCATGTAGCCAGCTACGAAGCAAAGCTGGCAGTGTGCAATATGTTTAGTGAGAAACGAGAAGTCGATTATTCGGCAGTACCCAGCTCTGTATTCACCAGTCCGGAGCTTGCTCAGGTTGGAATTAATGAACAGACGGCTAAAAAGGAATCCAGAAATTTCAAAGTTTTAAAGAAGCCTTTTTCATCTGTAGGTATGGCTCATATCTTTAAACAGACTGAAGGCTATCTTAAATTGATTATAGACAAGGACAGCGATACAATTATTGGTGCTGGCATTATCGGGCCCTTAGCCACAGAATTGGTTAATACTTTAACCATCGCCATAAAGCAAAAGCTTACCATAAAAGACTTAGGCGATTTAATCTTTGCCCATCCGAGTATCTCAGAGATCTTCACAGAAACTATCCAGGCTTAATGAATCTGTCCGTAATTGACCTAGGTAAGATTTCTTTTAAAGATTCCTTCCAAGAGCAAATTCAGACCCAGGAAAAAGTAAGACAAGGGCGGTGTTCTAATACTTTGTTTTTGTGCGAACATCCTCACACAGTAACTTTGCCGCGTCAGGTCAATCTAGTTAATATATTTGATAAAGGTATAGTTAAAGATAGTAGTGTTGATTTTATGGTGGGAGTAAATAGGGGTGGGGATATTACTTATCATGGTCCAGGTCAATTAGTAGGATATTTGATATTTGACTTAAGAGGTTTTGATAGGGACTTAGTTCGATTTCTAGGAGTGATTGAAGATGCGCTTATTAGTGCTATAGATAGATTCGGGATAAAGGGCTATACCAGGGAAGGTTTTCGCGGGGTATGGGTAGGCAATGACAAGATCGCCTCAATTGGTATAGGCGTAGACAGGTGGGTAAGTATGCATGGTTTTGCCCTAAATATCTGCACTGATCTCGGATATTTTGATAAGATAAAGCCCTGCGGCTTGGATGTTAAAATGACCTCGATAAATAAGGTATTAGGGCAAGAAATAGACTTTGAGGCAATAAAAAGAGCGCTAGCAGAAGAATTTAAGAGTAGATATCAAACCAATAAAACAAGAGAGCCTATTTGTGCATAGGTTCAATCGCAAAATGAATGGCAGGTTATAGAGAGCCCAATCGGTAAGGTGGA
>CAZFPS010000011.1:428-33929 GCA_964520705.1 uncultured Planctomycetia bacterium | reverse complement strand
ACAATCTAAGGGAATGCTTCAATACGAAAGTGCGAAATAATCCTTGCATTACTGTAATTTGATTTATCTTGACATCATAACTAATTCATGCTACTTTAGTTATATAAATTTGCCCACAATTAATTATTTGCATAGATAAATAGATTTAGTTCCGTCCAAGAAGTTATTTTGAAATGTTATAGGAGGTGTGAGTATGACAAAAAAAGATATTGTCTTAAGGATTTCGGATGAAACTAATATTAAGCAAATAGATGTGAAGAAAGTTGTCCAGAAGACTTTCGACGCTATTGTAGATAGCCTAGTGCGCGGGGAAAAGGTTGAACTGCGTAATTTTGGCGTCTTTAAAGTTAAGGAGAGACGTAGCCGCACAGGAAGGAACCCGCGGACAGGCCAGGTAGTTCCGGTACCTGCCAGAAAAGTGGCTGTGTTTAAGCCGGGATTGGAGATGAAACATAAGGTAAAATAATTGACAGGATATTATTGTTAAATTTAAAAACTAAGAACAGTGAGGGCGGGAAATAGAGAACCCGCCCTTTTTAAGATAGTCAAATAATTCATACCTTTAAATGTTTGTACAAGTCCCCAGAGGCACTAAAGACATTCTTCCTCAAGAAATTCGCTCTTGGCAAGATATTGAGCGAAAGTCAAGAGACCTGTTTTCTGTTTACAACTACCAAGAGATCCGCACTCCTATATTTGAAAATTTAGCTTTATTTAAGCGCTCCTTGGGTGATACTACCGAGATAGTGAAGAAACAGATGTTTGTTTTTAAACAGGGCAAGGATCAATTTGCTTTGAGGCCGGAAGTAACTGCTTCTATCGCTAGGGCCTATTTGGAAAATAATTTAGATTTTGGAGTTAAATTAAGAAAGTTGTTTTATATCGGGCCAATGTTTAGGGCAGAGCGTCCTCAGAAAGGGCGATTGAGGCAGTTCCATCATATCGGAGTCGAAGCCATAGGCTCATCTAATCCTAGCTTAGATATAGAAGTTATTGAACTCGCCGATAGCCTGCTTAAAGTATTAGGGATTTCCAATTATAAGTTTCAGATAAATTCGTTAGGTTGCCATAAAGATAAAGAAAATTTTGGGGTTTTATTAAAGAAGTCCTTATCCAGACATAAAAAGGAACTTTGCCTGGATTGCCAGATTAGGTTTTCAAAGAATATCTTTAGGGTTCTAGATTGTAAGAATGAAAAGTGTAAGAAGGTAGTAGATACTTTAGATTTTGGAAGTGATCATTTATGCAGGAGTTGCAGAGAGCAATTTGAGCTGGTTTTGGAGGGGTTAAATAACTTTGCTATAAACTATGAAATAAAAAAACAGTTAGTGCGGGGCCTAGATTATTATTCTGGAGTAGTATTTGAGGTTACTCATCCTGCCTTGGGTTCACAGGATGCCCTGGGAGCTGGGGGCAGATACGATTACCTTTTTAAAGAATTGGCGGATAAGGAGATCGGCGCAGTTGGTTTTGCCTTTGGCCAAGAGCGCCTAATGTTAGCTAGTCCTAAGGAAGAAATACCTGAGCGACTACAAACATATATTATTCCCTTAGGTCAAGAGGCCGCAAAAAAAGGATTAGAGTTTTCTAGAAGTATTAGAAAAGCTGGAATTAGTTGCGATTTTGATTATTCAGATGGATCCTTGAAGTCAAAGCTAAAAGAAGCAAATAAGCTGGGCGCGGAATTTGTAGTTATCATAGGAGAGGACGAAATCGGAAAGGGCAGAGCCATCTTAAAATACATGAGGCAAAATAAACAGGAAGAGGTAGAATTTAATAAAATAGTTGATTATATAAAAACATTAACCAGTAAAGCTGTATGATAATTTTTTAATAGGGGCGTTATGTTAAGAACAGTAACTTGTGGTGAGCTAACAGAAAAAGATAAAGGTAAAACAGTTACGCTTTGCGGATGGGTATTCCGCAGGCGCGATCACGGAAAATTGATTTTTATCGACCTGCGTGATAGATATGGCCTGACGCAGGTAGTTTTCATTCCCAGTGTTTGCCCGGACAGCTATAAATTGGCCACTGAACTGCGTTCCGAATTTGTTGTGCGCATCGAAGGAGAAGTAAATCTGCGCCCCAAGAAAACAGAGAATCCCAAGCTTAAGACTGGACAGGTAGAGTTAAGTGCTAAGAATTTAGAAATTTTAAGTAGGTCTCTAACTCCGCCGTTTGAATTAGAGGATGATATCGAGCCAACCGAAGAAATTAGGTTACAACATCGCTACCTCGATTTAAGAAGAAAGAGCATGTTTGATAAGATGGTATTGCGTCATCGGGCATTTCAGGTCACAAGGCAATTCTTGGATAAGGAAAACTTCCTAGAGGTTGATACTCCCATTCTTACAAAGTCAACTCCTGAAGGTGCTAGAGATTACTTGGTTCCTTCGCGTCTTAATCCTGGCAAGTTCTTTGCGCTTCCTCAATCGCCACAACTTTTTAAACAGTTGCTTATGGTTGCAGGTTTTGACCGCTATTTTCAAATAGCCCGGTGTTTTAGAGATGAGGATTTACGTGCCGACAGGCAGCCTGAATTTACGCAGATTGATTTAGAGATGTCTTTTTGCGATCAGGATGATATTTTTGCATTGAGCGAGAAGTTGATGCAAAAGGTTTTCAAAGATGTTTTAGGAATAGATTTAGCGATCCCTTTTAAGCGAATATCCTACAAAGAGTCTATGGATAAATTTAAATCAGATAAGCCGGATTTAAGGAAGTCTAAGGATGAATTTTGTTTTGTCTGGATCGTTGACTTTCCTTTGTTCAAGTATAACGAAGAAGAAGAGAGGTGGGATAGTGAGCACCATCCTTTTACAGCACCAATGAAAGAGGATGAGGGGTTGCTAGATTCCGATCCATCTAAAGTCAGGGCTACTTCTTATGATTTGGTTCTAAACGGCAATGAAATCGGGAGCGGCTCGATCAGGATTCATAAAAAAGAGTTGCAGAGCAAAATTCTTAAACTTCTTAGTCTCGAGGAAGAAGAGGTAAACAAAAGATTCGGATTTTTGCTAAAGGCATTTGAATATGGCGCGCCTCCTCATGGCGGTATCGCTTTTGGCGTAGATAGATTACTTGCCATAATGTCCGGAAGTGATACAATAAGGGATGTAATAGCTTTTCCTAAGACGCAAAAAGCATTTTGTCTAATGACAGATGCACCTTCCAGTGTTAAAAATAGGCAATTAAAAGAGCTAAATATTAACGTAGAGGGTTCTGAATAGAACTTGTTTGAAAAAAAGTCATTAAGGAGGGATATGGTTATGAAAAAGCAGAATTTCAAATATCGGTTTTTAATGGTTGTACTTTTTATGCTAACATTTGTTAGCACCGGATGTACTGTTAAGAGTTACACCGTACTAAAAGAGCGCCCAGATCGAGAAACAGAAGGGAACCGAGGCTATATTTCAGGAGTGGTCCCTGAAAGAGAAGATGAAGGCGCAAAGACACGTGAAACATATGTGTTTGAGGTTGAATTTGGACAAAGTTCAGAGGCCGAGCAGTAAAACTCAGTAAGATTTTTTCGTGGATAAGATTATTCCCATACAATCAGGCAAAGAGACTCAGAAGTTATTTGGCCCACAGGATAAAAATCTGCGCCTTATTCAAGATGCATTCGATATACATGTTTCCAGTAGGGCTGAAGGGATAAAAATATCTTCTAAAAATAAAGACTTAATAGAAAAAGCTGATGACTTTATTAGTTATTTACTTAGTTTAATTCGTAGTGGTAGAGAGCTTTCAAAAAAGGATATAGTTTTTTATTTAAAAGAATATAAGAATAACGGAGAAATAAATAAAAAAGAAGAACATATTGCTAATTATTCATCATCTAGGTCAATCGGCCCTCGCACAAAAGGTCAAACAGAATATGTGGAAGCAATCAAAAAGTTTGATATTGTTTTTAGCATTGGTCCAGCAGGGACAGGAAAGACTTATTTGGCTATGGCTATGGCCGTTGAAGCGTTAAAAAAAGGGATTGTCAGAAGGATAATTTTGACTCGTCCCGCGATTGAGGCCGGAGAGAACTTGGGCTACCTGCCCGGGGATATGATGGATAAATTATCTCCCTATTTAAGGCCGCTATATGACGCACTGTATGACATGATGGAGGTGGAAAGGATTGAGAAGTATGTAGAGACTGGAATTATAGAGGTTGCTCCGCTGGCTTATATGAGGGGTAGAACCTTGAATGACGCCTTTATTGTACTAGATGAAGCACAGAACTGTACGCCTGAACAGTTGAAGATGTTTTTAACTAGATTAGGATTCGATTCCAAGGCTGTCATTACCGGGGATATAACTCAAAGCGACCTTCCTGGCGGCAAGCCATTAGGGCTATTGGAAGCACAGAATATTTTAGGCGACATAGAGGGGATAAAATTTGTTAACTTCAGCTATGAGGATGTGGTTAGGCATGGTTTAGTTCAGGAGATAATTGAGGCATATGAAAAAGCAAGCAAGAAAAATACTAAGTAAGATATTTTTATATTTATTTAGCATATCGGCTTTGATTTTATTTTCTATTGCCGCCGGAATAAATGTCATTCTGACATTTATTTTGATTTCTATTTTTGTTTATTTGAAGATAGCTGAGTTTAAGAAACCGAAGAAGACCAATATAATCCATTTGAGTTTCTTGTTCGTTATTGGGTTAGCTTGCGCTATTTTTATAGATAGATATACGACTCTCTCGCCATACTATATTCCAATACCAGCTATTTCAATGCTTGCAGTAATTCTTTTTTCGAGCTTGGAGTTGGCTTTGCTTATTTCTTTTAGCTTGAGTATTTTAGTGGGTTTTATTTTTCAAGGCGACATTTATCTTATGAGCATTATGTTTTTAGGTTCGTTAGTCGGGGCATCCTTTGTTTATAAAATACGCCAGCGTTATAAATTAATTCAGGCAGGCTTTTTGGTAAGCGTATTAATGTTTTTGTCTTTAGCGATTATCTCATATAGGCCGGAAGTTGGCTTAATGTCTCTGGCATCTTTGCCTAACGCCATACCTGCTTGTATAAATGGAATATTATCTGCCTTCGTCGTGGCAGGGGCTTTACCAATATTTGAGTTTCTGTTTAAAGTTGTGACAAACGTCAGCTTATTGGAATTATCCGATTTTAATCATCCGCTCTTAAAAAGATTAGTACTTGAGGCTCCAGGTACATATCACCATAGTTTACTAGTAGGAAATTTAGCCGAGATTGCTGCCGAGTCCATCAATGCCAACTCGCTACTTGCCAGGGTAGGAGCATATTATCACGATATAGGCAAATTAGAAAAACCTGAATACTTTTCTGAGAATCAGGATCGGTCTTTATCAAGGCATGATCAATTAAAGGCTTCCATGTCAAAACTGGTAATTATAAATCATGTAAAAGATGGGGTACTATTGGCTAAGAAGCATAAATTAAATTCAGCCATAATCCAATTTATTGAGCAGCACCATGGGACCAGCCTGGTGTTCTATTTTTATCGCCGGGCGCTTGAGGAATCCAAGAATAAGGAGGATGTTAAAGAGGAGGTATTTAGGTATACTGGTCCGAAGCCGCAAACGAAAGAAACCGCTATTGTCCTTTTGGCTGACTCCGTGGAAGCAGCTTGCAGGGCTTTAGAGACTCCCAATGCTCAACGCATAGAGGAGGTAGTGCATACAATAATTAACAATAAGTTTATCGATGCCCAGTTAGATGAGTGCGATTTAACTCTTAAGGATTTAAACAAAATTGATAAAACATTTATTCGAATACTTTCTGCGATTTATCATAGCAGAGTGGAATATCCTGATATCAAAGGTGAAAATAATAATAAAGAATCTTCAAAAAAAGATCAAAGTCAACCCAGCCAAGATCAAAAAAATAGCTCGTAAGATTAGCTGCCCAGCCAAATCCAAAAATCTTGAGCTAAGATTATATTTTGTCAAAAATTCCCTAATTAGAAAACTGAATAGGCAATTCTTTTCAAAAAATTCCTTTACCGATGTCATCTCTTTTAATCTAGAAAATGATTATGCGGAGGTGTTTATTGCACCTAGCGTTGTGAAATCAAATGCCTTTGTTTTTAAAGAAAGCATTAATAATGAACTTTATAGATGCGTTATACACGGAATCTTGCACGTCTATGGTTTTAATGATCTAAGAAAAACAGAAAAAGCAAGGATGTGGAGGAAGCAGGAGTCTATACTTAAGAAGATTACTTGCAATTAAAAGATGATTTGTAGAGATGAGGCTATAGTATTAAAGACGAGAGATTTTAGAGAGACTAGTAAAATCGGCATCTTTTATTCTAAAAAATACGGAAAGATGAGTGGTCTTTTTAAAGGCATACGCAAGGATACAAAGAAATTTGCTTCAAATTTAGATTTTCTTTCAATAAATGAAATTCTCTTCTACAAAAAGCGTTTTTCCGAGCTTCACCTGGTAAGTCAGTGCGATTTAAAAAAGAGCTTTACTAGCTTTAACGCCGATTTAAATAAATTCTATTTAGCTAGTTTTTCTTCGGAATTGATCGATTCGATCATGCCACAAGAGGATGCGCATCCGGAGATTTATGATCTGCTGGTTGATTTCTTATGTTCTTTAGAGGAATCTACTATGGGGCAAAAGTTAATCTATAATTTCGCTCTAAAGACTCTGGCTTTTTCTGGCTTTCAGCCTCATTTAGAGAGTTGTGTTTTTTGCAGAGATGCAATAAAAGAAAAGGCGTTTTTCAGTAATCGTTTTGGCGGATTGTTGTGTTCTGATTGTTCATTTAAGGATGCACAGTGCGAAAGTATCCTTCCCGGGACCGTAGCTACTATACTTTTTTTTCAAAATACAAATTGGTCAGATTCATTAAGGTTGAACATAATACCTTTTGTAGAAAAGCAGCTTAGTAAGGTTATTTTTTCATTCCTTAATTTTCATCTGGAGAGGAATTTTAAAACCTTAAAAATGCTAAATGAAGTACTTGACCAAAAAGTTAATATATGATAAATTTAGAAATTAATGGTGGTGTTTCTTTACACCCGGCAAAGGAGAGTTAAATTGAGAAAGATAGCTTTAGCTGCGATAGGGATTCTTGCTGTTTTTAGTTTTTTGTTTTCTTTGAATGCAGAACAGCTGATGAAGGAGCAAGCTGTTAAATATTTTAAAGAGGCGGTGGAGGCCCAGGGAAAAGGCGATATAGAATATGCTATATCTTTGTATGCGAAAGCGATTTACGCTAATCCGAATTATATACAGGCATATAATAATCTTGGTACGGCCTATGCTCAAAAGGGCGATCGCACTAAAGCTGAAGAGGAATATAGAAAAGCCGTAGCCATAGATCCTTATTACTCTGTAGCTTTAAAGAATCTGGCGATCATCTATGCTGAGAGAGGTGATTATGATTCTTTTTTTGAGTTCTGGAAGCGAGCTTCCGGTTTGGATATTTACACTCCTTTTATAATTGATGATAATGAAGAATAGCATGAATATAGTTATAGTCGGTCCTGGTGCAATTGGCATTCTTTTTGGGACAATGCTTATTAAATCTGGCCAAAAAGTAAAGTTTCTGGATCATAATAAGCAGAGGATTGAACTTATCTTAAAGAACGGGATTACTTTAGAGAGCAAAGGGAGAAGTCATAAGAATAAAGTAGAGATTACAGATAAGGCCAGCGAATTAACAGACGTCGACTTATTTATAATTTGCGTAAAATCTTATGATACAAAATCAGCAGTTAAATCTTTGAAGGCCTCATTGAAAGATAAGTCTTTAATTCTGACTCTACAAAATGGAGTTGGTAATGTTGAGATTATAAGTGAAATTTTAGGTCAGGACAGGGTGATTGGAGGGGTAACAAGTCAAGGAGCTAATGTTGTAAGCTGCGGAAAAGTCAGGCATGCTGGATTTGGCGAGACAGCGATAGGGAGAATTGATGGCAAGACGCCAGCATATTTGCGTGATATCAGAGAAATATTAAATAAGGCTGGTTTTAAGACGCGCATTTCAAAAGATATAAGGTCGCTCCTATGGTCAAAGTTAATAATAAATGTGGGCATCAATGCCTTAACAGCAATAACACATTTACGCAATGGCCAGTTGCTTGATTATGAGGGTACTCGTAGAATATTGGGCCAAGCGGTAAGCGAGGCAGTGAAGATTGCAAAAAGAAAAAGGATAAAACTAACATACGATGATGCCATAGAGAAGACAGAGACCGTTTGTGAGGCTACGGCTCAGAACATATCTTCAATGCTTCAGGATGCCTTGCGTAAAAAGAGGACAGAAATAGATTTTATTAATGGCGCAATAGTCAGGCAAGGCCAGAGCATGGGGATTTCCACTCCCGTCAATTCTCTATTATTAGATTTGGTAAAATCCATAGAATTAAGTTATAGCAAAATTATCATTTAGTTTAAATCGAAAGGGACGATTATTATGCAAATATTAATTAGTATTTTGGCATTATTATTAATTGGTAGCGCTTATTTGGCTATTAAGTTTATACTCACAGAAGATAAGGACCAGAAGAAGAAGCAATCGAAAGAATCCGAGCTTGTTGAGAATATGGAAAATATGGTAAAACAGGTTCGGGAAGAACTCGCTAAGGAAAAGGCAGAAAAGCAAGAAGTTGAAGACCTTTTATACAAGGCAAAAGATGAGTTAGATAATCTTAAAAATTTGAATAGCGAGCTTAGCCAAAAGGTCAAGGAGTTAAGTAAGATTAAAGAGAATTTGGATAAAAAGGAAGAATCATTAAGGCAGCAGACTGCTGAAAAAGAAAAGTTAAGGAAAGAATTAGAAGACGCAAAAAAAGAAATCGAGCAGATTAAGAAAGAAAAAGATGGCATTCAACAAAAATCCGGAGGGGCCTTAGAGGCCGTAGAGCCCCTAAAAAAAGAGAATGAAGAATTAAAGGGTAAATTAAAGTCTCTACAAGAGATTCATGATGGCCTTAAAGGCCAATATGATGAGTTGAGTAAGCAGTTAGAGGCCATAAATAAGATTAGGATTGAGGAGAGCCTTAAGGAAGAAAATGTAAAGCAGGAGCCTGTGGAGCCTGAAGCAGAGGCTAAAGCAAAAAAACAAGTTGAATCAAAGCCGATAGAGGCAAAAGTAGATAAAATGCCTATCGAAGAAAAACCAGGCGCTAAAATAGATGCTAGTAAAAAAGTTGATGCCGTTCTTGGTGCTGATTCTGAGCCTTCAATTCCAGAGTTAAAGCGGCCAGATTTGGGCAAAACCGACGAGAAAGTTGAATTAGATAAACAAGCAGCCTTGAAATTAAAAACCACTGCTGATTATCTGAAAAAAAAGGCTAAAGAAGCAGCTGAGGCAAAAAAAGAACAGCCAAAGCTCAAAGAGAAAGCTGACAATAATCAAAATAGCCAGGATGATAAACAGGAACCTGCTGTTGAGACTAAGCCAGAAGATGAAAAAAAATCTGAGCAAGGTCAGCAAAAACCTCCGTCTAGCTCGTCAGAAAATAAACCGTAGTTACCTTTAAATCTTAAATGTCAAAGGAAGCATTTTTCTGGGCAATTTTATCTGCCTTAATCTGGGGCGTAGTACCTATTCTAGAAAAATTAGGCTTGGCCAAGGTACATCCAGACACTGGTTTATTTTTACGTTGTTTTGGGGTTATTATTGGGGCGGCAATATTATTGGTATTTAAATTCTCTTCCTTAAAAGTTGAGTTGAGTTCAATTTCTTCCAAAACAGTATTATTTCTCATTTCGGGAGGGTTTCTAGCCAGTTTTGTCGCGCAATTATTTTTTTATCGGGATTTAAAGCTAGGAGAAGCGTCTAGGGTCGTGCCCATTGCTGCGATGTATCCCTTAGTGGCATTTTTTCTAGCCATAATCTTTTTAAACGAAAAAATCACCCTGACAAAATCTATAGGCCTGGGTTTTGTTTTATTAGGAGTCGTGTTACTTAAATAGATGAAGAAAATAAATTTTGAGAATATTCTTAATCCATCACAGTGTGAAGTTGTAAATACATTAGATGGGCCCTTGTTAGTAGTTGCTGGAGCAGGAACTGGTAAGACCAGGGTTATAGAGTATCGAGTTTTAAATTTAATACTAAAAGGAGTAAATCCTTCATCAATCATTCTTCTTACTTTCACTCGTAAGGCTGCCAGAGAAATGCTCGACAGGGCTTCGCGTCATAATAGGCTCTGTCATCAGGTTGAGGGTGGGACATTTCATTCTTTCGCCTATAAAGTAATCAAAAATTACAGAAAAGTTTTGGGCTTTAAGAATAATATTTCTTTTATGGATGAAGCAGATAGCGCGGATGCGTTTCATCTATTGGCTACGAAATTGGGCTTTTTGGATAAGAAGTTGCGGTTCCCCAAAAAAGCAACATTAAGAAATATTATCAGCATGTCAATTAACCGTTCTCAAAATATAAAATCCATACTGGAAAAAGACTATCCACATTTTTTGGATTTAAAGAGTGACCTAGAAGAACTGCATAAGGCTTATATTGATTTTAAAATTTCCCGCTCGCTTATTGATTATGACGATATGCTGCTCTATTTAAAGTTTTTGCTTGAAAACGGCTCAATACTAAAGAAGGTCACGTCTAATTTTAAATATGTGATGGTTGACGAGTTCCAAGATACAAATAAGCTTCAGGCGGAGATCATATATCTATTAGGGAAATTTCATCAGAATATAATGGCTGTTGGCGATGACACTCAAAGTATATATAGCTTTAGAGGCGCATATTGTAAGAACATGTTTGATTTTCCTGAGAGACTTCCAAATTGTAGGATTTTGAAGCTAGAACATAATTATCGCAGCACCCAGCCAATTTTGGATGTGGCCAATGCAATTATAGAAGGTGAAAAGCAAAAATATACAAAGGTTTTATTTACTGTAAACAGGGAAGGTATGGTGCCGGAGTTAGATTTTTTTAAAGATGCTCAGATGGAAGCCGGTTTTGTAGCAAAAAAAATAAAACAACTATATGATCAAGGTGTTAAGCTTTCTTCGATCGGTGTACTGTATCGGTCAAATTATACTTCTTTACCTTTGCAGATTGCCCTGACAAGGATGGACATTCCGTTTATTGTGTATGGCGGCATACGTTTTATCGAGACCGCCCATGTTAAAGATGTGCTTTCTTTCGTGAAGGTACTACACAACAGGCTTGACGAGTTAGCTTGGAATAGGGTACTTATGTTGCTGGAAGGCATTGGTCCGAGGACAGCCGAGAGAATATTTGAGAGAATACTAAATAACCGTTCGCTAGAGCATGCCTTGCGTGATTTTTTGAGTGATAAAAAAATAAGCAAGGGATTGAACAAGCTTCTTAAATTATTTAATAAAATCGAGGATAAACATACAGATATTTCTGATCAGTTGAGATTAATCAAGGAATTTTATTTTCCCATAATGAAATCTAAATTCGATGACTATCATATTAGAAGTGAAGACTTAAGGGCATTGATTCAAACTTCATCTGAATATAATTCCCTGGAAAAATTTTTGGTTGATTTTGTTGTTCTGGAGTCACCCGAGAGAAGTATAGTGACTAATTCTCAGAAGAAGCTCGATGAAAGACCGGTTGTTTTATCAACTGTTCATTCTGCAAAGGGCCTTGAGTGGGAAGCTGTATTTATTATTTCTTTAATTGATGGTAGTCTCCCTGTTTCTTATTCTTTAGAAGATCAGGAGAGCTTAGAGGAAGAGCGTCGGTTATTATACGTTGCCGTAACCAGGGCAAAAACTAAATTGTTTTTATCTATGCACAATCAGGGCCAGGAAGGCGGGATTTTTAGTTTTAATAGGCTTTCGCGATTTGTGAATGAGAAAAAAGTCTTGGATAAATTATATATTGATTATAAGAAATTTGAGAGTTTAGAAAATGAGTATGACGCATTTAATGAAGTAGACGTCAATCAAGATGATTCGTTAGCTTTAAAAAAAATCTATGATCATTTTGACTACTAAGAGGATAGAATAATGACCAGAGCAAAAGGTATAATTATTGATATTGAGACCGCAGGTAGTGATTTTGATTCCTTAGATCAGATATCAAAAGATTTTTTCTTAAAATATGCCGAGACAGAAGATAAGGAGCTAGAGATTAAAGAGAGCTTGAGCTTTTATCCGCAGACAGCGCAGGTTGTGGCAATTGGAATAATTGAAGCTAGCTCAGAAAATAGTTTTGTTTTATACCAGAGCCCGAATCAGAAAGCTCAAGTTTCTAAAGAAGGTTCTACTATATTTGTGCCAACGCCGGGAGAGAAAGAGTTGCTAGAGCTTTTCTGGAAGAAACTCCTAGAGTATCAACAAGTAGTTACTTTTAACGGCAGGGGTTTTGACTGTCCCTTTCTTATGGTGCGTTCAGCTATTAATTGCGTCAAGCCCTCCAAAAACTTAATGCCCAATCGTTACTCTTCTGATATGCATATTGATTTATTGGATAGGCTAACTTTTTATGGCTCCGTACGTCGTAAGTTTAATTTACATATGTGGTGTAAGGCCTTTGGAATCGAAAGTCCAAAGGAAGGGGAGGTTACCGGGTACCAGGTAAAAGATTTGTTTAAAGAAGGTGAGTTTATGAAGATTGCGCGATACTGTCTTAATGATATCATCGCCACTAAAAAACTTTTTGAATACTGGTTTAAGTACCTAAGCTTTAAGGAGTGATAAGATGTGCTCAAAAGGAGATATTAAGCATGCCCTGGAAGAATTAAGAGAACACCTTCCTTATAGTATTTTTAGCGTTGCAATTGGAATGATAATCTTGGGTATTCTAACATATAGCGCTAAGGTATTTGGTGCTGATGATATTTCTATTCCAGCCAGGGGGCTGTTTCATATCTTTCATCCGGTGCACTTGCTTTTTAGTGCCACAGCCACAACAGCGATGTTTTGGAGGTATGAAAAGAAAATGATAAAAGCAATAATTGTTGGATTTATTGGAGCAGTTGGTATTTGTGGAATAAGTGATATTTATTTTCCTTATATATCGGGTCTTTTGTTGGGTGAAGAAATGCATCTTCATGTCTGTATTTTAGAACATCCGGCCATAGTTTTGCCATTTGTAGTCGTTGGCATTTTTACTGGCCTAGTTGTCCCCAGCAAAACCAATAAGGCTACAATCTTTTCGCATTCCGCTCATGTTTTAGTAAGTAGTATGGCTTCAATTTTTTATCTTATAAGTTTCGGGCTTTCAAGCTGGATACATGTTGCGGGTATGGTTTTTATTTATATGGTTTTGGCTGTAATTATTCCCTGTTGCGCTTCTGATATAGTTTTCCCGCTTCTTTTAACAAAAAAGAGGTAAGGAAATTTACAAATAAATTCTTGACTTCTTTTAGTAGTTGTTATAGAATTCAGACTCAATTAAGTTTTCTCACGCAGAAATTAAATTATTCGAGTTTTAAAAAATAATTTTCAAAGTCCTTTCTTATTTAGTTGAACTGAGAAAAAATGCATGAATTCAGCCTTGTCAAGAAAGAAGTAGACCATTTAAAGTCAAAAATTAATGGGAAGAAAATTAGTAAGATAGTCTTTTCACTAGGCCGTCTGTCGCACGGCACCCCCCAATCAATAACAGAAGCTTTTCAGACCATTGCTGCAGATACTCCTCTTTCAAATGTTGAGTTTGAAGTTGTGAGTATTGACCCTAGGGCAAAATGTTTGTCTTGTGGGGAAGTTTTGAATTCTGAAGTAAGCAATAATATGGAATTAACCTGTATTAAGTGCGGGTCTAATTCAAGTGAGATTATTTCTGGCGAAGAGTGTTATATTAGTAGTGTTGAGGTAGAAAATTAGCATGGCAACTAGTTTTTTTATTCAAAAGTTGGATTTTTTGTCTTTTGTAAGTGAAATTACTAAGGATTTCAGGACATTTTATTTAAGAAGCGATAAGACTAAGTTTGCTTGGAAAGAAGGCCAGCGCAGGCTCCTATATTGGCAAGAGTATAAAGTTGATTTAGAGGGCCTGGTTCTTGGAGAGATAAGATCACAAGACCCTTTAAAACAGTTCATTTTCTCTTCTAAGGAAAAAGTTTCCCAAGACTTTGAAGGCCTAGAGGACAAGAAGGATAAACCGATAATGTTAGTCGGCGCTAAGAATTGCGATCTGTCGGGTTTAGCGGTTACGGATTTTGTGTTTATGCAAGGTGATTTCAAAGACCCTTTTTATATTAATAAAAGAGAATCAATGTTTATTATTGCGAGCGATTGCAGCAATCCTATAGATACGTGTTTTTGCCTGGCTTTGGACGCCAAGCCGTATCCTCAGAAGAATTATGATATGGGAGTAGCTGATATCGAGGATGGGTATCTTGTAGAGGTAGTTAGCGAAAGGGCAAATGAAATCATTTCTAATTATCAGGATAAGTTTAAACCTGTTTCAGAATCTCACATGAAGAAGAGAGCCGAGATAAGAAATAAAACCATCTTGGAGATTGAAAGAAATATCAACAATAACGAAATCCCTAATAAATCTCAGTTGGATGGGATTATGAGTAAGGGGTTTGATTCGGATATTTGGAAGGAAGAAGTAAAGACATGCGTGGAATGCGGTTGTTGCAATACCATTTGTCCAACCTGTCATTGTTTCTTTCTGGGAGACACGATGGAACAAAATAAGCATATTCGATATAGAATTTGGGATGCCTGTCTTTATAGAGACTTTGCAGTTGTTGCTGGTGGGGCCAATCCGCGTAAACACCTCTTCCAGAGACTGCGCAATCGCTATGATAAAAAATTCAATTTCTTCCCCAGCGTTGCCGGTATAGTCGCCTGCACTGGTTGCGGTAGGTGTATTTCTGGTTGCCCGGCAAAAATAGATATAAGAAGAATCTTGAAGAATCTAGTCAAAGAAAAAAGCAAAGTATGAAAGGAAATAATCCCTACAATCCAATCAGGGCAAAACTCGTAGATGTGATTGAAGAGAGCTCTACGATTAAGACTTTTGTCTTTAATAACTTAAATAGCGGATTCTCTTTTGAAACTGGGCAATTCGCAGAATTGCAAATTCCAGGAGTCGGCGAGGCACCTTTTACGCCTTCTTCAAACCCTGCTGTTAAAGAGCGGTTTGATATTACCATAATGAAAGTCGGCAAGGTCACCAATCTGCTGCATTCAACTGAGAAGGGTGTTGAATTAGGCATCAGGGGGCCCTATGGTAAGGGATATCCTTTAAATGAATTTAAGGGCAAAGAAGTCTATATTGTTGGTGGCGGCGTGGGATTGGCGCCATTAAGAAGCCTGCTCTTGGCTCTATTAAATAGCAAGCAAGATTACAAAAGAATAGTCCTAAGGTATGGCGCAAGGACCCCGGGCGATATAATTTATAAGAAACTGGTGCAAGAGTGGCAGGATGGAAAAGATATAGATGTAAAATTGACCGTGGATAAGGCAGATAAGTCCTGGAAAGGCAATGAAGGGGTAGTTACGACCATATTGGACAAGAAGGATATAAATATAGGCAATGCGGTTGGTATTGTCTGTGGACCACCCATAATGATGAAGTTCGCAACCTTTAAGCTTGTAGAGATGGGTTTTAAGGATAGCCAGATATATCTTTCTATGGAGAAGAATATGTCTTGTGGTATCGGGAAGTGTGGCCACTGTCGCGTGGGAAATTTTTATTGTTGTAAAGAAGGCCCTGTATTTACATACGATCAAATAAAGAATTTCGAAGAAATTTGGGATTAGGAATGGCAAATCAAAAGAAATTATTCGTGGATATGGATATTTGTTCAGGAAAGTGCCCTGAATGCATTGTGGAGTGTAGTTATTTTTATCATCCTGAAAATAATGGCATCTATCCTTTAAGAGAATTGCTTACCTATGGTTTGATCTGTAGGAAGTGTGAAGAGGCTCACTGCGTAAACTCTTGTCCGCATAATGCTCTTGAGAAACAAGAGGACAATGTTTTAAAGAGATATTATTTTAGATGCGTTGGTTGTAAGAGCTGCTCGCACGCTTGTCCTTATGGAACTATCTATCCAGAGTTGGTGCCGTATATAAATCCAAAGTGTGATTTATGCTTAGATAGGCGCAACCAAAAAAACGAGCCTGTTTGTGTTCCTACTTGTCCATACGAGGCTTTGTCATTGAAAGATGTGGAGCCTGATGAGGAAAAACATATTTATGCTGTAGGGGATAATATCGTTGTGCACTCCACGCACTGGATACGAGAGAAGGCATAGTTAGATGAACATGATCTTATATTTTATATTCTTTGGCTTTTTGGTGACTACGGTAGTTGGCCTGTTGCTTAGTTGGCTTGATCGTAAGGTTACGGCACGGGTGCAGTATCGTGTTGGGCCTCCACTATTGCAGCCATTTATCGATATTGTAAAACTGTTAGGAAAAGAACTCCTTGTTCCTAAGGGAGCTTCTAAGATTACCTTTTTATTGTCTCCGGTCTTGGGGCTGGTAAGCGTAATGGTTGTTTCTACTCTGCTTTGTTTAGTGAATATGATGCCGAAAGAGACATTCTTCGGAGACCTTATCGTTGTACTCTATTTTTTAGTTTTACCTTCTCTGGCTATAATTTTAGGCGGGTTTGCTTCCAGGAATCCATTGGCAAGTATCGGTGCTTCTCGCGAGATAAAACTGGTTTTAGCGTATGAATTGCCTTTTATATTGGCGATTCTCGTTCCTGTGATAAAAACAGGCATGACTATTAGATTAGGAGAGATTATAACATATCAGGCGATTAATGGTGCAGTGCTGGCGAGTTGGTCAGGAGTCATAAGTTTTATCGTTATCTTACTCTGCGCTCAAGCCAAGCTGGGTTTGGTTCCTTTTGATGTTGCTGAAGCTGAAACAGAGCTTGCCGGAGGAGCGCTAATAGAATATTCAGGTCCCGCATTAGCGATATTTAAATTAATGAAGGCGATGATGTTATTTGTGCTACCTTATTTTATGACCATAATGTTTTTAGGGGGATTTAACTTTAGCGGGCTTGTGGCCATAAAAGGCTTATCTTTATTTGTGGGAATTATTGTTTTAGTCGTTGTCATCAGAAATACTAATCCCCGCTTAAGAATCGATCAGATCTTAAGATTCTTCTGGGGACCGATGACACTTCTTTCAATTTTAGCGGTATTATTGGCGAGTAGAGGATTATGAGCATTAAAATAAAAGCTTTACTTAAATCACCCTGGGTTTTTCACCTTTCCACGGGAAGTTGTAATAATTGCGATATTGAAATCCTGGATTGCTTGACCCCCAGGTTTGATATAGAGCGTTTTGGTATGATATTGGTCGGTAGCATAAGGCATGCTGATGTGCTTTTGGTTACCGGTTCGGTAAACCGAAAGTGTCTGCCGCGTATTAAGGAGATTTATAATGATGCCCCGAAACCGATAGTGGTAGTGGCCATTGGAGAGTGTTCTCTGTCCCGGGGCATGTTTATTCATTCATACAACTGCCCGGTACCATTAGACAAGGTTATCCCGGTGGATGTTTATATTCCCGGATGCCCGCCCAAGCCGGAAGCGATAATCGCCGGAGTGGTAAATGCCATTGAGAAGATAAAAGCCAGCTTAAAAAAGAAATGACTAGAGAAGAGTTTTTAACTAATTTTAAGAACAAGTTTAAGAATACGATAAATGACGTCTTTGATAAGTCTGTCTCTAGGGTCTATATTGAAATCAACCCTAAGGACATTAAAGAAGTGGCCGAGTATTTATTTATCGATTCAGAGGCCAGGTTTGTAATTGCTTCAGGCATGGATTCTAGGTATTGTTTCGAGATCCTTTATCACTTTGCCTTAGAATCTATAAATTTACTTATCTCGATAAAGGTTAAATTAGACCACAAGGAACCAAAAATTGATTCGCTTTCTTCGATTATCAAAGGTGCCGAGTGGATAGAGCGTGAGATGCATGAACTTATTGGTATTGACTTCCCGGGCAATTCTAACCTAGAGAGGTTATTGCTTTCTGATGATTGGCCAGAGGGAGTTTATCCATTGAGGCAGGATTACAAAGAGTGGGATAAGGACGCGATTCGCGACAGAGGAGTCAAATGAGGACGTAACTTACGGAGCGTAAGCGCTCGTAAGTTACAAGTCCGAAATTGACCCAGCACTAATTTTGTTAAGAGAGCTGAAAAAAATTTAGGAGCTAAATTTGCATATAAACGTTTCAATTAAAAAGAGTCTTGATAGTAAAATTAGTGCTGGGTTTAATTTACGCAGCAACTTATGTTTCCGACTTCGCTCTTGGAGCTTCGTCGAGACCTCGCCGAAGCTTTGGCTAAGGCGGGCACTGTCGTTCCATAAGTTGCGCGTTCATTAAAGGAGTATAAGTGGCAAAGACAATAATTCCAATCGGACCATACCATCCTTTACAAGAAGAACCTGAATTTTTCCAGCTGGTTGTAGATGGCGAGACGGTCGTAGATGCTTATGTAAATATCGGCTATAACCACCGCGGTATTGAAAAGCTTTCAGAATTAAAGACATTCGATCAATCTACTTTTGTCATTGAAAGGATTTGCGGAATTTGTTCCACCAGTCACCCCATCGCATATGTGCGTGCAGTAGAGGACGTATTTAATCCAGGTGATATAGAGGTTCCCGAGAGGGCCCTTTATATAAGAACTATAGTTGCTGAGCTTGAGAGGATACATTCACATTTATTATGGCTTGGTCTAGCAGGTCACTTTTTAGGATATAATACTGTGTACATGTGGGCCTGGAAGCAAAGGGAGGAGATCCTTGATATTTTAGAAGAGTTAACCGGAAATCGCAATAATTACGCTATAATGAAGCCCGGCGGAGTGCGTAGAGATTTTAATGAAAGCTCTTTCCCGGGAGTTATAGATAGGTTAAATAAGCTTACAAAATGGATGGAGACTATTAAAAACGCAGTTTTGGATGATCCGGTGTTGCATGTTAGGTTAAAGGGCATAGGGGTTTTGACTAAACAAAATTGTATTGATTATGCTGCATTGGGACCGACTTCTCGAGCCAGCGGCATACCTAAAGATGTAAGAAAAGATGAACCTTACGCAGCTTATGATAGAATTAATTGGAGTGTTATCATCCAGGAAGAAGGAGATGTTTTTGCTAAGACAGTTGTTAGGATCCTCGAGGTATTTGAGTCGATTAACATTATTATACAATGTTTTAAAAAGATTCCCAAAGGTCCCATAGATGCACAGATAAAAGACGTGCCTCCGGGGGAAGGCATTGGACATATCGAAGCCCCTAGAGGAGAAACATTCCATTATGTCAGGAGCGATGGCACAAACAGACCTGTAAGGCACAAAGTAAGAGCTCCAACATTTATGAACTTACCTACATATAAGGAGGCTTTGATTGGGGAGACGATTTCGGACGCCACTATAATTTTAGCAGCGATTGATCCTTGTTACTGTTGCACAGAAAGAGTTACGATTATTGACGCAAATAATAAAAAGAATACTAAAGAATATTCAAACGCAGATCTTATTAGGCTTTCACAGCAGCGCACGCAAGAAATAAGGGATAAACTAGGAATTAGATGAGTAGATTATTTTTATTAAGTTTGGCTGTGCCATTTATCTCCGGGCTGGTTTCTTTTATAACTCCCAGAGGTCAGAAAAAGTTTGTCTCTGCTTTGGCTTTTGTAGCCTCATTAGTGACTTTTGCTTTTTGTATCGGAATTTTTCTAAATAAACCAATTTTTGTTAGTTTTGAGGGAGTTAAATATCTTTTAGTTGATAATCTTTCCGCATTTATTACTCTTTTCGTGGGTCTTTTCGGACTTCTCATTGTTCTGTATTCTTCTGCTTTTATGAAGGATAGAGATGATTTGAATAAGTATTATGCTTATGTGTTGTGGACTATTTCCGCATCAATAGGAGTGGTCATTTCAAATCACTTGGTTTTATTGTTGAGTTTTTGGGGAATTCTAGGAATAACTCTATACCTATTAATAGCCATGGGCAGCGAAGGGGCCGAGACCAGCGCAAAGAAGACTTTTATTATTATCGGCGGCTCAGATGCTTTATTGTTACTAGGCATAGCTATATTATGGAAGATCGCACCAAGTTTGCAGATGAACGGTCTGCACGTTGCTTTAAACAGCAAGCTAGCGGTTACATCCTTTACTTGTTTTGCCTTGGCTGCATTTGCCAAAGCAGGTGCCATGCCACTTCATACCTGGATTCCTGATTCGGCAGAGACAGCGCCCACTCCGGTAATGGCCTTTTTGCCGGCCTCCCTAGATAAGCTACTAGGCATATACTTGTTGTTTAGGGTGTCAGTAGACATATTTAAGCTCGAGCCTAATACCGGCGTAAGCCTATTTTTAATTATAGTTGGCTCAGTAACAATTATCGCCGCGGTAATGATGGCATTAGTACAGCACAATTTTAAGAAGCTGTTGTCATATCATGCCGTGAGCCAAGTCGGGTACATGGTGCTGGGAATTGGGACAGCTAACCCCATTGGAATAGCGGGGGGTTTGTTCCATATGTTAAACCACGCAATTTATAAAAGTTGTTTATTTCTTTCTGGTGGGAATGTAGAGCAGGCAACTGGAACTGATGACTTAAGCAAGCTTGGCGGTCTGGCAAAATTGATGCCAATCAGTTTCATAGCTTTTCTTATCGCTTCTTTTTCGATTTCTGGTATCCCGCCATTCAATGGATTTTTCTCGAAGTGGATGGTCTATCAGGGGATTATAGAACTAGGGAAGTCCGGTTCAAAACTTTGGCCGCTTTGGTTGACCGTAGCTATGTTTGGCAGCGCTTTGACGCTGGCAAGCTTTATGAAGCTTATTCATGCAATATTTTTGGGCCAGCCAGCGAATAAAAAAGTTGAGCAGGCCAAGGAAGCGCCCTGGGCAATGACTCTTTCTGTGTCGATTCTGGCAGGTCTGTGTGTAGTATTTGGCATATTCGCCTTGCAGATTCCCATAAAGCTTTTTATCTCAGCGAGCATGCAGCAGCCGTTTAGTTTTAACGGTGTCTGGAATTCATCGTTGGCGACTATATTCATCTTGATCGGTCTATTCATCGGATTTATAATTTATCTATTAGGAACTTTGAAATCACGCGAAGTCAATCAATTCATAGGCGGTGAAAATCTAGATAAAAATACTGAGATGCGCCCATCTGGTGTGGAGTTTTACAATACCATAAAAGAAATACCCTTTTTGCAATTTATGTATAACAGGGCCGATGAGAAGTTGTTTGATATTTATGAACAAGGCAAGAAGTTAACGCTGGCCATAAATTCATTCTTTAGGTATTTGCATAACGGAGTCCTGCCGACTTACTGCGTCTGGGTATTGATCGGGATGATCGCGCTATTTTTAATTATACTTTAAAATGCTAGAATTACAGCTACTACTACTTTTTATGATCGCCGGGGCGATAATAGCCGTGGAAGTCAAGGATATGATTTCTAGCGTTATTGCTGTGGGCGCTGTGGGGCTAGGCTTAAGCTTAGCATTCTTAATTCTCAAAGCGCCGGATTTAGCGATTACACAGCTAGTTGCTGAAATTCTTTGTTTAATAATTTTGATTAGAGCGACCTTAAAGAAAGATCTGCCTTTAGTTAGAGACGGCAGGTGGATATTCAATACATTTTCCACTTTGTGTTTTATCGTAGTGTTTTTATCTTTTGCATACCTGGCTATAAAAGATCTCCCGGCTTTTGGTTCTCCAACAATGAGAGTAGGCAAGGAGCTTTTAGCCAGGAGCCTAGATAAGACTGGCGCCACTAACTTTATTACATCGGTTATCTTGGATTTTCGTGCAATCGATACGTTAGGTGAAGCAACTGTACTCTTTTGTTCTGTTATGGGCGTGGCTACCGTAATGCGTAGGATAGGTAGGAAGAAGACAAAGAGTTAATATGGTTAACAAAAATAAAAAAGAAGTAGGGATGACCTTGATTGTCAAGACCGTGACCCGTCTGACAGTGGGTTTGATTCTGCTTTATGGTGTCTATATAGTTTTACATGGCCACATCAGCCCGGGCGGAGGTTTTGCCGGAGGTTTAATTATCGCGTTGTCGTTTATCCATCTAATGTTAGCATTTGGCAGGGAGGCGGCATTAAAGAGGTTGTCTGAGGCCAAAGCCGCGGTTTTAGAAAGCATAGGGGCTTTGATGTTTTTGGCAATCGGAACGCTGGGCATCTTTGCGGGCAAATTTTTTCTTAATTATTTTACTAACAAAGGCGAGCCTTTTAGCTTATTCAGCGCTGGAATCATTCCGCTTTGTAATATAGCAATAGCGATAAAAGTAGGAGTAGGCTTATTCTCAATTTTTATAGTATTGGTAATTCTACAGCAAGCAGGTAAGGAAGAATGAGCGTTTATTTTTTATGTTTAGTCTTATTTAGTATAGGCCTTTATTGTGTTTTAAGAAGAAGGAACATAATAAAGATAATCATCGGCATAGCCATTATGGAATACGGGGTAAATTTATTCTTTATTCTAATCGCTTACCGCTGGCACGGCAGGGCTCCGCTTTTAGCCCAGAATCAGGAAATATTGAAGATGGTCGATCCTATACCGCAGGCCTTGATTTTAACCTCTATAGTAATCGGGCTTTCTGTTTTAGCGCTATTAGTAGGAATCGCTATAAGAATCTTTGATAAATATAAGACATTCGATATCACCAAGATCAAGAACCTAAAAGGATAGCATGTTACTACCTTTATTTATTATAATTTCTCTGGGTGCGGCATTTCTGATTTCTTTATTTGGCAGAAAGTCTAAGTTTTTATGCGATGCGATTGGTAATGTATCCACATTTGCCCTATTTGTAATGTCTGTTTATTCTTTGTTTGTGGTCAAACACTCAGGTGCGATTATCTATAAGATAGGCGGATGGGTTCCTCCGTTGGGGATATGCTTTGTTTTAGACGGACTCACCGCGTTTATGCTGGTTACATTAAATTTGGTTTCTTTTCTCATAGCCGTTTATTCAATTAGTTATATGGAGAAGTATACCGATAAATATAGATTTTACTGTTTGTTTATGTTGATGGTTGCGGGAATGAACGGCGTGATCATCACCGGAGACATCTTTAATCTATTTGTATTTTTGGAAATTGCTTCAGTGGCTAGCTATGCGCTGGTTGCTTTTGGAACCGAGGCAGAGGAGCTTGAGGCAGCTTTCAAATACGCTGTCATGGGCGCAGTTGCTTCCAGTTTTATTTTATTAGGTATTGCCTTGCTCTATTCTTATGCCTCAACGCTGAACATGGCTGATCTATCAGTAGTTATCGCCCAAAAAGGTTTTAACATGGTGATATTGTTTGTGTCAGTTTTGTTTATCGGAGGATTTGGCATAAAGAGCGCTTTGGTTCCGTTCCATGCCTGGCTTCCGGATGCACACCCTTCAGCTCCAGCTTCTATATCGGCAATGCTCTCAGGAGTACTTATTAAAGTACTGGGTATCTATTCTTTAATCAGAATCTTCTTTAATATTTTTGGTGTCAGTGAAATCATGCTCTTGATTTTAACATCTTTAGGAGCGATTTCTCTATTGGTGGGAGTATTTTTAGCGATTGGGCAGTGGGATTTGAAGAGATTGTTAGCTTATCATTCAATCAGCCAGATAGGCTATGTTGTTTTAGCTATAGGATTAGGTACGCCCTTAGGGATTTTAGGCGGACTATTTCATTTATTCAACCACTCAATATTCAAGTCATTATTGTTCCTTAATTCAGGAGCTGTGGAGTATGCTACAGATAATAGGAATTTAAAGCAAATGGGCGGTTTAAAAGAGAAGATGCCGGTTACTGCGAACACTTCTTGGTTAGCATCTATGGCCATTTCTGGGATACCGCCGTTTAATGGCTTCTGGAGTAAATTGCTTATAATCATGGCCTGTGTTCAGGCTAACCGTATTGGACTTGCGATTGTGGCTGTAGTTGGGAGCATTTTAACTTTGGCGTCATTTATGAAGGTCCAGAAGTTTGCATTTTTTGGAAAGTTAAACTCTACTTTAGAAAAAGTTAAAGAAGTCCCTATGTCTATGAGACTGTCGATGATTGCATTTGGATTGATATGTTTGTTAGGCGGAGTATTATTAATACCTCAAGTATCTGAATATTTTCTTAAGCCGGCTGCTGAAGTCTTGAGTGCCGGCACTCAATATGCGGTTACGGTATTAGGAGAGAGCATACTGTGAAGAGCCGAATAATTTTATTTCTGTTTGGTTTTATGGTTTGGGTTGGCTTATCTTGGCCTCCAGACAACCAGCATATAGCAATTGGAATCGTAGTGGCTCTGTTTATCGCTTATATGACCGGCGACATGTTTGTAAGTCGTCCTCATATTTTTAAGCACCCTAGCAGATACCTTTGGTTTTTATATTATATGCCGGTCTTTCTATGGGAGTGCTTTAAGGCTAATATAGATGTTGCTTATAGGGTTATGCATCCGTTGGTTCCTATAAAGCCGGGTATTGTTAAGGTGAAGACAAATCTAAAGACAGATACCGCATTAACATTCTTGGCCAACTCTATAACTTTGACCCCCGGGACATTAAGCGTAGATGTGGATAAGGAAAAAGGGTTTATTTACGTTCACTGGATTTATGTAGAACAACAGGATATAGATAAGGCGACACAAGTTATTGTAAAGAAGTTTGAGAAGATTTTAGGAAGGATTTTCGACTAATGACTAGAATAGTGCGTTGGATAATCGGAGTTGTGCTTTTATCAGGATTTATCCTGGCGGTTTTATTTCTGCCTTTTAATTCAATCTTAGAGTGGCAATCTCCAGTCTTGAAGCATAGTTTCTTGATTTTATTTCTGTGTGGCTCTTTTTGTCTGCATAGAATTTTTAGAGGGCCTACCGCCGCGGATAGGGCAGTGGCTATAGATATTTTAGGTATACTGATTATCGGTTTCTGTGTTATTTTAGGGATTATCACAAGGAGAGATTGGTATATCGATATTGGTATTGCCTGGGCTTTGCAGAGTTTTATCGGTACCTTGGCTTTAGCAAAATATTTGGAAGGGAGAAATTTCGATGAATGAGACGATCGGAATCGTTTTTATATTTATAGGCATCATATTCGATTTCTTTGGTTGCCTAGGATTAGTGCGCCTTCCAGACATATACAATCGTCTTCAGGCTTCTACTAAGTGTGTAACACTAGGAACGGTGAGTATCTTATTCGGCTTATTTTTATTTAACGGATTTTCCGCCACAGGCATAAAGGCAATTCTATGTATCGGATTTATTATTTTGACCGCTCCTGTTTCGGCGCACGCCTTAGCCAGAGCCGCACACCGTGCAGGCGTGAAGTTATGGGATAAGTCTGTTTGTGATAAGTACGCAGAGGATAAGGAACTCAAGTGAAATACCCAAAATTAAGAGAATTAAAAGAAGCCGTCATCGCCTTGATAAAGGGACCATATACTTCTAAGTTTCCTAAAGTGGCCCATAAACCGCATCCTAATTTCAGGGGGAAACCAAAGTTTAACCAAGAAGAGTGTGTGGGTTGTCTTGCCTGTGAAAACGTTTGTCCGGTGGGAGCTATTGCACATGAAGATTGTTTAGAAGGCACCCCTTTAAGGAAGATGATACACTACGCAGATACCTGTATATTCTGCGGACAGTGCGAGTCTTATTGCATTACTAAAGAAGGAATTAAGCTTTCTAATGAGTGGGAGTTATCATTTTTTGATAGAAAAGATTGCGAAGAATCTATAGAAAAAGAACTTTTGCTTTGTGAAGTTTGCAGTAGTGTTATTGGCTGCAAAGATCATATAATTTGGATCGCTAAGGAGCTTGGTGAGCTTACCTATTCCAACCCTACCTTATATATGACTAGGCTGAAAGAACTTGGTGTTTCAGACCAGGATGTCAAATCTGCAGTCGAATTTTCTTCACGTTCAGACAGAATGAAGATTGTCTGCGCAAGATGTAGAAGAAAGACAACTCTTACCACAGAGAAATTATAATTTTTTATACCGTGCCACAAGATAATCTTAAAAGTCAATTGTCTCAGATTCTTTCTGGCAATGTGCTAATTGTGGGAATTGGCAACCAGTTTAAATCTGACGACGGTTTTGGTCCGGCTTTGATTAATAGGATTCAAGGGAAGGTTAAAGCAACCTGTTTGGATACAGGATTGAGCCCAGAAAACTATATTGGTAAGATTATAAAATTTCGTCCCCAGGTAATTCTATTTGTAGATGTGGTTAGTATGGATGCTCCGGTGGCTACGGTAAAATTAATAGACTCAGATCAGATAGCGCTCTATGGATTCTCTACTCATAACATGTCTCCAAAGTTAATGATAGAGAATATTATGTGTCAGATTGATACTAAGGTATTTATGTTAGGGGTCCAGCCAAAGAATTTAGAGTTTGGTGAAAAGATTTCACCAGAACTTAATGGAGCTTTAAATTCACTGGAAACTATTATTATTGAATTACTAGCAGACAAATGAACACAAAAGTCAATACTATCCTGGCGTTAGGCGCAGATATGAAAAGTAGATACTGTGTTTTAAAAAACAATAGATTGATTCTGTCTGAGGACTTTGGTAATTTGGGGGAATTCGATAACTTCAAGAAATTTGAGAAGTCTATCCGGAGAACTAATTACACATTTAAGACTGTCGCCTTTGATATGCACCCTGGATATTTTTCTTCCAGGATTTCAGATTCCCTGAAAGTAAGAAATAAGGTTGCGGTCCAGCACCATCACGCCCATATTGCATCAATTCTAGCTGCGAATAAAACTGAGGGGCCGGTTATTGGGGTTGCCTTTGACGGAACCGGTTATGGTATTGATGGTAATATCTGGGGTGGAGAATTTATGATTGTAGATGGTGCAGAATTCCAGCGAGTAGCTCACTTTAATTATTTAGGTATGCCTGGAGGAGAAAAGGCGGTGGAGGAGCCCTGGAGAATGGCTTTCAGTCTTATCTATAGATATTTGGGTGAAGATGTTTTTAAACAAGATTTAGAACTCTTGAAATTATACTCAGAAGATCGCTATGATCTTATGGTTAAAATGTTAAAGAACAATATAAATTCACCTTTGACATCGAGTGTGGGCAGATTATTCGATGCAGTTTCATCAATTCTAGGCATTTGCCACAAAGTAAAATACGAAGCGCAAGCAGCCATAGAACTAGAGCAATTAGCGACCAAGTCCCAAGCAAGTAGTTTTTATAATTTTGACCTTATCGAAAAAGAAGGAATTTTGAGGGTGAGTCACCTTAATTTAGTTAACGGTTTGCTCCTAGATTTAAAAAACGGATTGCCAAAGGAAGATATTGCCAGGAAATTTCATAATTCCCTAGTAGTTTTAACCGTAAAAATTATCAATAGAATAAGTCATGAACACAAAATAAGAGATGTTGTTTTGAGTGGCGGGGTATTCGTAAATAAATTGCTATTCAATTCTATAAAGCAGAAATTAGAGGACTCTGGCTATAATTTGTTAGTTAACACAGAAGCCCCTGTTAATGATCTAGGCATTTGTTTAGGCCAGGCTTATATAGCCTCAAGGATTAAGTGAAATGTGTTTAGCTATTCCAGGAAAAGTTGAAAAGATCTTAGAAAATAATTATGCTACGGTTAACTTTGGTGGTATTAAAAAACAGGTCTGCTTAGATCTGCTGAGTGACGTCAAAGTAGGGGATTTTGTTAATGTACATGTGGGCTTTGCCATAAATAAAATTGAAGAAAAGCAGGCTATAGAAAATCTAAAGTTTATTAAAGATGCATACTCAGGTAATTGAAAAATTTAGAGATTCGAAGATAGCTAGGCAGCTTCTCAAAAAGATAAATAGCTTAACAGAAGAAGTGCGCTTAATGGAGGTTTGCGGTACGCATACGGTTCAGATATTCAAAACAGGGATAAAGGCCGCATTAAATCCTAATGTTAAACTTTTATCTGGCCCGGGTTGCCCTGTTTGCGTGACGTCAGTTCAAGATATAGATAAGGCGATTGCCATCGCGAGTTCTAAAGATGTGATTTTGTGTTGCTTCGGGGATATGGTTAAGGTTCCTGGTTCAGGTGAGAGCCTGAATTCAGCCAGAGGCAAATTAGGAGCAAATATCAAAGTAATGTATAGCCCTATCGAGGCCTTAGAATTATCAAAGAAATCTCCGAGCAAAAGAATAGTTTTATTTGGCGTGGGATTTGAAACTACGATTCCTGCTTTTGCTTCGGTTCTATTGAGGGCAAAGCAAGAGAATATAAAGAATTTGTTTATCTATCCAGTCTTTAAATTGATACCTCCGGCATTGAAAGTTTTAGTAGAATCAAAAGACATAAACGTAGATGGGTTTATTTTGCCCGGACATGTGAGTACTATTTTGGGAAGTCAGCCGTATGATTTTATGGCAAAAAAATTTAAGAAACCCGCAGTTATAACTGGTTTTGAGCTAGTGGATATTCTAGAGGGTATACTTCTTTTAATGGAGATGATACGCAAGGGCCAGTCCAGTGTTTTGATAGAATACAGTCGTTCAGTTGTGCCCTCGGGAAATGAATTAGCTAAAGAAATAATCTTTAAAGTATTTAAAGAAGCGGATGTGAAGTGGCGCGGCCTAGGCGTTATAAGTAATAGCGGGTTAAGCCTAAGGAGCGAATTTAAGGAATTTGACATAGACAGCGTCTTGGATATAAAGCCAATCAAATCGCAAGAGAATCCGAAATGCATCTGCGGAAATGTCATAAAAGGGGTAAGTTCTCCGTTAGATTGCAGTCTTTTTTCCAGAGATTGTTCCCCAGAGCGCCCCATAGGTCCTTGTATGGTTTCATCAGAGGGCACTTGTGCGGCATATTATAAATATGGAGTGAAGTAATGGGTAGCGAAAGAATAAATTTATCACACGGTAGCGGCGGACGGCTAATGGCGGATTTAATCAGTGGTGTGTTTTTAAGTCAATTTAATAGCAAGGTTTTAAATAAGCTTGAAGATGCCGCAAAGCTAAATGTGGGTTCTGAAAGAATAGCTTTTACTACCGATTCTTATACTGTAAAACCGCTGTTCTTTCCCGGAGGAGATATTGGCAAGTTGGCGGTCTGCGGTACCGCTAACGATTTATCCGTGATGGGTGCAAGGCCTATTGCAATCTCTGTGTCATTCATCATAGAAGATGGATTTTTAATCGAAGACTTAAGAAAAATTGTCAGCTCAATTGCAAAAACAACTAAAGAAAATAAAATAGATATTGTCACAGGTGACATAAAGGTAGTGGGCAAGGGAGAGGCCGATGGTTTATTTGTTAATACCTCTGGAATTGGTGTTCTGCCAGAGAAGATGAATGTTTCATGTTCTAATGTAAGAATCGGTGATCAAGTGATTGTTTCCGGCGATATCGCGGAACATGGAGTTTGTATCTTAAATGTCAGAGAAAATTTAGGCCTGAAACCGGCTATAAAGAGCGATGTCGCATGTATTTATCCAATGATTAAGAATTGCCTAAGTCTATCTAGGCATATCCATGCAATGCGCGATCCCACCAGAGGCGGAATGGTCAGCGTGTTAAATGAAATAGCTAAGTCAAGTAGAGTAGGTATAAAGATTTTCGAGAATAAAGTTCCTCTCAAGAGACAGGTGGCTAGCGCCTGCGAGATCTTAGGGCTCGATCCCTTGAATATAGCCAATGAAGGCAAGGCTATATTATTCGTTAGTCCTAAAAGCGCAAAGAATATCCTGCGCAAATTACGTATGACCAGATTAGGAAAAAAAGCCGCAATAATTGGAGAAGTCACCAGAGGAGATGTTGTTTATTTAGAGACCAAATTAGGAACAAAACGTTTGCTTCCTTTGTTGGAAGGCGAAGCCCTACCCAGAATCTGCTAGAAGAAATACGTAATTAATTACGTATTTCTTTAAAATATCCTCTACAATTATCCTCGAATTCAATATCAGTCAAAATCCTGGAAATATCCTAGAATTCTGTTATAATAAATCTCTTCCCAAAACAAATATTAAAAAGGAGTTACGATGAAATCCTATACTGAATATCTCTGGTTCAATACAAAGAAAAAGCGCGAATATATCAATATTACTTCTACAGTCGAAGGGATTTTAAAAAAAAGTGGTATAAAAGAAGGTTTTATTTTGGTTTCGGCGATGCATATTACTGCCAGCGTCTATGTTAACGATGACGAAGAAGGCATAATTCAGGATATGGATAAGTGGCTTGAGCTATTAGCGCCATTTAGAAAGGATTATCAGCATCACCGTACAGGTGAGTCCAATGCCGACGCCCATTTTAAAAATTTACTCATGCATCATCAAGTTATGGTGCCTGTTACTAAGGGCGAGCTCGACTTTGGTCCATGGCAGCAGGTTTTCTACGCTGAATTCGATGGACAGAGAAGAAAGCGTGTCGTAGTGAAGGTGATTGGAGAATAGGCAAATGTTTTCGTCTCTGCGTATTAAAGATTTCCGCATCTATTTAGTAGGTATGTTTATTTCTATGTGTGGGACTTGGATTCAAGCCATGGTGCAGAACTGGCTTGTTTTTGATCTATCTCAGTCATCATTTTTGTTGGGGTTAGTGGGTTTCGTAACTTATTCACCCATAATTTTACTTTCGCTGTTTTCCGGAGTTTTAGTAGATAGGATTAATAAGAGATACCTAATGGTTTTTACGCAAATAGCATTTATGCTTTTGGCTTTTGCGCTGGCCATTCTTACGCAATTTAACATAATTACGGTTAAACTTATTTTAGTAATCTCTTTGATGAATGGAATTGTTTTATCTTTAGATGCACCTGCAAGGCAAGCCATGGTGTTTGAATTAGTTGGCAAAGAAAAGATTTTAAACGCTGTGGCATTAAATTCCATAGCCTTTCATTCTGCCCGCATGGTAGGTCCTGCTTTAGCCGGCATACTAGTGGCCGTAATAAGCATAGCTGGTTGCTTTTATGTTAATGCAGTCAGTTTTCTTGCGTTTATCGTTGTACTCTTACTGATTAGGCCAAAACACGCGGCAAACCAAAATAATAACAATCATTTTCTCCAGGATCTAAAAGGCGGGATAAATTTTATTAAAGCCAACCGAATCTATCTTGTTTTGATTGCTATTGTGGGTTCAATTTCTCTTTTTGGGTTTTCTTACTCAATTCTTTTACCTGTCTTTGCCAAGAATATTCTCGGCCTGCAAATAAAAGGATACGGCTTGCTTATGTCAGCCAGCGGCATCGGCTCTTTATTAGGCGGATTTATGTTGGCCAGTCTAAAAAAGCCTAAATCACAACTCAGGATTTTAATATTTTCCTTATTTACGTTTGCTTTTAGCTTAATCTTTTTTTCATTAACTAAATCTCTCGTTGTCAGTGTTTTAATCTTGGTCTTAGCTGGATTTTCCTGTTTGAGTTCATTGGCGATTATCAATTCTCTGATTCAGGCGATGGTGCCAAATGAATTTAGGGGTAGGATAATGAGTATCTATATGCTTGTTTTTATCGGGACGATTCCTTTTGGCAGTCTCTTAGCAGGCACAGCCGCACACTCTATAGGCGTAAGTCCAACGTTGTTCATTCTGGGATTGGCTTGTTTAATTTTATTTTTAGTGCTTTCCAGGAAAATCATCAGTAACTACAAATTGATTTTTAATGAAAAATGCTGAAATAGCTAAAATTTTCCACTCCATCGCTCAAATTCTAGAGATAAAAGGCGAGAATCGCTTTAGAATCAGAGCTTATGAAAGGGCAGCACAGATTGTTTATGGCTTGGATAATATTGAGGAATACGAAAAGAAAGATAATTTGACTACTATACCAGGAATCGGAGTAGACCTGTCATCGAAAATAAAGGAATATTTGAATAAAGGCAAGATCAAGTATTATGAAGATTTGAAGAAAGAAGTTTCCGAGGGCGTGTTGGAGATGCTAAGAATTCCTTCGTTGGGTCCGAAAACAGTAAAGCTTTTTTACGAGAAGCTAAAAATAAAAAATATCCCTACTTTGGAAAGGTTTGCCAGGAGCGGCAGGCTTATTGGCCTTGAAGGAATAAAAGAAAAAACTGTTGAGAATATTTTAAAAGGGATTGAGTTGGTAAAAAGAGGCAGAGAGAGGATTGATATCGCCAGTGCCTTGGGAATCGCAGATTCATTTATGAATGAATTGAAGAAAGTAAAACAGGCAAAGCAAATTTCTGTTGCCGGAAGTGCGCGGAGGATGAAAGAGACGGTGAAAGATATCGATATCTTGGTAGCCTCTATAATGCCCAAGAAGGTCATGGATGTTTTTTGCGGCTGCTCAGATATCAAAGAAGTGATAGCGAAGGGTACGACTAAGTCTTCTGTGTTATCTAGGGAGGGGATTCAGGTAGATGTGCGCGTAGTTAAACCCGATTCCTTTGGTGCAGCGCAGATGTATTTTACCGGTTCAAAAAAGCATAATATTAGATTGCGGACATTGGCCGCAAAAAATGGATATAAGGTTAATGAGTATGGAGTTTTTAGGAATAAGAGATGTTTGGCTTCAAAGAGCGAAAAGGAGATATATAATTTGTTCAAGATGCAATATATAGAGCCAGAACTGAGGGAGGATAGCGGAGAGATAGAAGCAGCCTTAAAGGGGAAATTGCCCAAGCTGGTGGATACAAAAGACATAAAAGGTGATCTACATGTGCATACCACTTATTCGGATGGTGCCAATACCATTGAACAGATGGCCAAAAGTTGTAAACACAGAGGTTATGAATATGTGGCCTTGACAGACCACTCAGAGAGCTTAAGGATTGCAAATGGGCTTTCAGTCAGCGATTTAAATAGTAAAAAGAAGGAAATAGATAAAATTAACAAGAAAATGGGTAAATTTACTTTACTTTATGGGACGGAAGTAGAAATTGACTCCAGAGGGGAATTGGATTACAATAGTAAGGTCTTGGCCGAGTTTGATTTAGTGGTTGCGGCCATACATTCCGGTTTCAAGCAATCTAAAGAGCAATTGACTAGGCGCATAGTTAAGGCATGTCAAAATCCGCATGTACACATCATTGCGCATCCCACGGGCAGATTGTGGGGTTCTCGTGACCCGTATGATCTTGACTTTGAGGAAGTTTTTAAGGTCGCCAGCGATACTAATACTTTTTTGGAGATAAATTCTTTTCCTGATAGATTGGATTTAGGAGATTCTCTTATCAGAATAGCAAAAGAAAAGGGAGTTAAATTTGCTGTGTCTACAGATTCTCACTCCTTAGAGCACCTGGAGTATATTAATTTTGGGGTGGCTATGGCGCGAAGGGGTTGGCTTAAAAAGGAAGATATTGCGAATACACTGTCTCTAAATAAACTTTTAAAATTAAAGAAATGAACTGGCAGAAGAAGATAGCTATATTTGTTCTGATCATATTAACCGTGACTGGATGTTCACGAAAGAAATTGCACAGCCAGAAGCGTTTTCTGTTAGGGACTATTGTAGAGGTGGTATCTCCTTACCCTGAAGCCGCTGAAGTTGTGTTTAAAGAGATTGAGCGTGTTGAAAAAATATTTTCCACAAACATCAAAAATTCCCCAATTTCTCATCTGAACCGAACTGGTTATTTAAATACCAATTTCGAGGTTACTACTTTATTTTTAAAATCTGGCGTATTCTA
>CAZFPS010000011.1:0-418 GCA_964520705.1 uncultured Planctomycetia bacterium | reverse complement strand
GGACTTTTTGATATTTCTATCGCTCCACTTTCAAAGATTTGGAAGGAAGCCTTATTAAAAAATAAAGCGCCTTCAAAGAGTGCAATTAAAAAGAGCAGGGCGTTAGTAGGTTTTAGAAATCTACATATTGATAAAGATAAAAACTCCATAAAGTTTAAGAGAAGCGGGATGGCGGTCGATCTGGGCGGAATAGTCAAGGGTTATGCTATTGATGTGGCGGTGAAAGAACTGAAGAGAAAGGGCGTAGATTCGGCAATCATTAATGCTGGAGGGGATATATATTGCCTGGGTTCGAAGTTTGGCAGCAGCTGGAAGCTGGGGCTGCAACACCCTAGAGATAAAGGCAGGATCTATGCGACGATGGAGTTAAAAGATCGGGCAGTGGCTACATCCGGAGATTACGAGCAGTATATGGAGA
>CAZFPS010000010.1:0-34060 GCA_964520705.1 uncultured Planctomycetia bacterium | reverse complement strand
TACCACCATTATAGCACTTTTGGTGGCTAAATTATCACATTACCCTATATAATTACTTCAATTCTTATAGTATTTTTATGCGTAGTATTAGTTGGCTGCGCCAGAATGGAGTGGAGGCATCCTGAAAAATCAACACAGATATTCTATCAGGAGAAGCTTAATTGTGAAGAGATGGCGAATACTTTGGCCTGGCAGAGATTTCCGCAGCCGCCAGTGTCCACGTATGTTGAACAGACGGTTAACGTAGGTGATAATACAGTTTCTCGCAGTGACAGTAGTCTTGATAATGACCCTAACAGGTGGAGGCGTGAGAGCTACAGGCGCGAGAAGCTAAATGAGTGTTTATTTAGCAAAGGCTGGATATTAGAGAAGAAGGAAAAGTAGGATAGCTATGAAAAATAATGTATTATCTATGATAATTATATAATCTCAGAGGAGGTAGAATGAAAAAGTTTCTTATGATTTTGTTGCTACTTACGATTCCTTTTATGCAGGGGTGTTTAGCAACCTTGCTCTCCGCAGGCGTAGCATACGGGATGTATGAGTTAATGAGTGATTAAGAATTAATTTTTTATTAGCAAAAGATTAAAGGAGGAGAAGGATGAAAGTTGTGAAATATTTAGTGGTTATGTTTTTGTTAATAAGTCTTTGTGGTTGCGTGGTGGGATTTAGAAATGTAAACAGAGAGATTTTGGGCGGGGTAGCTGCTGGGATGAGCCAGGAAGAAGTTAAAGGCATCGCTGGTGATCCGGCAGGGGTAAAAGATCTAATAGTCGATGGCAGAGAGTACGAAGTATGGAGCTATCCCATAGAGGATAAGCTTGCTGGAAAGTATAATGCTTTAGGTTATCCATACTATGAGGTATTATTCTCTGATGGAAAAGTCAGAAGGTGGCATAAGTCCAGGGTCTACTCGCAGCCCGAATACGAACTAGAACATTACAATGCACCTGAAGACGCAACGACTGTTATAATTTTTGATAAAAACTAATACTGTTTCTAAGTGAGTTTCTTAAGCTGATGTAGCAAAAAAAGAAATAGCGATCTTAGACTCTCAGAAAGATAAGATAAAAAGTGCTCAGGATCATACAAAGAGCGAGATTTAGGTTCGATTTGGCTGTATCCTGGTATTCAAACCACGATTATTTATATTGTTGAAAACCTCTGTTTAGCTTTCCATTGACACCCTGTTTTATTTGTGTTAACTTATTCCGTTAGAGATTTCCTTTTTGTAACAAAAATGTCCATCGCAAAAAATATAGAGGCTATCCGCGATAAAATTTCAATCTCAGCAAGCAAAGCCGGTAAAAATTCTTCAGAAATAATTATTGCCTGCGTAAGTAAAAATAGAATTATAGAAGAGATATACCAAGCCCTGGATTCGGGTATAGAGCATATCGCAGAGAGCAAAATCCAAGAGGCGCAATTAAAGTACGCCGCTTTAAGGGATTATACAAGGGATGTGGATATTTCTTTGAATTTCCATATGGTCGGACACCTCCAGACCAATAAGGTAGGTAAGGCTTTGGATATGTTCGATATGATCCAATCTGTAGATAGCCTGCATCTTGCGAAAAAAATTGATGATCTGGCTAGAGAACGAAATATAACTGCAGATATATTGGTGGAGGTAAATACTTCTGGTGAAAAGTCAAAATCCGGTATAAGTAGTGATTGGGTGATAAGCTTTCTTAGAGATATTTACGACTTAGAAAATATTTGCGTTAGAGGCCTTATGACAATGGCGCCTCTATCTGATGAGCAGGAAGATTCACGTCAATATTTTAGGAAACTTAGAGAATTACGTGATAAGATTAATGAAATAGAAGATTCCTTATTTAAAGATAGGGTTAAGATGGATTTTCTTTCCATGGGGATGTCCCAGGATTATGAAGTTGCAGTTGAGGAAGGCGCGAACTTGCTACGTATAGGCACAGCTATATTTGAGGGAGAATCGTGAGCAAGATAGGTGTAATTGGTTTTGGGAATATGGGCTCTTGCTTGGCCCAGCGGTTAAAATCCAAAGAAAACCAAATCTGGGTCTTTGACAAGGATAAGCAAAAGACAAAAGAAATTTCTGGTATTAATCTAGCTAAAAACAATTCAGATTTAGCGAATAAAGTTGACATAGTAATACTAGCTGTTAAGCCTCAAGATTTTAGCTTAACCTTAGAAGAGATTAAAAATGATCTAAAAGGTAAATTAGTCATTTCTATCGCTGCGGGGATTAGCATTGCTTATATTGAAAATATCTTGGGTGAAGTTAAGGTTATCCGCACAATGCCTAATATGCCGGCTAGAATTGGTAGAGGGATGACTTGCCTGTGTAAAGGTAAGTTTGCTACAGACCAAGACTTAAATTTTTCCCGAGAGTTGTTTGAAAATTTAGGCGTTACATTAATTTTAAATGAAGATATGATAAGCGAGGCTACGGCGGTATCCGGCAGCGGACCTGGATATGTATTCGATTGGATTGAGAATAAAAATATAAATATTGATAATGTAGCTTCTCTTGAGCGATTTAGAGAGGAGTTTACTGTATTGCTTACTGGAGTAGCTGTCAATATAGGTTTTGTGTCTAAGGATGCAGCAAAGTTAGCTAAAGCCACAGTCGATGGCAGCATTGCTCTAATTAAAGAATCAAATTTATCCGCTGGAGAATTAAAGAAACAGATTGCTTCTAAGGGTGGAACAACTGAGGCGGCTCTGGAAGTTTTACATAATGGCGGGTATTTAGATCAGGCGGTTAAGGCAGCGGTATTACGCGCCAGAGAATTATCAAAGAAGTAATTCTTGAAAGGGGAATTTATGGCACAAATAGGCATAATCGGTGGAAGCGGTTTATATAACATTGAAGGGATTAAGAAAGTAAAAGATGAGGAAGTCTCTACTCCCTTTGGCAGCCCTTCGGATACGATTGTTATTGGAGAATTATCAGGAGTGGAGGTCGCATTTCTCCCGCGTCACGGTAAAGGTCACAGGATTAATCCTTCCGAGATAAATTATCGGGCGAATATTTTTGCTATGAAAAAACTTGGAGTGGAAAGGATTATCTCACTTTCTGCCTGTGGAAGCTTAAAACAAGAGTTAAAGCCAATGGATTTTGTATTGCCGGATCAATTTGTAGACAGAACCAATCAGGCGCGCAGTACAACATTTTTGCAAGGTGGGATTGTGGGGCATATCGCTTTTGCACAACCCACTTGTCTTGATTTATCCAAAATGATTTTTGATTCTGCAAAAGGTTTGGGTATTACTATTAATATGGGTGGAACCTATCTCAATATGGAAGGTCCAGCTTTTTCTACTAAGGCTGAATCTAATTTATTTCGCTCGTGGGGGATGGATATAATAGGTATGACTAATATGACCGAAGCCAGACTTGCGCGAGAAGCTGAGATTTGCTACTCTACTTTGGCTGCGGTTACTGATTATGATTGCTGGCATGAGGGCCATGAGTCTGTAACAGTAGATATGATTATTGAATATTTAAATAAGAATACTGGTAACGCCAAAAGGATTATAAAACAGACGATTGCAAAAATTCCTAAACAGAGAACGTGTTCTTGTAAGGACGCCTTAAAATTTGCGTTGATTACATCTAAGGATGCGATACCCGAGAAGACAAAGAAAGATTTGAATATCATTATCGGTAAATACGTAAAATAAATGGACTACAAACAGACGCTGAATTTACCTAAGACTAACTTTCCCATGAAGGCCTCTCTGCCTCAAAGAGAGCCGGAGATGATCAAAAACTGGCAGCAGAGTAAGATCTATCAAAAGATCAGAGAGCTGAGAAAGGGTGAGCAGAAGTTTATTCTGCATGATGGGCCTCCATATGCTAATGGCAATATCCATATTGGACACGCATTAAATAAGATTTTAAAGGACATAGTGGTAAAATTCAAGACCATGCAGGGTTTTGATTCGCCTTATGTTCCGGGCTGGGATTGTCATGGTCTTCCGGTAGAACACCAGTTGTTTAAAGAGCTCAATATCACCAAAGAGCAAATTGACCGATTAAGCTTCAGAAAAAAGGCGCACCAATACGCCATGAGCTATGTGGAAATTCAGAAAGAAGAATTTTTGAGGCTGGGAGTGTTTGGAGATTGGCAAAATCCTTATTTGACACTTGATCCTAAATATGAGTCAAAAATAATCTGGTCTTTTGGGCAACTGGTGAAAAAAGGATTTATCTATCACAGCCTAAAGCCAGTAAACTGGTGTTTTAAATGTGAGACCGCACTGGCAGAGGCAGAAGTAGAATATAATGACCTCCAGTCAGAATCGGTGTTCGTAAAATTCAAGATTACCGAATCAAAGATTAAACAGATAAAGCCTGACGAGGATGTGTATATTTTAATCTGGACGACAACACCTTGGACATTGATTTCTAATGTAGCTGTGGCAGTGCATCCAGATTTTAATTATGTATTGGTTCAGACAAAATTGGGCAAATTAATTTTGGCAAAACAATTAGCTAATAAGTTATTTGAGACACTTTCTTTAGGCGATGTAAAGATAATCAAGGAGTTTAAGGGCAAAAATTTATCAGGTCTTGTTTATGAGCATCCGTTTGGCTATAGAAAAGGTAAAATTGTCTTAGCCGACTATGTCTCCTTAGAAGACGGTGTGGGTTGTGTGCACATTGCTCCAGGGCACGGACAGGAGGATTACAAGGTAGGATTGGAATATAAATTACCAACGATTATGCCCGTGAATCAGAAGGGCTGTTTTGATGAAGAGATTAAGGAATTTAAAGGCCAACATGTTTTTAAGGCCAATCAATCCATAATCTCAAGTTTAAAAGACCTGGGTTTACTTTTACATAATACAAAAATGACTCACTCCTATCCGCATTGTTGGCGTTGTAAGAATCCGATTATATTCAGGGCCACCAAACAGTGGTTTTTATCCGTAGATAAGGATCACTTGAGAGATAAGTTGGTCTCTGAGATTGAAAAGAATGTTGAGTGGATTCCGGCATCGGGTCAGGAGAGGATCTCGGGAATGGTAAAGTTACGTCCCGACTGGTGTCTTTCCAGGCAGAGATATTGGGGTGTGCCTATTCCGGCCTTGATCTGTAAAAAGTGTAACGAACAGTTCCTGGATTATAATTTCATTGAGCACTTTGCAAAGATTGTAGAAAAAGAAGGAACCGATGCTTGGTTTGCTAAGGAAATTTCAGAATTAGTCCCGGAGGGTTTTAAGCATAAAAAATGTGGTGGTAGTGATTTTGAAAAATCTGAGGACATTTTGGATGTTTGGTTTGATTCCGGCGTAAGCCACCAGGCGGTGTTGCGGGATAATGCCAATTTAGGGTTACCTTGCGATATGTATCTGGAAGGTTCTGATCAGCACAGAGGATGGTTTCAGACTTCTTTGATCCCTTCGTTTGTTATTGATGGAAGGGCTCCCTATAAAGAAGTACTAACGCATGGTTTTGTTGTGGATGGCGAAGGCAAGAAGATGTCTAAGTCTTTAGGTAATGTAATCTCGCCTCAGGAAATATACAATCAATATGGCACAGAAATATTGAGATTATGGGTTGCCTCGAGTAACTACAGCGATGACATAAGGATTTCCAAAGAAATTATCTCTAGATTAGTTGAGGCCTATCGCAAGATCAGGAACACGGCACGTTTTATTCTAGGTAATCTTTACGATTTCTCGCCTGATGAACACTGCGTTAAGTACAACGATTTGAATTCCGTAGATAAATACATGCTCTATCTTTTGGAAGGATATAAAAAATCCATATCTAGTGGCTATGACTCCAAAAAAGAAAGATATGTTTTTTACAAGGCCTACAAGAGGATCTATGAGTTTTGCAATAGTGAGCTTTCATCTTTTTATTTAGATATCTTAAAAGACAGGTTGTATACGCATGGTAAAGATTCTAAATCTAGAAGAGGTGCGCAGACCGTAATTTTTGAGATTTTAAATAGTTTGATAAGATTGATGGCCCCGATTTTATCTTTTACCGCGGAAGAGATTTGGCAGAATATGCCTAAAAAGAAAGCTGAACAAGATATCCAGAGCGTGCATTTATTGGATTGGCCTAAACAAGAGCCCAAGCATCATGAAAAACAGCTTATCGAAGACTTCAAGAAGATTTATGACTTAAGGCCGGCTATTCTAAAATGCCTTGAGGAGGAGAGGACTAAAGGTAAAATTGGTAGTAGCCTTGAGGCAAAGTTAATCTTAACTTTAAATAATGAATTGTTCTCAACCTTCGATAAATATTTGGCGGATTTGCCGTTTTTATTCATTGTTTCGCAGGTGGAGTTGGCTAAGAAAGAAAAAGGAGAGAGCAAGATAGAAGTTATTTCTGCTCAAGGTACAAAATGCACGCGCTGCTGGAACTTTAGGATAGACGTGGGAACGAATAATGAGCATCCCGCTATCTGCCAGCGCTGTGTTGATGCAGTTGAAAATAACTATTGATTATTTTTTTAAATAGTTATATAATTCACTGTCTTTAAAAACGCTTATTTATAAATTAAAATTTCGCGCATGGGAGGAAGTTGCTGTGAAGAAAAAGAAATTCAACAAGAAGTCCATAGATCAATATAAGAAAGTTCTGATTAAAAGAAAAGAAGAAATTAATGATGAGATAGATCACATTTCTTCTGATACGTTGAAGAAGTCACAAAAAGAGGCCTCCGGGGATATCTCCGGCTATTCTTATCATATGGCTGATGTGGCTACGGATAACTACGACAGAGAATTTAGTTTGGGCTTAGCCAGCAATGAGAGAGATATCCTGTATGAAATAGATGCGGCGCTAGAAAAGATAAAAGACGGTTCGTTTGGCCTTTGTGAAATTTGCCAGAAGAACATTTCTAAAACCAGGCTCAAGGCTGTCCCCTATGCTAAGCTTTGTATTAAGTGCCAAGAGACAAAAGAAAAGCAGATGTGATTGTCTTAATAGGCATACTAGTTGTAATCTGTGACCAATCCTCAAAATTCGCGTTTTCTCATATCCTCAGGTTTAACGAATCTATTCCCGTAATAAGAAATCTGTTTCACCTGACCCTGATTCAGAATACTGGCATAGCCTTTGGTATGCTCAGAGGAAATTCCAGGACTATTCTTATTATTACCATAGTAGGACTAGGCTTAGTTATTTATTCTTTAAGAAGAGATATCTTTAATTTTAAAACCCTGAGTCCAAAAACACTATTTATCAGAAAGATGTCCGTTGGTTTTATTGTTGGTGGGGCTATCGGCAATATGATAGATCGTCTTCGCCTAGGCTATGTTATAGACTTCTTAGATTTTCAAATCTGGCCTGTATTTAACTTCGCCGATTCTTTTATCACAATTGGCGCAGTAATCTTATTCTGGAATTTATTCATTTCTGACAAGATAGCTAAAAGATAATTTTATGTACCCAGTGCTGTTCAAGATTGGTTCGCTTACTGTTTATACCTATGGTTTGATGATTTTTATCGCAGTCATAGTAACCTTAAATTTATTAGTTAAGGAATCTATGAGATTGGGTTACGATAAAGATACGGTCTTTGATTTAGGTATTACTATTATATTTTCTGGCATTATCGGAGCGCGACTATTGTATGTGCTTCTTAATTTAAGGTTTTATTCAAGAAATCCTAAAGAGATATTTATGCTGCACCATGGTGGCTTGGCCATTTTGGGAGGAATAGTTGCAGCCTTGATAGCCTCATGCGTATTTATGAAGTTAAAGAAGCTGCCGTTCTTTAGCACTCTAGATTTAATCGCCCCTTTTATTGCTTTGGGTCAATCCATAGGCAGGATCGGATGCCTGTTTAATGGCTGCTGTTATGGCTTACCTTCAAAATTCGGTTTTTACTTTTCTGCTCACGATGCCATACTATTGCCGACTCAGTTAATTTCTTCGTTTTTACTGTTAATTCTATTTATTGTCCTAAGGGTCAAACTTGACCGGCCGCATTCGACAGGTATTATTTTTGTAAGCTATATTTTATTTTATTCAGTATTAAGGTTTTTGAATTTAACATTCTTTCAATATTTTTGCCTCGGGCTATTCCTATATGGTTTAATATTGTACTATAGAGTTAAGTGGAAAAGATAAATCTAAAAGCAGATCAGGATTCACTGCACTTAAGAATTGATGTTTTTCTAGCCAAGCATCTGAAAGATCACTCTCGGACATCCTTAAAGAGCCTAATTGTAGAAGGTTTAGTCTTGGTAAATGGGAAAAAAATAAAGCCGCACTACTGTTTGATGATCGATGATGAAATCGAAATAAGCATCCCGCCTAAACAAGAGACCTGCTTATCTTCTCAAAATATTCCCTTAGAGATCTTTTATGAGGATGACGATGTGATTGTAGTCAATAAGCCAGAGGGGATGGTAGTGCATCCTGGGGCTGGAAATAAAGATGCAACTTTAGTAAATGCTCTTTTGTTTCATACTAAAGAATTATCGGATGTCAGTCCAGAGCGTCCAGGCATCGTGCATCGCTTGGACAAAGAGACATCCGGGGTGATGGTTGTGGCAAAGACTAATTTCGCACACCTGGAACTGGCGAAGCAGTTTAAACAACATTCGATCAAACGTAGATACATTGCACTGGTAAAGGGCAAAGTAGAGTTTAAGGAAGGCTTAATAGACGTTCCTATCCACAGGCACCCTTTAAGAAGAAAGAATATGGCTGTGTCATTCAGCCCTGACGCAAAGCAGGCTCAGACTTATTATAAGACTATTAAGAGATTTGACAATTTTACATTATTAGAATTAACTCCTAAGACTGGTCGTACACACCAGCTAAGGGTACACCTGGCATATTTGAAACATCCGATTTTGGGAGATGCAAAATACGGCAACAAAAATAGTTTTACTAGACTTGCCCTCCACGCCAAGAATCTTGGTTTTCAGCACCCTAGCCAAAAAAAGTTTCTAGAATTTAACTCGCCTCTGCCAAAAGAATTTAAAGACGCAATCGGAGATATCGCACTCTGAGTTTGAATTTTGTAAATCTTGTGATATAATCAAATGAAGATATAGCTTAGCGAACGAAAGTGAAGCTAAGCTATAAATCTGAATTTATCCCGCACCTTTTAAAAATTCAGTAATATTTTAAAAGTATTCTTTAAAGGTGCGGGATAAATTCGCGCATATAACTTACGCTCATTGCAATCGCGTAAGTTATGTTCTCATTGAAGGAGGCAATAAATGAATAACCAGGCGAAGACCTCAGTAGTTTTTGTCATTTTACTTTTGATATTATCTTTAGTGACAACCAGCTTCTATTATGTTTCATTTGAGAAAGAAAAAAAGAAGAGGATGGATATTGAAGAACAGCTGAATGTTGCTAAAGATGAAAAAGAAGCTATACAGATAAAGTTAAAGAATATAAGTGACGAAAAAGGTGCCTTAGAATCTAAAGTTAAAGAGAATCAAAGTCTTATTTCAAAATTAAATGATAAATTAGCCCAGGAGATTAAAACAAAAGAGCTGCTGAGGAATGAGCAGGAGACTTTGCGCAATAAGATCGTTGAGCTTTCTCAGGACAAAAATAGTTTCCAGGAGATTTTAGATGAGAAACTCCAAGAAATAGCGGATTTGCATAGTAAATTAGAGATGGTTGCTTCGCAAAAAGAAGACTTGCAGGAAAAAGAAGCAGAAGAGATTTCTGAGGTAAGAGATGAACCGGTAGCTGAGGCCGCCGTTGATTTAGAAAAGATAGTTGTCACGCCCATGGTAGTAGATGTTGTTGAAGAGCAGATTAGGGAAGAAGCCGCTGTGGAAGAACTCATGAAACAGACTGTCGAGGTTAAACAGGAAGCCCAAAAACAGTCTCTTTCTATGGAGGTCTTATTAATAAATAGAGAGTATAGTTTTCTTGTGGTGAATGCCGGAGAAGATAAGGGTGTCAAGGTAGATGATATCTTTGAGGTATTTCATAATCATGTTTCTTTAGGCCGTGTAAAAGTAGAAAAAGTACACGAGAGGATGAGCGCGGCCAATTTTCTGCCAGGTTTTGATATAGATCGAGTTGGCGAAGGGGATGCCGCTAATAAAGTAGATTAATGTCGTATTCAATAAAGCCCTGCCGAAAAATTAAAGCAGTATTAAATCTTCCTGGAGATAAGTCAATTTCTCACCGAGCAGTTATTCTTAGTTCCATAGCTAAAGGTAAGACCAAAATATTAAATTTCAGTTTTTCCCAAGACTGCACAGCAACATTAAATGCTTTTAAGTCCTTAGGCATTAAAATAAAAAAGGTATCAAAAAACGCTATCTGTGTATACGGCGCAGGCCTTAACGGTCTAAAGAAACCGAGGCGATCAATCAATTTAGCTGAATCCGGAACCAGCATGCGTATTCTGGCCGGACTTTTAAGTGCCCAGAATTTTCGTACAAAACTCGATGCCTATCAATCTCTACGCAAAAGGCCCATGCTTCGGGTCATTGGGCCCCTGAGATTAATGGGCGCTAAAATTAAAGGTCAAGCTAAAGGTAAAAACGAGTACCCTCCGTTGTCTATCTCACCCGGCAGGCTTAATTGTATAAACTGGAAGATGGTTGTCGCTAGCGCCCAGGTAAAATCCGCTATTTTATTAGCTGGACTATACGCGAAAGGAAGAACTAGGATTATTGAGTCGATAAAATCACGCGATCATACTGAAAGGATGCTGAAGTATTTTAAGGCAGGCATAAAAACAAGCGGAAAGAGTATCTGCATCAGGCCGTCTAATTTAATTTCACCTAAACAAATACAAATTCCCGCAGATATCTCCAGCGCTGCGTTTTTTATTGTCTTGGCGTGTTTGCTGAAAGATTCCTATCTTAAAATTAAGAATTTGGGCCTGAATCCGTTACGAACAGGTGTAATTGAGGTATTAAAGAAGATGGGTGCAGATATAAGGATTATTCGAAGTCGCAGGAAATATTTTGAGCCCATGGCTGATATAGTCGTTAAGTCCTCAAGATTAAAAGCAGCTAAGATTACTAAGGATAAGATTCCTAGCCTTATAGATGAATTGCCGATTTTGATGGTCGCGGCATCGCTGGCCAAAGGAAAGAGTATTTTTGAGGGCGTAAGAGAGCTAAGGGTAAAAGAGACGGATAGGATAAAGTCGATGAAGTGGAATTTGTCCAGAATGGGAGTACGAGTAGATATAAAGGTACAGAATAATAAAGAAGTCATTATTATACATGGCAGAAATAGCCTGATAGGTTCAAAATTAAAAAGTTTTGGAGATCACCGTACGGCCATGAGCATGATTGTGGCAGCCTTCTTAGCAGGCTCAGCAAGTAGTATTGATAATGTAGGGTCTATCAACAAGTCCTTCCCAGATTTTTTAAGCATTCTCAAAAAAGCGCTCTCCTAAAGCATTTGTTTACCCCTTGTGAATAATAGAAAAACATGTTTTACTTTACTTCTAAGTAGAATTATTCGAAAATCTCTTTTTAGAAAGAGATTCCTACTTCTGGAGTTTTGATTCGTGAAATCAAACCAGGCAGTAGGAAGGCAAACTCGTCGAAAGGCAGGGGTGCAAAGTTTCGGGCCTAAAGAAGGAGATTTCAATGGCTGCCGAACGTACCGATAACGAGGTTAGATTTAGTAAGCAAGTCTAGTGTACGGCACTTGAGATGCTGGTCTCTGGATTTTTTGATAAAAACGTTTAACCAATAAGGAGTAAAAATGAACAAGCTATTTTTAAACCGAATAAGTTTGTTAGAAAAGCTAATATTATTTTTATTCTTTGCAATGTGCGTGAGTACCTTTGCAGAATTAGAAGTTGACGGGCCCATATTTATTGAAAGTATATGCGCTGGAAGTGTAAACACCACACAGGTCTGTGATAAAAACGGAGAGAACTGTGTAATTCCAGGTAGCATAAACACCGTATAGATGGTTTTATTTGAAGATGAATTCCGATTTAGCGATGGGGCTAGTTTTGTAAGGTTTCGTTTACACGTATTGCCGTTACTAATGCTATTTGTTTCTCTCAGAATAAATCGGCTGTTTAATCACGATAAACATTAGTCCTCGGCCGCTTATCTTAGATTCAATAATCATGACAGCCATTAGATTGGTTGATTTATTCTTGTCAAAATAACTAAAATACGTTAAGATAAGTCATATATGAAAGAGAGAATAGTAAAAGACCTAAAGAAAGAGCTAAGCCTTTTGGATATTTTCTGTGTAGCTACGGGAGCGATGATCAGCTCTGGTTTGTTTATTCTACCTGGATTGGCATTTGCTATGGCCGGGCCAGCGGTAATATTCTCTTATATGTTTGCGGCGATTTTATGTATACCCACACTTTTAAGCAAAGCCGAATTGACCACGGCTATGCCTAAGGCAGGAGGGGATTATTTTTATATAATGAGAGGCTTTGGTCCGCTAGTGGGCACCATCGCTGGTTTTAGCTCTTGGTTTTCTTTGAGCTTTAAAGGCGCGTTCGCACTTATAGGTATGGGTGCGTATTTAAGCATGATAACAAACATGCCTTTGAAAATAATCGCTTTGTGGTTATGCGTGTTCTTCATAATCTTAAATTTAATCGGTGTTAAGTTCGCAGGAAAGTTTCAAGTTATTTTAGTATTAGGATTATTGGCGATACTTTTGGCTTTTGTATTTTTAGGCATAAAGACCGTGAATATGTCAAATTTCTCGCCACTGTTCGATAAAGGCTTAGGGTCGTTGTTTGCCACGGCGAGTTTTGTTTTTATTTCATATGGCGGGCTTACCAAAGTAGCTTCTTTAGCAGAAGAGGTAAAGAACCCGGGAAGAAATTTACCGCTAGGTATGTTTCTTTCTCTGGCTGTAACGGCGATATTGTATGGTTTTGTTATCTTTGTGACAATTGGTGCATCAGATATTCAGGTTTTAAAAACATCTCTTACTCCTATTTCAGATGCGGCAGGAGTATTTGGGGGAGATTTATTAAAAATTATAATTAGTGTGGGCGCGTTCCTGGCATTTATATCTACGGCAAACGCGGGGATCATGACAGCATCTAGATATCCTTTAGGGATGAGCCGCGACAAGCTCTTGCCTGCACCTTTTCAAAAGGTGGGCTCTAGATTAAAAACCCCTTACGTATCCATTCTGTTTACCGGCGCTTTTATGATTGCCGCACTCTTGTTTTTACGTCTTGAATTATTGGTTAAGGTTGCCTCTAGCATTTTAATCATACTTTATATATTTGCAAATCTGACTTTAATCCTTTTCCGGGAAAGCAAAATTTTAAGCTACAAGCCTAAATTTCGCTCTCCCATGTATCCATATATGCAAATTATAGGTATTCTAGGCGGCCTCTTTCTTTTAATAGAAATGGGTACGTTTATAATATTCCTTACTACAATTTTTCTGTTATTGGGTATTGGCTGGTATAAGATTTATGCTCAAAAACGAACGACAAGAGATTCCGCTCTTTTGTATGCTTTAGAAAGATTGGTAGCTAAAGATAAGGAGTTGGTCTCGGATAATATTCTTACAGAGCTTAAAGATATTGTGGTAAAGCGGGATGAGCTTGTTGAGGATAAATTTCACAAGCTTATAGAGGAGAGCGATGTTTTAGATATAGAGGTCCCCTTAGAGATGGACGATTTCTTCAAAGAGATATCTAACGTGTTATCCAGAAATTTAAATATTGGTTCTGATCAATTATTTGAGAAACTAATTCAGCGAGAAATGGATTCAAGCACTGTGATAAGGCCGGGCTTGGCGATTCCGCATATAATTATTGAGGGCAAGGAGGCTTTTAGGATTCTTTTAGTAAGGGCAAAGGCAGGGGTCATCTTTCCCGACAATAAAGTAGCCCATATGGTATTTGTTTTAGTAGGTTCTTCCGATGTGCGTAACCTGCACTTAAAAGTACTGGCGGCCATAGCTCAGATTACGCAAAATCCTGAATTCGATAAGAAGTGGTTTTCTGCAGCTAATAAAGAAGAGTTAAAGAACGTCATCCTCTTAGCTGAAAGAAGAAGAGGCTAGGGAAATTTGTTTAAATGAATTAAGGAAGCGGAAGAGAAGGGTCATTTCATTGGATCAGGGTAGCTCTATGGAGGTAAAGACAGAGGCGTAAGAGATTGTGGTGCAGGCAGAGGTAGGGATTGGCGTGGGTAGAGGAGGAGTGAGATGTAGACATAAATAAGAAATTATCTTAATTTTCAGTGATTATAAAAGGGGAGATGAAATACATATTAATCTCCCCATATTTTTTCTTACATTAAGTTAATCAATGAGTTTCGTTCCTGGCAAAATCCAATTTTACCCCATTTTAAGCGCTAATAAGTTCTAGATAAATTTCATTTGACATAAAAAGGAAGGTCTGTTATTATTTTCTTACCATGAAAGTCGATTTTGATAAGATCAAATCAGATTTTAGTAATTTCCTGGAAAAATTCGGAAGTCTGTTCTCAAATGACATGGGTATAGACTTAGGTACTGCCACAACCCTTGTTTTTGTTAAGGGAGAGGGCGTGGTTTTGTGTGAGCCGTCCGTAGTCGCCATCAAAAAAGGCGGAGTGGTGAATCGCGTTCTATCCGTAGGCGAGGATGCCAAAAAGATGTTGGGTCGTACGCCCGGTAATATACATGCGATTAGGCCTATGAAAGATGGTGTAATTGCGGACTTTGATATTACTGAGGCGATGTTACGTTATTTTATAAAAAAGGTTCATAAGAGAAGGGTCTGGGTAAGTCCGCGCATGGTTATTGCTATTCCTTCTGGTATAACAGAGGTTGAAAGAAGAGCCGTACAAGATTCAGCGATGCGCGCAGGCGCCAGAGAAGTATTTTTAGTGCCAGAGCCATTGGCAGCGGCCATAGGAGTTGGTTTGCCGATTCATGAACCAGCAGGAAATATGATCATAGATATTGGTGGCGGAACGACAGAAATTGCGGTGATCTCTTTATCAGGAATAGTGTTCTCTCGTTCCATCAGAATCGGTGGGGATGAAATGGACTTAGCGATTGTAGAGTACCTTAAGAAAAATTATAACTTGATGGTTGGTGAGCGTACATCAGAAGACATCAAGATAAAGATCGGCTCAGCTTGTTCTTTGGATGAAGAGTTGAGTTTGGAGGTTAGAGGAAGAGATTTGGTGGCAGGATTACCTAAGATGATTAGTGTTACATCTGAAGAAATAAGAGAAGCGTTAGAGGAGCCGATTAGAGCGATAGTAGATTTAACAAAGATTACGCTTGAACGCATACCTCCGGAGCTATCCGCAGATTTAATTGAAAGAGGAATAGTCTTAGCCGGAGGAGGTTCATTATTACGTGGCTTGGATACTTTGATTAGCGACGCTACCGGGCTTCCTGTGCACGTTGCTGATGATCCTACTACAGCTGTAGTTTTAGGTACCGGAAAGATATTAGAATTAGAGAGCCGCATTCTCAGAGACATTACCGTCTCGACTAAAGGCGAGTTTTAATCTAGATAACTTTTGAAATAATGTGGAGAAAAAGAATAGAACAGTACTTCTTTTTTTTGTTTTATTAGCAGCTATTTCTTTTCTTATAACACTTTCCCCAGTCACAAATTTCCCCAAAACAGTATTATCTAGCCTTTCAAGTTTTCCTTTAAAATTAATTAGTTTAAGCCTTGTTCCTGTTGAGGCCATTGCTAATTGCAACAGAAGCTTAAGGAATAATCGCGAACTAAAAAGAGAAAATCAGCAGCTTAGGGTAAGTTTGATGCAGCTTCGAGAAGCTGTGGCCGAAAACGAAAGATTAAGCAAATTACTATCATTTAAAGAAAAAACCAGCCTTTCGCTAATCGCTTCAAAGGTTATCTCTTTTGACGCCTCTAACCTTAGGAGGAGTTTAATTATAAACCGAGGAAATAGTAGTGGAATAAGATTAGGGGATTCAGTGATTACTTCCGAAGGTTTTGTAGGAATGATTGTAGAGCTAGGTAAATCATTCAGCAGAATAATCCTAATAAACGACCTTGATTTTTCTATGTCCGCAAAGACTGAACGCTCTAATGCCATCGGGGTAATCTCTGGTTCTTTCGAGGGGACATGCAAGCTTAAATATTTAAATTTAGACGATGATATTAAAATAGGAGATGAAGTAATTAGCTCTGGGAAAAACTCTAGTTTCCCTGCGGGGATTCCTGCAGGAGTCGTAACAAGTGTAAAAAAAGATGAATCTGGCTTGACTCTTTCCGCAATTGTAATGCCTAAGGCCAAGCTTTCATCATTGGAAGAAGTTCTGGTTATAGTTGGTTACCAGTAAATTTCTAGCAGATAAAGAATGTTATTCTATATTTTTGGCATAATTCTTGTAATTCTTGAAACCACCTTTTTCAATCATCTGCAATTATTTTCAACAAGGCCCAACCTGGTACTTTTTTTGGTAACAATCTTTAGTTTTTATTTTAATTTCGATAAGAGAAAAATAATATTCTTTTGTTTATTCTGCGGTTTATTAAAAGATATATTAAGCATTTCACCATTAGGAATTCATATGTTGATGTTTATGTTCTTAGGAGTTGCATTGAGCTATATTTCTAAAAGATTCCTGAGGTATAATTGGGTTTTCATAATTCCTTTATTTATTTTTGCCACAATAGGGCAAGGTTTTATTCATACGCTGCTGCAAAATATTTTCTTTAGCCGCCAACTGCATATTTTTAACATGGCTTGGAAGACATTAATATTAGAAATGTTATATGGATTTATAGTTTTCTTTATTTTCTTTAAGCCAATTAAACGATGCGTCATAGACAAATTATCATAGCCCTTAGGGTCCTTTTTGTAATTTTGATTTTAGGGCTATTTTATATACAGATTATTAGAGGTGATTACTTTTATAATCTAAGTAAGAGAAATATCATCCGTGTGGTCGCTTTGGATGCAGCCCGGGGAAGAATACTAGATAGAAACGGCGAAATCCTGGCTGATTCAATACCCTCATTTAATATCTCTATAATACCTCAAGAAGTTGAAGACAAGGCTAAGCTCTTATTTAAAATCTCAAAACTCCTAAATATCCCCTCCAAGGACTTAGTCCAGAACTACAAAAAAAACTACATTAATCCATTCGTCCCTGTAAAGATTTATGAAAATCTAACTAAGAATGAGATTATAGTCTTAGAGGAAAATAAATTACGCTTGCGCGGAGTTTTGATTAGTGTTATTCCTCGAAGAATATATCCTTTTAGCAATGCCGCCTCTCATGTATTGGGGTATCTTGGCCAGATAGATATTTCACGCATCACAAAATTAAAACCGTATGGATATGAACTAAGAGACCTTATGGGCTATGGAGGGGTTGAGGAGTATTATGATTTAATCTTGAGGGGAGAAAAGGGCGGTGAGCAGATTGAGGTTGATAACAGAGGAGAAAGGGTGAGGACAGTTGGTTATAAACCGCCAAATGCTGGTAGGGATATTCAGATTACCATAGATATCAGGATTCAAAAAGTAGTCGATAATTTTATGGAGGGGAATAGAGGAGTTGTTGTGATCATGGATCCTTACACGGGTGAGATAATCGCCATGAGCAGCCATCCTAATTACGATCCCAATGTTTTTATAAGCGGACAGAGAGAATCAGTAAATAATTTATTAACAGACAAGAGTGCACCTTTGTTAAATAGAGCGATATCCGGACAGTATCCGCCAGGTTCAGTTTTTAAGATTATAACAACTACATCTGCCTTAGAGAAAGATTATTCATTGATTCAGGCGCATTTTATATGCAATGGAAAGATTAATATTGGTGGCAGAGATTATAACTGTTGGTCTGTGCATCAACAGGAGAGTCTGAGGGATGCTATGGTTCATTCCTGCAATGTTTATTTTTATAATTTAGGATTGATCGTAGGGCCACAATTTATTAATAAATACGCTCACAGGTTTGGTCTGGGCAGGGCAACCGGAATAGATTTGAATTACGAAGCAAAGGGTTTTGTATCTTCTCCTAACTGGAAAAAAATTATCAGGTTTGAGAATTGGTATAAGGGCGATACGGCAAATATGGCTATAGGCCAGGGAGACCTATTAGTAACGCCCTTACAGCTGACTAAAATGATTTCTATTATCGCAAATGGAGGTAAGTTAATAAGGCCTCATTTAATTAAATCCGTAGATAGTAAAACAGTAAAAATTAACAAAGGCAAATCAGTTGGGATGAAAAAAGAAATCTTAAATAATATCAATAGTTATCTGCACGCTGTCGTGGATGATCCCGAGGGTACCGCCCATGTTGCTAAGATTGAAGGGCTAAAGATATATGGTAAAACTGGTACCGCTCAGGTATCTGGTGGCAATGAGCCGCACGGATGGTTTGTAGGATATGCCGGCAGAGACAAACCCAGGTATGCATTTAGCGTTTTTTTGGAGAATGGCGGTTCAGGTTTTTTTGCATGCGTATTAGCAAAGAAAATCTTAAGCGAAATGCTTGAGCAGGATTTAATTTGATGCATAAGATTGATAAAAAATTATTTGTTATAACTGTCGCAATATTATTTATTTCAATATTGGCGCTGTTTAGCAGCTGTCATCAGAAAGGTGAGTTTGTCAGGCGAGCGATATTCTTTAAGCAAATCGCTTGGGCCTTTCTAGGGTTGTTGTTTACTTTTATTTTTTGTAAAATAGATTATCGCAAATTATGGGATTTTGTCTGGCCCCTATATGGTTTTGTCATCTTTACGCTAATTTTAGTTTTATTTTTTGGGCGTACCAGATTCGGTGCGCAGAGGTGGCTGGACTTAGGAGGATTTAATTTTCAACCATCGGAGATTGGAAAATTTGCGGTTATCTTAGCTCTGTCGCGTTATTTCAGCCAGAAATCCATTGAGGACTTAAAGATTTTTAGGAATAGATATTCTCCCCTAAGAGGATTCGTGATTCCTTTAAGCATAACTTTTGTTATCAGTTTTCTGGTAGCCATCCAGCCGGATTTAGGTACTGCACTAATATATCTTTTTTTATTTTTGTTTCTGGCGTTTTTCGTAAAGGTAAAGTTTAAATACATTTTATCTTTTTTGGGGTTGATTTTGTTGTCCAGCCCCTTTTTTTGGTTCTTCCTTCGCGGTTATCAAAAGGATAGATTGTTGGTGTTTTTGAATCCTAATCGCGATCCCTTAGGCGCAGGCTACACGATAATTCAATCGAAGATCGCAGTTGGCTCCGGTAGAATTCTTGGCAAAGGGTGGCTTTCTGGGACGCAAAATCAATTGAACTTTCTGACAGAGAGACACACAGATTTTATTTTCTCAACTATTGGGGAGGAGTGGGGATTTTTCGGAAGCATAGTTTTGATCGTTTTGTTTTATTTTCTTATAAATAGAATTCTAAAGCTTTCTATGAAAGTCTATGATCCATTTGCAAAAAATTTATGTTTGTGTATTGCCAGTCTAATATTTATTCAATTCTTTATTAATATTGCCATGACTATTGGTTTTATGCCGGTTGTTGGCCTGCCGCTACCATTCATAAGCTATGGTGGTTCTTCTTTAGTGAGTTTTCTTCTTTTAATCGGGATAGTATTGAATATCAGTAAATCCACTTAAGCTATAACCCAATAATAAATGTTACCAGTTGATGCGTTAATTAATGTTAGACGTCCAGGCCGCTATATTGGCCATGAATGGAATGTGATTAAAAAAAATCCCTGCAAAGTCAAACTCAGTCTCTGTCTTTGTTTTCCTGAAATTTATGAGATAGGGATGAGCCACTTGGGAATTAGAATATTGTATGATATTTTGAATTCAAAGAAAGATTTGCTTTGTGAGCGTGCATTTTGTCCTTGGTTTGATTATAAAGAGGCCTTGCAAAAACACTCTCTAAAGTTAAGTTCGCTAGAAAATGATATCCCATTAAATGAATTCGATATTCTGGGTTTTTCTCTCAACAACGAATTGAACTACACAAATTTCCTTAGCATGCTTTCTTTGAGCGGGATACCCTTTTTATCGAAAGATAGACCAAAAGATTTTCCTCTTATTATAGGAGGCGGAAATTGCACCTTAAATCCAGAACCAATCGCAGATTTCTTTGATTTGTTTGTTATAGGAGAGGCGGAGGAGGTGCTGTTAGAAATAGCAAAAACCTGCAAGGAATTTAAAAGGAGATTTGGCGGTGTATGCAAAAGGAAAGAAGATTTATTAATTGAGCTGTGTCAAATCCCTGGAGTATACGTTCCTAGGCTTTATCACGTAGAGTATGATAGTGATTTTACTGTGAAAGAATTCACTCCTCTCAAAAATAAAGCGCCAGCAGTCATAAAAAAAGCCTACTTAAAAGATTTAAACAAAATTATACAATGTTCCAATTGGATTGTCCCGAATATAGAAATTGTGCACGATAGGATAGGAATCGAGATTATGCGTGGTTGTGTGCATAGATGTCGTTTTTGCCAAGCAAGAGTCTATGCACATCCATTGAGGATTCGTTCGCCGAAAAGAATTCTTAATATCGCAAAAAAACTATATAAGATTTCAGGGTATGAGCAGATTTCTTTGCTGTCTTTATCTAGTTCAGATCATCCCCAGATAGGAGAGATTACAAGATTTTTGACGGAATATTTTAATAAAAAGTCTGTAAGTATTTCTTTGCCGTCAATAAGAGCAAAGAGTATAGTGGGAGATATTTCTAAATTATTATCCTTGCAGAAAAAGACGGGTCTTACTTTTGCGCCTGAAGCTGGAACCGAGAAATTAAGAAACATAATTAATAAGAATATCGATATCAATGAGTTATTTCAGGTGGCCACAGATGCATTTAGGGCAGGGTATCGTAAAATCAAGCTTTACTTTATGATTGGTTTACCCAAGGAAGATTATAGAGATTTAGATGCGATTATAGATTTATCTTATAGGTTATCACAAAAAAGAAGAGAACTATGTGGCCGGGCTGCAGAAATCAATGTAAGTATATCAACATTAATCCCAAAGCCCCACACACCTCTTCAATGGCTAGGGGCCGGGAAGATAGAAGAGATAATAGAAAGACAAAAATACATAAGGGGGCTCGTAGGTAAAGACAAGCGTTACATAAAACTAAGTTTTCATAATGCTTACATGAGTAGTTTAGAGTCAGCGCTTTCTAGAGGCCATAGAGGGTTGTCTAGTGTAATTACCTCAGCCTTTAACAAAGGCGCACAGTTTGATCAATGGGATGAATATCTTAATTTCAAAACTTGGAAGGAGTCATTTGCTAACTATGGCTTATATATTGAAGATTTTGCTACACGGCCAATTGGGCTAGATAAAACTTTAATCTGGGATTTTATTGACACGGGAGTTAATAAGCAGTATCTAATTAGTGAGTTCCAAAAAGCATTTACATAACTATTGACATAACTTTCAAAATAATATATAGTTATGTGTACAAATTATATGTAATATATAAGATTTTTTAGGCTTTAGGAAAGGAGCAGTTAATGTTTGGGTTACCAAAAAGTCAATCACTATTATCCAGAGGTTTGAGAGAGAAGTTTCGCATAGCTTTTAGCCTCATGTCCGTTATTCCTTTATTGGTTTGTATTTATTTGTTCTTTTTATATAATTCACATATCGGAAAAGCACCGTTTTCCATTCTGCAGATAGTCATTTGTCTTATAATTTCTATTATAATCGCCAGTATGGGCTTCTTAGTGGCAAAGCAGATAGTCGATTCGATCGTAGAGATAAGCGCGGAAGCCAAAAATATCGCTAAGGGCGAGTTTGGTAGGACAATAGATATCTATAGAGATGATGAGATAGGCGATTTGGGCAGTGCTTTAAATCAACTTACCAGAAAAATACGCGACAATATGCAAGAGCTTAGAGATTATGGAGAGCGCACCAAACAGATAAATTCTGAAATAAATAAACGCGTAGTTGTACTTTCCGGATTACTGCAGGTTAGTAATTTAGTCACTCAAGGCGCTAGCTTAAAGGAGATTTACGATGTCTCTATAAGTAAATTAGCTCAGCTAAAGAATGCCGCCTGGGCGATTTTAGTTATAAGCGATGAATATAAATCTTTTAAGATAGGCGCTCAATATGGCATTACCGATGAAATGAATTCTTTCTTATCAAAGGATGGGATTAGGAAGATATTTGATTCAGTGATTTTAAACAAAAGAGGTTTGATTATCGATCAACAGAATAAAGATATCGATGCTGGAGAATTGATACAAACTTTCGATACGTCGAATATTATATTTATTCCTATTTACCGCCATATAAAAATAATCGGGTTCATCGGTACAGGTAATTCTGTATCGGAAAATAAATACGATGTAGATGACTTAGAGCTGCTTAGTATATTTGCTAAACAGATATCTATTAGTATTGAAAATGATTATCTGGAGAATAGATTATTAAAATTAGAGATAAAAGATTCTTTAACAGGTTTATTTAATAAGAATTTTATTGTTAATCGACTTGATGAAGAAATTAAACGGGCAATGATCTATCAACGGCCATGTGCTCTATTGCTTCTCTCTATTGATAAATTTTCTGATTTCCTGAAATCTCAAGGCCAGTTATCAAGCGAGGGAATTCTTAAAAAGGTTTCCAGGATATTAGAAGATAATTGCAGCGAGATCGATAGGATAGCTAGATACAGCGATCATGACTATGCTATTGTATTACCGGAAAAGAATAAAAAACAGTCAATAGTATTAGCAGAGGGCATTGGGAAGAAAGTAAATGAATTCTTCTCGCTTACCTCAGAAAGTAAGATGCTTACTATTTCTGGCGCGATCTCGGAGAATCCAATTGATGGATCAACATCTAAAGATTTAATAGAGAAGGCAGAAAAGTTGCTGGAATCAGCTAGAAATGAAGAGAATACATTTAAAACTTAGCGACTTTATTTTGAGATAAAATTGTGTAGTTTCATTGGGGGGTTAAGTATTATGTTACCATTAAGAAAAACGACAGCCAAACTTTTAGGTGAATTGCTTATTGAGCGTAGAGTCATAACTAAGAATGATTTAGTTAAAACTTTAGAGATCCAGAAGGAGAAAGGCGGCTTAATCGGTGAGATTTTGGTTGATTTAAAGTTGGCCAAAGAAGAAGACATCGCCCAGGCCTTGACTACTCAATATGGATTTCCTTATTTACCTTTGGTCAATTATGAAATAGAGCCGGAAGTTATGGAGAATGTTCCAAAGAATGTTTGCGAACAGTATTGTCTTATACCCATTGATAAAATCGGCAGTAATTTAACTTTGGCTATGAGCAATCCTCTAAATAAAGAAGCTATTGAAGATGTTGAAGAAATTACTAATTGCACTGTGCAAATATTCGTTACAACCACCTCGGACATACGTAATGCACTATCAAGATACTATAATAGCAAGAATAAATGACATCTCTAAGGCAGAGACTGACAGAAATTTTTATAAAAAACAAGATTCTGACCGAAGATGATATAAATTTAGCCCTCCGTGTACAAAAAGAAGAAGGCGGTAGATTAAGTGAAATACTAATTAAATTAAACCTAATTGACGAAAAGAATTTAATGTCTGCTTTGAGTCAAGGTTTAGGCCTTCCACCCATAACTCTATCCCGAATTATCATTGATCCCGAAGTTTTAAAACTTGTTCCCAAGGATACGGCCAGACATTATCAAATTATCCCTATTTCTAAGATTGGTAAGACTTTGACTTTGGCTATGGCCGATCCGTTAAATATATTTGCCATAGATGACGTAAAGACTTTGACTGGCTTTGAGATAAATCCCATAATCGCCCAACAGGCTGAAGTTTTGGATACGATAGAAAAATATTATGATGAGTCAACTACCCAAGTAATTGAGGAGATAATTGGTGACATCAAAGAAGAGAAGCTAGAGCTAATTAAGCAGGAAAAAGAGACATATCTGGATGCTACAGAATTAGCAAGGCTTACACAGGAGACTCCCGTTATTCGTCTTACAGATGCTTTAATTGAGCGCGCGATCGAAATGCACGCTTCAGACCTTTTGATTGAGCCTATGGAAAATACTATGCGCACGCGTATTAGAATTGATGGCATTTTGAGAAATATCGAATCACCCACAAGGCAATATTTGGCTCCTATAATCTCGCGTATAAAAGTTATGGCAGACTTAAACATCGCCGAACATCGGCTTCCCCAAGATGGAAGATTTAAGGTTAAAGTAAAAGACAGGGAAGTGGATCTTCGTATTTCAATTCTGCCTTCTAGCTTTGGAGAGAAAGTAGCTATGAGAATTCTAGATAAATCAACAGCTACTTTAAATTTAGATTTATTGGGATTTGACGAAAATTCTCTAGATGTTATAAAGAAGTGCGCTAGGAAGCCGCACGGAATGATTCTAGCGACTGGCCCGACCGGTTCCGGTAAAACCACAACCCTTTATTCGATTTTAAAATTAATCGATTCTCCCACGGATAATATAATCACGGTTGAAGATCCCGTAGAATATCAATTAGAGGGCATAAATCAGGTTAGTATTAGAGAAGAGATAGGTTTGACATTCGCGAATGCCCTGCGCTCAATATTGAGGCAAGATCCAGATACGATCATGGTTGGTGAAATCAGAGATTTTGAAACAGTAGATATTGCCATAAAGAGCGCCTTGACAGGACATCGCGTTTTAAGCACTATCCACACTACCACTGCCTCAGGATCGATTGTGCGTTTGATTAATATGGGGGTTGAGCCTTTTCTTATTAGCTCTTCGATTATTTGCTCTATCGCACAGCGCTTAGTAAGAAAGATCTGTGTACATTGCAAAGAGAGCTATAAACCTAGCGAATCAGTATTGTCGAAATTACCCTTAGAAAATAAGAAGAATGTTGTTTTTTATAGAGGTAAGGGTTGCGAGAAGTGCCATAAAATGGGATATGCGGGTAGGATCGTTTTAGCAGAAGTATTGGTCTTGACCCCCAAAGTAAAAGAGTTGATTTTAGAGCGGGCACAAGAATACAGAATCAAGAATACGGCACGACTAGAGGGAATGCAGACTATTCGAGAAGATGGTTTATCGAAGTGCCTTAAAGGCACGATCACCTTGGAAGAAGTAATACGCGTTACAGCACCAGATAAGTTAATTGAGCGAGACAAAGATAAATAAATGGGCGTAATAAAAAAGAGATTAACAGACATTTTGATAGAGGGTAAGTACATAACCCAAAAGCAGCTTGATGAGATTATTGAGATACAAAAGGACACCGGTCAAGAGCTAAGAAATATCTTAATCAAAAAAGGCTTTATCGAAGAACAAGAGTTGTTGTCTATTCTATCAAAACAGCTGTTTATACCTTATTTGGATCTTAAGCGCTACAAATTAGACTCAAAGATTGTATCAATGATTCCTGAGAAAGTTGCAAAACAGTATAACGTGGTGGCGGTATCTTTGATTGGCAATACTTTGACTGTGGGCATGGCTGATCCTTTGAACATCTTCGCAATCGATGACTTAAAAGTATTAACCGGATGCGAAATAGATCCGGTTATCGCCAGCGAAAAAGATATTCAAAAAACTATGGAGAAGTATAACAGCGTTTCGGATGAGGCTGTGCAGAATATAAAAGACATTTCTTCTTTGGATCCAAAGGAAGGTATGGAGATTCTTAAGGAAGATGAATATATTGATGTGGGGAGTGCACTGGAAGATAGTCAACGTCCACCCATTGTAAGGATTGTGGATTTAATGATAATAGAGGCTTTGAAGAGGAGAGCTTCGGATATACATATTGAACCTGCGGACAAGGAGTTGAGGGTTCGTTATCGCATAGATGGCCAACTGCATGATTTATTTAGATTGCCTAAAAAGAATCAGAACGCCATTCTCGCCAGAATTAAAATTATTTCAGGATTAGATATCACTGAAGCTCGATTGCCTCAAGACGGTAGATTTAAAGCAAAGTTAAAAAACAAAGAGATAGATTTCAGAGTTTCTGCACTACCTACTACTTTTGGTCAGAAGTTTGTTTTGAGAACTTTAGATAGATCTAAGTTATATGTAGGAGTGGATAAATTAGAAATATCTCCTGAACCTTTGCGTTTATTCCAAGAGGCCGTAACTAAGCCTTACGGCATGATTTTGGTTACTGGACCTACGGGTAGTGGAAAATCGACAACGCTCTATTCTATAATAAATCAATTAAATGTTCCCGAAAGAAATATCGTTACAATTGAGGATCCTGTCGAATATCAGTTAGAAGGAATCACGCAGATTCAAGCAAGGCCAGAGATAGGTTTGACATTTGCTTCGGGATTACGCTCAGTGTTAAGACAGAGCCCTGATATTATTCTAGTTGGTGAAATTAGGGATTTTGATACTGCAGATATTGCTGTTAAGGCATCTTTGACTGGACAGTTAGTGCTTTCTACTTTGCACACCAATGATGCTTGTGGTGCGATTACTCGACTTATAGATATGGGGGTTGAACCATTTTTAGTCGCCTCTAGTCTTGTAGTTAGTTCTGCACAGAGACTGTGTCGACGCGTGTGTCCGAGATGCAAGAAGCCGTATAAAATCTCAAAGGAGACATTAGAAAAGCTGGGGCTTTATGATTTGGTCCAGAAAGCGAATAACCCCAAAATATTCCATGGCGAAGGATGTAAATATTGCAACAATAGCGGATATTTTGAAAGAATGGCTATACATGAAGTAGTGATGATCGATGATGAAATAAGGGACTTAATCATAAAGAAAGTTTCCAGCGATAATATAAAAGAATTCGTTACAAAAGAAAAGAAGTTCAGAACTCTTCGTGATGATGCCATATCAAAGTGGCTCAATGGCATGACAACTTTAGAAGAAGTTATTAGAGTGACAACCCAAGACTGACCTTAAACAGAAAATGCTTGAAGGTAAAATAATAATTATTAGTTCAGAGGAAAAAATAAGCAGCTTGATGAAGCTTATATTGGGAAATCGTGGCTATGATGTTACGGTTGCCCTTAATGGAAGGCGAGGGGTCGATATCTTTGGTGAAAATAGATTTGATGTGGCGTATATAGATATGACCATTCGAGATTTGGATCCCTTGTATATAATTCGAGAGTTTAAGAAAAAAGATCTAAATATTGTCATCGTTGTTTTAATTCCCCCAAACAGCGTTCACCATATTCAGGAAGCATTCAATATGGGAGTTCATGATTATTTATCTAAACCCCCGCAGCCAGAAGACATATATTTTACTTGCAAACGTGCAATGCTGCAGAGAAGGTTTTTACTAAATAGCAAGAGGGCGCTTAATGGTTTGGAGGAACGTAATATATCTTTACAAAAACAGAACATTATGCTTGCCAAGAGGATCGAAGAAAGCACAAGAAACTTAACTCAACTTTACGAAGATTTAAGGGATACTTATATGAGAACAATTAAAGCTTTGGCTCAAGCTATCGATGCCCGCGATCACTATACTCATAGCCACTCTGAGAATGTAACAAGGTACGCTCAGTTGATCGCTAGGGAATTTAGGCTCGATACGCAAAAGATCGAGGAGATAATAGATGCTTGCCAATTACATGATTTAGGGAAGATAGGCGTTCACGATTATATTTTAGTTAAACCCGGTAAGCTTACTTTTGATGAATTTGAAGAAGTTAAGCTGCATGCATTAAAAGGAGCACAGATTCTAGAGCCTTTAACTTTTTTAGAAGGAGTAATAAAGATTGTAAAGCAGCATCATGAGCGTTATGATGGCAGTGGTTATCCTTTCGGTCTAAAGAGAGAACATATTGATTTAGGCGCAAGGATTATGTCGGTCGCTGATACCTATGATGCCATGACCAGCGCGCGTCCCTATAGAACTAAGCCTTTTAGCAAAGAAGAAGCCATAGAAGAAATAAAAAGAGGCAGCGGTACTCAGTTTGATCCGAAGGTGGTAGAAATATTTCTAAAGATTGTAAATAGAATTTAATTTTTGTTTTAAAATTAAAATAGGGAGTCTTAAAAAACAATGCCACAATTTAAATATGAAGCAAAAGATTCTCAAGGCAACACCGTAGATGGTTTTATTGAAGCTGAGGATAAAAAGGCTGGGGTTGTTCTCTTGCACAAGAAAGAATTAACAATCTTGAATTTGTCTCAAGAGGATCAAAGGGTATTCAAGGCAAAGAGGGTTAAACTGGAAGATTTAGTTATTTTTTCCAGGCAATTGGCTACGATGGTTGATAGCGGCATATCTTTGGTACAAGCACTCTCAATCCTATCAGAGCAATCCGAAAACAAAAATCTAGCCACAGCCACATTGGTAATTAAAAGAGATATTGAGAGTGGTTCAAGTTTTTGTAACGCGTTGTCAAATCAACCCCAGATATTTTCAGAGCTTTATATCAATATGGCCAAGGCTGGTGAGACTTCTGGAAAATTAGATGAGATTTTAGACCGTTTGGCTACTTATTTAGAAAAGGCCAGTGCCCTGCAGAGAAAAGTCCGTTCAAGCCTTGTGTATCCAGCAGTAGTTATTAGCTTAGCTTTAATAATCACAATAGTTTTGTTAGTTAAGGTCGTCCCTATATTTAAAAATATATTTGATACTCTCGGAGGGACTCTGCCTGTACCTACACAAATCTTAATTGGCATCAGTGATATAATGAGGAGATTCTTCCCGATTCTTTTAGTAGGCGTTGTTGTTTTAGCCTTTATATTTAAGAAAATAATTTCTACTCCTAAGGGCCGTTACTGGTTTGATCTAAGATTGCTCAAGCTGCCAATATTCGGTCCTTTATTTAAAAAAGTAGCTATTGCGAGATTCTCTAGAACGTTAGCCACGCTAGTTAGAAGCGGAGTACCCATATTGAACGCCTTAAACATCGTAGGTAAAACATCGGGGAATAAGGTTATAGAAGGGATTGTGTTGAACGCTTGCGTCTCTATTAAAGAAGGTGAGCCCATAGCAGGCCCTCTCTCAAAAGAAAGCGTTTTTCCTCCTATGGTCGTAAGAATGATTTCTGTTGGTGAGCAGACCGGGCAGTTAGAGAAAATGCTAAACAAAATAGCAGATTTTTATGAAGAACAAGTCGATGCGGCGGTCAGCGGATTAGTTTCTATGATAGAGCCGCTGGTTATCGCCTTCTTGGGTATTGTTATCGGCGGAATCGTAATAGCGCTATTCTTACCTATCTTTAAGATTACAGAATTAGTCGGTGGGTAATAGCTTGCAAACATTATAGATTAAGTATCGTTAGATGGTCTCCTGGATGACTATTGGAAAATAGCTCGAGGAGATTTTTGATAAACTGCTGTTTAAAATAATAATTAAAATTATGTATTTATCTATCATAATTCCTACCTTTAACGAATCCGCAAATATAGCTACTCTTATCGATAAAATAAGAGAGATATTTAAATCTTCAGTCCGCGATTACGAAATAATTGTGGTTGACGCCGGGTCTCAAGATAATACATTCCAAGTCGCCAAAGAAAAAGGAGTAAGGGTGTTTATTCAAGAGCGTCCTGGCTATGGAGGGGCTTTACATGATGCTATTAAGTCAGCGAATGGCAAATACATAATTACTATGGATGCTGATTTCTCGCATAACCCCTACATTATAAAGAGGCTTTTTTCCCTGAGAGATACTGCTCATATAGTTATTGCTTCTCGTTATGTTAGGGGCGGCTTAGCCAATATGCCACTATTGCGCCGAATTTTAAGTATAATTTTGAATAAATTCTTATGCTTTGGTTTATCTTTGCCATTGAAAGATGTATCCAGTGGTTTCAGGTTATATAAATCCGAAATTTTTAAGGAGATTGATTTCTCAGAAAGAAATTTTAGCGTTTTAGTTGAAATACTAGTTAAAGCATATATGCATGGTTTTGTGGTTAAGGAAATCCCTTTTCACTATCAGCCTAGGACGAAAGGAAAGTCTCACGCAAAGATATTGACATTCGGATTAGATTTTTTAAAAACTTTTTTGAAGATGTGGAGAGCTAGAAATACGATAGCTTCTGCCGACTATGATAATAGAGCGTTTCATAGCAGAATTCCCATGCAGCGCTTTTGGCAGCACCAAAGATACAAAATAATATGCAGTTTAGCCGGATATCAAAAAAGCGTGCTTGATGTTGGTTGCGGGACAAGTAAAATTCTTGCCGCTTTACCTCAAGCCATAGGGCTAGATATAAGTTTTAATAAGTTAAGATTCAATTTGTCTTTGGGTAATAAACTTGTAAATGCGGATATAAAAGATATTTGTTTCAAAGACGATAGCTTTAATCTGGTGATATGTTCAGAGGTAATAGAGCACATAGGCAAGGATAATCGAATTTTTCAAGAATTGACTAGGATACTTAAAAAAGACGGTGTTTTGATTTTAGGCACTCCTGATTATTCAAGTTTTTCCTGGAATTTGATAGAGTGGTTTTACAAAAGATTGATTCCTGGTGGGTATGCCGACGAGCATATCGCTCGCTATAATAAAAGGGAGTTAATCAGACTTATGGAGAATATCGGGTTTAAGTTAGAATCTTATAGGTATATATTAGGCGCCGAGTTAATATGCAAATTCGTAAGAGCGTTTTAATCCTCATAATTGTCGCTGCCTGCCTAGCTTCTTATTTCAATGCCTTGTTTGGAGGTTTCGTTTGGGATGATGATCTTTTTATAATTGAGAACCCCTACGTAAAATCTTTTCAATTCTTACCGCAGTTTTTTACCAAGGATTTCTGGAGTGTGTATTTTGAATCAATGCCTAGTCCATACTATCGGCCATTGCTAGCCGCATCTTTCATGTTGGATTATTCCTTATGGAAAGAAAACCCCCTTGGATTTCATATAACTAACTTGATATTTCATATCTTATGTTGCATATCCATCTTTGTTTTTGTCGGACTATTGATAAAGGATAAAGTTATCGCCTTTACTTCGTCCTTACTGTTTGCTGTGCATCCCATACATACAGAAGCGGTAAGTTTTATAAGCGGCAGGGTAGATGTCTTGCCCTGTGCCTTTTTTCTATTTTCGCTAATTCTTTTCTTAAAATACGTTTTCAATAAGAGATTAATACTTTATTTGCTTTCACTGGTATGTTTTTCCATATCCCTACTTAATAAAGAGATGGCTATAACTTTGCCTTTAATTGTAATATGCATTGATTATATATTTCTAAGCCAGCGCGATACAAATAAAGTTATAAAGAACTTCTGGAGTCTGCATTTAGGCTTTTTTGTTATATTGGGCTTATATCTGTTTGTTCGTTCTTATATTATAGGTTGGTCATTTATTACGGAAGAAGCAGGTTTAGGGCTTAATTTTCTTCCCGGTAAAACTTATTTTTGGAGAATATTTACTGCGTTAAAGATAATCACGTTCTATATAAGATTGCTTTTTTTACCATGTAATTTATCGCTTGGCTATATCTTTTCCCCAGCAAATTCCTTATTTGAACCTCTAGTACTTATAGGCGCAATATTATTATCTCTCTTTATGTTTGCTTATTTTAGAAATATAAAACGCTATCCCATTTTGTCATTCTCCATAGCTTGGTTTATTATAACCTTTCTGCCAGTAAGTAATATTCTTCCTCTGGGCAATATCTTTGCCGAACGCTATATGTATATACCCTCAGTAGGCTTCTGCATAGGTATGGGATTTTTGTTTTCTTGGCTTCTTAAGAAAGATATCAAAACAAGCTTTTTTACTTGGAGGAAATCAATAACTTTTGTTTCAATTCTGCTTATAGTAGCTCTAGGTAGAGTTACTTATGAAAGAAATAAAGTATGGGAGAGTGATTTTACCTTGTGGTCTGACACTGTTGAAAAATCTCCTAATAATGCCTTGGCCTATCATAATTTAGGAAACGTGTATTATGGCTTCAATCTATTAGATAAGGCGTTAAGAGAGTATAATTTAGCTTTGCGACCAGAACTAAATTCCTCTTCTAAGTTTAAAGCACATATTTTTTATAAAGTAGGGCACACATACCTTAAAAAGGAGTTGATAGATGAGTCAATAAAGGCCTACAAGATAGCAATAGAAATGAATCCAGACGAAGCAGAATTCTATAATAGCTTAGCTGTTGTTTATGGTTTAAGAGGTCGATATGAAGAATCAATTGAGGCAGGACTCACCGCTATAGAGAAAGATCCATATCTAGAACAGGCTCGTTATAATCTAGCACTAAATTATAAGTATATAGGTTTTGTAGATAAAGCTATAGATGCTTACGAGGAGTTTCTAAGAATTAGCCCTAAGCATTATGGGGTTCACCTAGATGTTGGTTATCTCTATTATGAGAGAGGTGACTACCGAAAAGCCAAAGAACACTGGTTTACAGCTTTAGAGATATCCCCAGATTACCAGCCTGCTAAGGAAGCCTTGAAATTGTTAGAAGAGTAAAATGACGATACGTAAGAGTATATTAATATTAGTGATTGTTGCCGTCTGCCTGTGTTCTTATTTTAATTCCCTGTTTGGAGATTTTGTCTGGGATGACAATGTTTTTATAACTCCAAATCCGTATATGAAGTCGGTTCGGTTCTTACCTAAGTTTTTTATCCAGGATTTCTGGAAAATCGGCATAAAGTCGGTAATTAGCGAATACTACCGTCCTCTACTAGCCGCATCCTTTATGTTAGATTATACACTTTGGGGCGACAATCCCTTTGGTTACCATCTCACCAATGTGATCTTTCATACATTGGCAAGCGTGTTAATATTTTTGTTTATTCAGCTCCTCCTAAAGGATAGATTGATCTCTTTCTGTTCCGCATTGCTATTTAGTGTCCACCCCATACATACGGAAGCTGTAAGCTTTATAAGCGGCAGGGTGGATAGCGTGCCACTTGTTTTCTTCCTTGCTTCACTGGTTCTATTCTTAAAATATACTCATAGTAAAAAGTTGTTCTTTTACCCATTATCCTTATTTTGCTTTGCTGTATCTCTGTTGACCAAAGAGATGGCCGTAACATTACCGCTAATTATTATAGCTATCGACTATCTTTTTTTAAGCAAGCGCAATGCCAAGGGCGTGTTTAAGAATTTTCTGCATCTTCATTTGAGTTTTTTTATTGTCTTAGGTATATATTTGGCTGTGAGGTATTATGTAGTGGGATTACCTTTCGGCATAGAGGGGGGTGAGCGCTATGTCAGAAACTTTTCTTTAGGTATAACCCCTTTCTGGCGCGTATTTACCGTATTAAAGATTTTTACTTTATATATAAGACTCCTATTTTTTCCATATGGTTTGAAGGCAGAGTATTTGTTTCCCGCATCCGACTCCTTTTTTGATCCTGTGGTATTAACGGGTTTTACTCTATTAGTTTTGTTTATCTATCTTATCCTCAAAAACACCAAGCGCTTCCCGATTGTATCGTTCTCCATCACCTGGTTTTTTATCACCGCACTACCTATAAGTAACATAATACCCCAAGGCAATATCTTTGCCGAACGCTATATGTATATGCCCTCAGTTGGTTTTTGTATAGGTATGGGATTTTTGTTTTCTTGGCTACTTAAGAAAGATATCAAAACAAGCTTTTTTCCTTGGAGGAAATCAATAGCTTTTGTTTCAATCCTGCTAATAGTAGCTTTAGGTAGAGTTACTTACGAGAGAAATAAAGTATGGAAAAATGATTTTGTGCTTTGGTATGATACAGTGGAGGCAACTCCCAACAGTCCATTGGCGCATGCTAATTTAGCCTCAGCGTATCTAAACATAAATCTTTTAGTTCCGGCGGAAGAAGAGATCAGGAAAACCATTGAATTAAACCCGTACGACTATCAATTTTTAAATATTCTCGGTCATATCAATCTTAAAAAAGGACTACATGACGAAGCGATAAAGGCTTTTAAAATAGCTACAGATTTAGGCCCAGATTACGCAGAAACTTATCATAACTTAGCTACTGCCTATGGTCTTAAAGGTGATTACGGCAAAGCGATTAAAGCAGGGCTTACGGCTCTAGAGAGAAATCCGTATCTGGATGATGCTCGTTATAACCTGGCATTGAGTTATAAAAAGTCTGGTCTCGTCAACGAAGCTATCCAGATGTACGAGGAATACTTAGATACTAATCCCATTTATATTGGGGTTCACCTAGATGTTGGTTATCTCTATTATGAGAGAGGTGACTACCAAAGAGCCAAAGAACATTGGCTTGCAGCTTTAGAGATATCCCCAGATTACCAGCCTGCTAAGGAAGCCTTGAAATTGTT
>CAZFPS010000009.1:0-34833 GCA_964520705.1 uncultured Planctomycetia bacterium | reverse complement strand
ATTTTAGAATTAGGTGACGATGTAGATATAATAGGGATTAATCACCGTAATTTAGACGACTTTAGTATAGATTTAAATATAACCGGTAAGCTTCTGCCGAAAATTCCCAAAGGAAAAATAGTCATTGCCGAGAGTGGCATAGGTTCTGTTTTAGAAATAAGGCAATTTAAACAATTAAAAGTTGACGGTATTTTGATTGGTGAGTCTTTGATGTTAGAAAAAGATATTGCCATAAAGATAGATGAGTTTATGCAGGCTTTGAAATGAACCCAAAGGTAAAGATTTGCGGGATAACTAATCTTAGGGATGCGCTGCAGTCTGTATGGAACGGCGCAGATGCGCTGGGCTTTGTGTTTTTTAAAAGAAGTAAGCGGTATATAAAGCCAAAACAGGCAAAAAAAATCATAGAGATTATTCCGCCTTGGATTTTTAAGATCGGATTATTTGTTAATGAGAATATATCTAATGTTAAAAAGATAGCCAGATATTGCAGTTTAGATTTTATTCAATTGCACGGCGATGAAGCCCAGGTATATCTTAAGAAACTGAAAGATTTTCGTTTAATTAAAGCTATACGCATAAAAGAAAAAGATGATCTCAAACATTTAGACAACTTGGCATGTGAATTATTATTATTTGATACGTATTCGAAGAAAGAATTCGGAGGCACGGGAAAGAAGTTCAACTGGAGCCTTGCGAGTGAAATCAAAAAAATCAGAAAGCCCTATATAGTATCAGGAGGGCTTAAGCCGTCAAATGTCAATCAAGCTGTGAAAAAATTTTCTCCATATGCCGTTGACGTCTCTAGCGGAGTCGAAGGAAAATCTGGCAAGAAAGATAAAAAATTGATAAAGGAGTTTATAAAAAATGCCAAAAAATAAAAAAGAGTTCAGAGATATAGATGGTTTTATCTCTATATGTCATAAAATAGCTAAAGAAAAGGGTTGGTGGGATAAAGATCGCTCCGATGGTGAAATCATTGCCTTAATGCATTCAGAGTTATCAGAAGCTTTAGAGGCGATGCGTAATAGCCACAGCAAAGATGCTATAGCTGAAGAATTAGCTGATTGCTGTATTAGAATTTTTGACTACTGCGGGCAAAAGAAAATTAATTTAAATGAGGCCCTATTAAAGAAAATAGAAAAGAATAAATCCCGTCCATATAGACACGGAAAAGTATTTTGAATGAGACCCAGACTTACGGAACGAAAGAGAATGTAAGTCTGCTGGCCGAATTCACCCCGCACCTTTTTAGGATTAGATTGATCTTAAAAAGATATTTTTAGGTTTTGCTTTATAAAAGGTGCGGGGTTAAATTCATAGACGGCCTACGGCCTATACTCGACATCAAAGATGTCAAGTATCTACTCATTTAAGAAAGGGGTTTTAATGTTTGACTTCAAAGATTTGGGCGATATGACAAAAATAGCCTCTCAGGCAAAGGATCTGCAACAGGCGCAGCAGAAGACCGAAGAACAAAAGATTCAAATTCTTTCCAAGATTTTAAAACAGCTGGAAGAGATTTTGATAGAGTTAAAGAAGAGGGGTTAGCGTTGTTTTATTAGTTATAAAGTAATTCTTAATCAGGGATTACCTTGACAAAACTTAGCTTTTTGTCTAAAGTATAGGATACAGAAAGTTAAAATTTTAAGTTTAAGGAGGAGATATGAGAAAGATCTATTGTAGTTTATTGGTGGTTTTGTTAGTTATTAGTTTTTCCGGATGTGCTACAACTGGTACTAGCGCTGGGTCAGCGAAGACACAAGAAAGATTGGATATTGTAGAGACACGTTTGCAGAAGCTCGAAAAAGGACAGATGCAGCTGGAGAATTTAGTTGTAAACCAGGTATCTTTACAGTCAGAAACAGCAGATGGATATGAAAGTTCAGCTATTCTAAAGAGCGTTATCGCAAACCCTTCAAAGAAAGATATCCAGATAGCCTTAAAAAATGCTGGATACTATTCGGGAAGTGTTGATGGTAAGATAGGCCCTAAGACGAGTAATGCAATTATGGAATTTCAAAAGGACAACGGCTTAAAGGTAGATGGTGTTGTCGGTAAAAACACCTGGGAGTCTTTAGGTCAATATTATAAATCAGAATAAATTAATCAGTTAGGGGAGTTACAATGAGGATATTCGCAACCAGATATAAATTTATAATTTTAGTTGTTGTTGTTTTCTGTTTTGTTTTTAATAGTTGCAAGAAGAGAGAGCAGAAATCGCCTTTTAAGAGCGAATTGTCAGAATATGATTCGATAGTGACGACAATTTCCAGCGAGGAGATAGAGGAGTTTATTGATGAGGAGGAGGAAGTTGAGGAATTAGAGGTTATGTCTATAGAGATAGATACTAGCTCTTCTATTGCTCCAACTCCAAAGCAAGTCCAGACCGCATTAAAAAATGCAGGATACTATAAAGGTGAGATTGATGGTAAGATCGGTCCAAAATCCAAGCAAGCTATCTTAGATTTTCAAAAGGATAATGATCTTATGGTTGATGGCAAGGTTGGCCCTAAGACATGGACAAAATTAAAAACACACCTCGATTCTTGAAAATCAATAAAAAAGGATAAGTAGTTATATGGACGACGTTTTTTTGACTCAAGCTGGTTATGATAAGCTTAAGGAAGAGCTAGATTATTTGGTGAAAGTTCGTCGTAGAAATATCGCCGAGGAAATAGGAGAAGCTCGCCTAAAAGGCGATTTAAAAGAAAATGCAGAATACCACGCAGCCAAAGAGGAACAGGCTAGCATAGAAGCGAGAATCGCTGACTTAGAGTATAAATTAAGCAGAGCGCGTATTATTGAGCGGGAAAATATTGCCAAAGATAAAGTTTATATCGGAGCCACTACAACCTTATTGGATTTAGATACAGAAAAAAAAGAAGTATATGTTCTGGTATCTAAAGAGGAGGCGGATTACGCCCAGAATAAGATTTCTATAGAATCGCCTATCGGCAGCGCTCTTTTAGGTAAAAAGATTAATGAGGTTGTTAAAATAAAAGTCCCCGCAGGAGAGTTGAGTTATAAAGTTATAAAGATAGAAAGGTAATTTGGCGAATTAAATTACCAATGTTCGCAAATCTCGTAAGCAGGATAGTCGTTTCTTTTGGTAATTATAACGTAAGCTTTGGCAATCCCTGGTTTTGGATAGGAGCAGGGGCTGTATTATTTTTGCTGTGGCGCTGGTGGGGGATTAAAAAGCTCTTAAGTTTTAGTATTATTATTTGTGGTTTGATGTTTTTAATGTTTAAGTCAGATGCAGCAATTAAAAATTATCTAGGCGAAGATGGACAAGGGTATGCATTTTTGACTAAGCCCTTTTTTATAGCAGTTTCAGCTTTTATATTTTTATATTACGCTTTTATAAGAAAAGATAGCAACCAATAAAATGTCGCAGAGATTTGATTTTGATCACAAAAAAGTAAAGTATTCCCTTAAAGAAGACGGCAGGTTTATAATCGAGAATTATAATTTTGCAAAGCCGTTTTCCAGTTTCTTTCCGGGAATCGCGGGTCTATACGGAATCCCTATGTGGGTCTTTTTTGTAAACAGAGGACAGGGGATTTGCAGTTTTGGCACCAATTCCAAGGACCAGCCGATCTTAGAGTTTTTTCCTGCCAATAAGGCTTACCAGATGGTTTTTCAGCGCGGCTTTAGAACATTCATTAAGATTAAACAAAAAGGTCAAAGTACATACTATGAGCCTTTCCAGAATTCAATAAATAATTTGAATTTTAAAAGGAACAACAGAATGATCGTGCACTTCTCTGATTTGGCTTTGGAAGAGGAGAATCTATCTTTGAGTTTAAATGTCAAAGTAAATTATTTTCCTATACCCTCAGATAATTTCGCGGGCTTAGTTAGGATTTTAACGCTGAAGAACACCTCTAAAAAACCAAAAACAATTGAGCTTATTGATGGGTTGCCTATAATCATACCTTATGGTTTAAGCAATATGTTTTTAAAGAAGCTGAGTCGCACAATTGAGGCCTGGATGGGTGTGGAGAATTTAAAAAACAACGCGCCATTTTATCGACTGAAAGTTGATCCTACCGATCGACCGGAAGTTCTACACGTAAAAAAAGGAAATTTTTCTTTAAGTTTTTATAAAAACAAGCAGAATATTGATATACTAAAACCTATCATTGATCCAGAATGTGTATTTGGGAGAGTCTGCGACTTATCTTTTCCGTATCTGTTCTTAAAAAACGAAAATTTTACTTATCCTAAACAACAGGTTTCTCAAAGTAGGACTCCATCAGCACTTTCTTTTCTGAAGGTTAACCTAAAGAAAGGCAGGGAATTTAACTTGTATAGTATTCTTGGCAATATGGATGATATCGATAAATTAAACAAAAACATTCACCGGATTGCAAAAGTGGATTATATCGAGAACAAGCGTAAAGAGAATAAAGAAATTATTTACTCCATAATGCAAAATGCGGCTACTGTATCTTCATCTCCAACTTTTAATTTATACTCTCAAGGCACCTTCTTGGATAATGTTATACGTGGCGGTCTGCCCATAACTCTGGATAAAGAAAAAGGCGAAGTCATCTATGTCTACTCCCGTAAACATGGAGACCTAGAGAGGGATTACAATAAATTTCTTACCCAGCCAACTTATTTCTCTCAGGGAGATGGGAACTATAGAGATATAAACCAGAATCGTAGGACTGCAATCTTTTTTAACCCGGAACTTAAAGATACGGATATAATTAATTTCTTTAATCTAATCCAATTAGATGGTTTTAATCCTTTAGTTGTCAGGGGTACAAGTTATCATATTAAAGATAAAAATAAGATTAGTCAGATCTTAAAAGATTATTTGGATGAACGCAGCGGGAATTTATTAAAGTCATTTCTCTCTGAGCCATTTTACATCGGTAAGCTTTTTATGTTTTTAGAAGAGCATAAGATTAATATAAGAGGAGATAGAAATGATTTTATAAAAGAGGTTCTGTTGTTTAGTATCAAGCAGGAGGAGGCAGAACATAAAGAGGGATTCTGGATAGATCACTGGACATATAATCTAGATTTGTTAGAAAGTTACCTTGCAGTTTACCCAGAGGAGCTAGAGAATATTCTGTTGAACAAGCAAGAGTTTACTTTTTTCGATGACTATATGATAGTTAGCCCTCGGGATAGAAAGTACGTTTTATATAACGGTTGTCCCAGACAGCTTAATTCAGTTGCCTGGTGTGAAGAAAAGTTGCAATTGATTCTAGAAAGAGATACAGAGCCTAACAAGGTCAGAAAAGATTTTGGAAAGGGCGCAATATATAAAACTAACTTATTGGCAAAGATTGTCTGCTTATTAGTAAATAAGCTAGCTTCGCTTGATGCTTTTGGAGTTGGCATAGAAATGGAGGCCGGTAAGCCGAGTTGGTATGATGCTTTAAATGGGTTGCCTGCACTATTCGGTTCTTCTGTCTCTGAGACAATGGAACTAAAGAGATTGATTTTGTTTATAAAGAATTCCTTAGTTGGTATCAGTTTGAATAAAAATGATAAAATTGATTTAGCGGAGGAGATTTTCGAATTCTACTCCGCTATGAGTAACCTACTTTTAAGCCAAGAAGAAAATATAGAAAAAGACGACTTTCTATTTTGGGATCAGAGTTGTGGTTTTAAAGAGGAATATAGGAATAAAATAATCTTTGGTTTAAGCGGGAAAGAACAACAAGTCAGCTTATCAGATTTTAAAGATTTTCTTAATCGGGCATTAAGAAAGATTGAGAGAGCAATATCAAAGGCCTTCAATCCTAAAGACAAAACATATAGTACTTATTTTATTAATGAAATTGTTGATTATAAAAAGATCAGCGAAGAAAAAGAAGGTGTCTTTATAAAACCTACCAAGTTTAAGCAAAAACCACTTCCTTTGTTTTTAGAGGGGTTTGTGCATGCTTTGAAGATAGTTGATCAAGCAAAGAAAAAAGAAATCTATGAAGCCGTTAAGAAGAGTAAGCTATATGATGAGGCGCTGTGTATGTATAAAGTCAATGCCTCTTTAGATGGACAGCCCGAAGAGATAGGCCGGGCAAGAACTTTCACACCTGGTTGGCTTGAGAATGAATCCATATGGCTACATATGGAATATAAGTATTTACTGGAGTTGTTAAGCTCTGGGTTATGCGATGAATTTTATCAAGATTTCTTTAAAATTCTTATTCCTTTTCAGGATCCACAAAGATACGGGCGCAGCGTATTGGAAAATTCTTCGTTCTTAGTGAGTAGCGCATTCCCTGATAAAAAAATACACGGCAATGGTTTTGTGGCAAGATTAAGTGGCTCAACTTCAGAATTTTTGTATATTTGGTTAATAATGAATATTGGCAACAGGCCATTCTTTATTAACGCTAAAGGAGGGCTTTGTCTTAGGTTTAGTCCTTTGTTACATAGGGATTTATTTACGAAATCAGAGCATAAATTTGTTTTTGATGGCAAGCAGGTAGTCATAGGTAAAAATTCTTACGCTTTTAATTTTCTTGGTAATACCTTGGTAGTTTATCATAACCCAAAAAGGCTAAGTACCTTTGGAAATAAATCCGTCAAAATCGAAAAGGTTATTTTAGAGGACAGAAAAAATAGCAAGTTCGAAGTGAATTCTGATTTGATACCTGAAAATTATTCTCGCGAAGTTCGTTCCGGCAATTTCTCTCGCATAGATATTTATCTTACCTAGAAAATTTCAAATAAATATGAATAGTATCGGAGAAATCCTTACTACATCTGCCTTACGATATCCTAAAAAGACTGCAGTTATTTTCGGCCAGAAGAAAATAAGTTTTTTAGAACTGAATAGTTTCACTGACAGAGTTGCTCAAGGCTTAAGAGAGTCTGGAGTCTCTAAAGGGGACAGGGTAGCTTTATTACTCGGAAACTCTCCTCACTTTATTATTTCTTATTTTGCGATTATGAAGTTGGGAGCGATAGTCGTCCCTATCAATCATATGTTTAAGCCAGATGAGATAAGTTATATAATTTCAGACTCGCAGGCTTCTGCGATAATCACGTCTTATGTTTATTTAGATAAGATCATTAAAATAAAGGAAGAGTCAAACTGTTTGAAGAATATTTTTGCAACTTCAAAGGAAAAAGAAGACATAGCTAGCATATATGAATGGGCATATGATTCGGCAAAGCAATTTGAGACGGAAAAGGTTGTTAAGGATGATATTGCGGCAATTCTTTATACCTCTGGTACAACTGGACACCCAAAAGGTGCAATGCTTTCCCACGGAAACTTGTTGTCTAATATGTTGTCCTCAAAAGAGGCTATCGGCATAACTGGTAGAGATAAGGCAATTTGTATTTTGCCGCTGTTTCATTCTTTTGCGGCTACTGTCTGTATGCTGATGCCGCTATATGCTGGTGGTACAATAGTAGTGATGAAATCAGCCCGGCCTTTCAAAAGGACCATAAGAGCAATCCGCAGGAATAAAGTTACTGTATTTGTGGGTATCCCTTCGTTGTTTAATATTTTAAAAGACATTAAGTTACCTAAGATTTTTGATACTTTTATAATCCGTTTTCTTTTGCCTATTCGGGTTTGTGTTTCTGGAGCGGCTGCTTTACCTATTCCCACATGGAAAAGATTTCAAGCACGTTTTAGAATACCGCTTCTTGAGGGTTACGGTTTGACTGAAGCCTCACCCGTTGTTTCATTAAATCCTTACAAGGGAGTAAGTAAAGGCGGCTCTATAGGAGTACCTGTAAGAGATGTTGAGGTGGACATTGTTAATATAAATAATGAATCTTTGAACGTCGGCGAAGTAGGCGAAATAATAGTTAAAGGGCCGAATGTAATGAAGGGTTATTTCAATAAACCCGAGGCAACTAAAGAGGCGATAATAGATAATTGGTTGTATACTGGTGATCTAGGAAAAAAAGACCAAGATGGATATTTTATATTGTAGGCAGAAAGAAAGACATGGTCAATGTCAGAGGTCTAAATGTATACCCTAGAGAGATAGAGGACTTGCTCTATGAACATCCGAAAATAAAAGAGGCCGCTGTTATCGGCGTCTCGGATTATCATAAGGGAGAGGTCCCTAAGGGTTTTATAGTTCTAAAAGATGGAGTCAGCGCCACGCAAAGAGAATTCGTTTTATATTTAAGAGAACGCCTAGCAAATTACAAAGTACCCCGTCATATAGAATTCAGGAACAGCCTACCCAAGAATACCACCGGCAAGATATTAAAGCGCATTTTGATTGAAGAAGAACACAGTAAAACCGTACTAGGTGGCAATAATTGAATTGTTCCACTCCAGATTATTCGGATAATCTATTAAATTAGGCAATATTTTAGTTGAAATAGGTATATTTATGTATTAAATTATAAGAATAGAGAAGCGCGATTTTTATAGTTTAAACAATAATACAATGAAAATTCTTTTAGTAGAGAGAGAAGGAAGTTTTAGTGATGTCTTGCAGATATTGCTAAAATCTTTTAAGTATGAATTGGTTACTTCAAAAGGCGCAAGTGACACCTTGACTGCCATAAAAGAGACATCGCCCGATTTAATCCTTATCGACAGAGACTTGCAGGATAAGGATGGTCTAGAGATATCAAAGGGCATAAAGGTAGATTTTTTAACTTGCTATATTCCTATAATTATACTAATTGATCGTAGACAAGTAAGAAAGGATTTTCTTGAAATCGAGCAAGGTATAGATGATTATATAGTAAAGCCTCCCGACCCCATTGATTTACAAATTCGTATTGAAATGGCTGTACGTCGAGCAACTCATCAATTCTTTGCCAACGGTTTGACGAGGCTGCCCGGGAATAGAACAATAGAAGTTGTCTTGAGAAGAACCGTTCAGTCAAATAAGAATTTTTCTTTCGGATACGTCGATATTGATAGGTTCAAAAATTTTAATGATCGCTATGGATATTTGAAAGGCGATGTGGTCATAATTCAAACTTCTCAGATAATATCGCGCACAGTTAAAATGCTGGGAAACCAGAGTGATTTCGTAGGGCACGTGGGTGGAGATGATTTTGTGTTTGTTACAACACCGGATAAGGAAGAGTTAATAGCTCTAGAAATTATTAAGGAATTTGATAGGTTGATGCCATATCACTACTCTGAAAAAGACCGCGCAGAAAGATTTATTGAGTCTAAAGATCGTCAAGGCAAATTGTGTAAAACTCCGCTGATGAATATTTCTATCGCTTTAATAAATAACGACAACGCTGAAATTAATAGTTTGGTTCAGCTCAGTGGGATTGCTTCTGAAATTAAGAGCTATCTCAAGACGGTATCAGGAAGTAAATTTCTCCAGAATCGCAGAGTAGAAAATACGGGCAAACAAACTAGGGCAAAACAGTCCAATAGGATAAAGAAGAAGATAGATAAAATACTGAGGGCTAATTCTAAGAAGCCTTTGGGACAGCTATTGCTTGAAAGAGATTTGATTAATAGAGATATATTAGATGAAGCCCTGATGAAACACTGGCGAACTGGGCAACAGCTAGGCCAAGTTTTTGTAAGTATGGGTTTGGTGAAAGAAGATGAAATTATAAATATGCTAAAATCACAAGGCGTCATTTGAAATGATTAAATTTATTTTTTTAGGAATAGTCCAAGGTATTACCGAATTCCTTCCTGTCAGTAGCTCCGGACATTTAGTTGTACTCCAACATTTACTGGAGATTGATAAGAATGTTGTATTCTTGGATGTCATTCTGCACTTAGGGACATTGTGCTCACTATTGATATTCTTCAGAAAAGATATTCTTATTTTATTGTCTAATTTATTTATAACTCTTAATGATATTATATTTAGGAAAAGAATACACTATGCTTTAAAATATGACGATAAATTTAAGCTATGTATCCATATCACAATAATTACGTTGATAACTGGATTTGTGGGTTTTATTGGTATAGATTTCTTCGAAAGCCAGTTTGAAAATATTGATACAGTGATTTTGTCTTTATTTATAATGAGCATAGTTTTATTTTTGACTAAGAATTTCTTACATGGCCAAAGGCACCTAAGACACGTTTTATTAAGGGATTCAGTCTTGTTCGGATTAGTCCAATCTTTAGCGATTATTCCGGGTATCTCTCGATCTGGAATTACAATCTCAATGCTTTTGTTTAGAAACATGGAAAAAGATAGCGCATTTAAGCTTTCGTTCCTCTCTTCCATTCCCATAATATTATGTGCATTTATTTTTAAATTTAAACAGGCTCAGGGAATTCCTCGGGATATCCCTTTGATCTATTTAGTTTTTGGGTTTTTGTTTGCTTTTTTGTGCGGATTGGCTGCGCTCTATATACTGCGTTCGGTTTTGAAACGAGACAAATTCTATAGATTCTCTTACTACTGTTTTTTTGCAGCGATAGTAATTTTAGTACTCAAATTACGAAATATCATTTAATCAAAATTAAGCGGAGGTAGTAATGTTAGAAGAAAAAATTATGCTCGATTTTAAAGAAGCAATGAAAAACAGAGAAGTATTAAAGCAGTCGGTTCTCAGTTTTCTGCGCTCTCAACTAAAGAATGTAGCTATTGAAAAGAAGAAAGATAAGCTTGATGATGATGATGTAATAGCGGTTATCAAGAAACAAGTTAAGCAGAGGTTAGATTCCATAGAAAAATTTAAGAGTGGATCGAGGATGGATTTGGCTGAAAAGGAAGAAAAGGAAGTCCAAATCCTAAAAACATATTTGCCTAAAGAGTTATCCAAGGAGGAGCTTGGGAAGATTGTTGAACAGGCAATTTCTTCTGTGGCAGCAAGTAGTGTTAAGGACATGGGCAAGGTAATGAAAGAAGTTATGTTAAAGGTTGCCGGCAAGGCAGATAATAAGCTTTTAAGCGAATTGGTAAAAACAAAGTTAACAGGCGATGAAAGCGGTAATTCAGAGAGTAAGTAGCGCATCAGTTAAGGTAGACAATAAAATAATTTCTCAAATTGGGAAAGGTCTGGTTGTTTTGCTGGGTGTCTCCTCAGCCGATAATCAACAGGATATAAATTTAACCACAGATAAGATTAAAAATTTGAGAATTTTTCAGGATTCCGAAGGAAAAATGAACGTATCAATAAAAGTGATTAAGGGTGAAGTATTAGTGGTGTCCCAATTTACTCTCTTGGCTAATTTAGAGAAAGGACGCAGGCCATCTTTTGCAGATGCGGCACAGCCTCAAAAAGCAGAGAATTTCTATAAACAGATTATTGAGAATATTAAGAAAGATGGGATTAGGGTAGAGTCGGGGTGTTTTGGTAAATTTATGCAAGTTGAGTTGGTTAATGATGGTCCCGTTACGATTATTTTTGAATCCCGTAAGGATTTTAATTAAGATCGTTATTATTTTTGTATAGAAAATAATAAGACAGCACTAATTTTAATTAAAAAAGTATTGACTTATATATTTGCATCATATACTATAAGAACAAAATTAATAAATTTCATTGACTTTTGTTTAAAATTCACTAAAATAAACATAGAAAGGAAAACAAAGGGGGAATGGGAAACCAAAAAGAAGGTTTGTTAACTGTAAAAAATAAATCATTTACTGCAGAGACGCATACTCTCAACGAGCCATTAGCCACAGAGCGTCCAGATTCTTTTAAATTTATTAAGCAAGATTCTCCTTCCATATCCAGAGCTGCAAATTCATCTCTCCTTAAAACAAAACCTCAAGTTTCTTCACCAAACAATAACGGATCTAGCCTTATAAATTCCTCGGATTCGTATGTAAACATCAGTGATGATAAGTTAGGGTTAAGAAAAGTTAATCGCAGAGGGCAAAGGAAGATGAAAAAAAGAGCAAATTACGGTATGGAGGTTATTTTAGACCTCTATGATTGTGATCCTAAGATTATCAAATCGTCTAAGGCGATTAAGAGTTTTGCCAGCAAGATGTGTAAGTTGCTTAAAATGAAGAAGTATGGCAAGGCTCTAGTACCTCATTTTGGGCATGATGATCCTAAAACATCCGGCTATTCGTTGTTGCAATTTATTGAAACCAGCTCCATAACAGGTCACTTCTCTGAACACTGGAATAGCGCTTATATTAACGTATTCTCCTGTAGGATGTTTAGTTCTAGGAAAGCCATCAATTTCACTAAAAAGTATTTCAAGGCAAAGAAGATCGTGGCTAGGAAACTCAGCCGCGCATAATCAAAACAGCTAGTTTAAGCTTAGACCAAAAACCCTCGTTTAAAATCGGGGGTTTTTTGTTGGCTCCCTTTTAGCGCTGTAATGCACAAAGTTCAATCTATGGCTTAAATAGAAGATAGTTGACACTATAGCTATGCTTCTATATAATATATGGTTATGGAATTGGTTGATATCATTAAGCAGAGAATTTCTAAGTTGAAGTTGTTCAAGGATAAGGGGATAGAGTTATATCCTTCGAAGTTCCAGCGTAGCCATCCGTTACAAGAATTAGTGGACAATTTCAAGGAAGAATTGAGTGTTTCTATTGCGGGAAGAGTAGTTGCAAAGCGCACTCATGGTAAGGCGAGTTTCTGTGATTTAAGAGACCAGTCTGGGAAGGTGCAGCTTTATATTAAGAGTGATATCGTTGGCAAAGATAACTTTCTATTATTTCAGGAATTAGACATTGGTGACTTTATCGGAGTGGAAGGAGCATTGTTTAAAACGCACACTGACCAGATTACCGTTAAGGTGGAAAAGTTTACGTTGCTTTCTAAGTCTCTGAGGCCGTTGCCAGAGAAGTGGCATGGGCTTAAAGATATTCAGATCAGATATAGGCAGAGGTACCTAGATCTTATCTCCAATGAAGATGTTAAAAAGGTCTTTCAAATGCGCTCTAAGATAATTGCCTACATCAGAAGCTTTTTGGATAAGAGAGGTTTTATTGAAGTGGAGACGCCGATGATGCACTACATCCTTGGAGGAGCAGCTGGTAAGCCGTTTAAGACATATCATAACGAATTGGACATGGAGCTATATTTAAGGATTGCTCCGGAATTGCACCTTAAGCGTCTGCTCGTGGGTGGGTTTGAAAAGGTCTACGAGATAAACAGAAGCTTTAGAAATGAAGGTCTCTCTACAAGGCATAATCCGGAATTTACTATGCTTGAGCTCTATTCCGCTTATGATAACTATCAGGATATGATGCAGATATGTCAGGAGTTGGTTGTAAGTTGCGCTAAGGATATTCTAGGAACCACAAAATTGACATTCTCTGGCCATGAGATTGATCTCGGGGCAGAATGGAAAAAGTGTTCTTTCGCTGATATTGTAAAGGATAAATTTGGGATTTCTCCTGAAGACGATGTGAAGACAATGGTTAAGAAGCTAAGTGATAAAGGCAGAGATATAAAGCAAGGCAAGCTCTCCAGAATGCAGATTGTGCGTATAGTTGAAGATTTTCTGCAGGAGGATCAGAGTGTTGCTCCGGTATTCCTTACAGACTATTTTAGCATTTTGTGTCCGTTAGCCAAAACCAAGAAAGATAATCCGCTGCTGTCTGAGAGGTTTGAGTTGTTTATGGGAGGTATGGAAGTGGCAAATGCTTATTCGGAGTTAAATGATCCTATTGAGCAAAAGAACAGATTTTTAGAAGAATTAAAGGATGATAAAGACAAGAAGGTTTTGGATGAAGATTATATAAACGCCTTAGAGCACGGCATGCCGCCGGCGGGTGGCCTGGGTATAGGAATTGATAGGTTGGTTATGATATTCTTGAATCAGCCTTCTATTCGAGATGTGGTGCTATTTCCGATGCTTCGCCTGGAGAAGGATAGCGAGTCAAAGAATGAATTTTGAGCTCTGGATAAGCTGGAGATATTTTGTAACTAAACAGGGGGAGAGATTTATCTCTGCTATAAGCATAATTGCCGTGTTAGGCATAGCTATTGGCGTTACTGCTTTAATTGGAACTTTAGGAGTGATGACGGGTTTTGGAAATCAATTAAGAGAAAAGATAATCGGTGCCAACGCGCATATAACAATTAAAACTGATTCCGAGATTTATGATTACCGCTCCTTAGAGGAGAGGCTGAGTAAATTGGAATACGTTGAGGCCGTTACGGAAAGCATCTTAGGACAAGCATCTTTTTATTATGGCAATAGGACGTCGTTTATATTCGTAAGAGGCATTAATCCTGAGAAAGAGGTTAAGGTTACCAAGATAAAAGATTATATCAAAAAGGGAGAATTTTATATCAAAGAGGGTGAGATTATAATTGGTAAAGAATTGGCCAATCATCTTGGTTTAGATATAGGTGGTGATATCGCTTTAAATTCACCTATTACAGGGGGTTTGAAGATTTTTAAAGTAGGCGGAATTTTTAATTCCGGCTACTATGAATACGACGCAAACTTGGCTTTGGTCAATTTAAGTGATGCGCAGGAACTTTTTGATTTTCGAGATAGCGTTACTGAGGTGGGGTTAAAGGTGAATAAGCCGCAACTTGTAAGACAGCTAAAGGATGATGTATCTTCATTCGTAGGCCCGGAATATAATGTTAGGACTTGGATGGATTTAAATAAGAATTTGCTTTCGGCTCTCAAGTTAGAGAAGATGGTTATGTTTTTGGTGGTTGCGTTGGTTGTATTAGTTGCTTCTTTTAACATAGCTTCGACTTTAATAGTCACGGTCACAAAAAAGATAAAAGATATTGGAATATTAAGATCAATCGGTGCTAAGAGATCGAGCATCGCAAAAATATTTGCTTTTGGAGGATTGTTTTTAGGAGTTATGGGCATACTTTTGGGAGTCGGCGGCGGTTTATTTGTGTGCCATATCATTAGGAATATTCACCATTTTCTAGAGATACCGCAAGATATTTATTATTTTGATCGCGTGCCCGTAGCTTTTAATTTACAGGACTTGATTTGGATTTCCACAAGTGCCATACTCATATGTTTTTTATCAACCATTTATCCTGCTTGGAGAGCTTCCCGGCTTAATGCGATAGATGCTTTGCGTTACGAGTGATTGCTAATGCTTGAAACTATAGGATTAATTAAACAGTATAGATTAGGTCAGAATATTTTAGAAGTACTAAAGGGGATTAATTTAACAGTAAAAGAGGGCGAAATATTAGGGATAGTCGGTCCATCCGGTGCTGGTAAATCAACGCTTTTGCATCTTTTGGGAGGTTTGGATGATCCGACTAAAGGAAGAGTAGAGTTAGATGGTAAAGATATATCTAAGCTCAATGATAAACAACGAGCGCAGCTTAGGAATAGATGTTTTGGCTTTGTCTTTCAATTTTATCATCTATTGGCCGAGTTTAGCGCATTAGAGAATGTAATGTTGCCAGCTGTTCTAAGTAATAGGGATGATTCTAAGAAGATAAAGAGTAAAGCCTCTGGCATATTAGAGAGATGCGGCTTATCAGAGAGGTTGCATCATCGGCCTTCTGAGCTTTCCGGAGGAGAACAGCAGCGCGTCGCTATAGCTAGGGCGTTGATTAATACTCCAAAGATACTGTTTTGCGATGAACCTACAGGTAATTTAGATACGAGAACAGGTTTGCAGATTAAAAATCTGCTTTGGCAAATTAATAAGGAATATAATACGACGTTAATAGTTATTACCCATGAACAAGAAATAGTGGAGAATGCCTCAAGGATCATACATTTAAAAGACGGTATTATTCTAAATTAAGGGGGATTTATGAAGATTTATCTAAACGGAAAATTAGTGGATAAGCAGGATGCTAAGATTTCGGTGTTCGATCACGGACTTTTATATGGTGACGGGGTATTCGAAGGCATCCGTGTATATAATTGTTTAGTGTTCAAATTAAAAGAGCATATTGATAGGTTGTATAATTCTGCCCAGGCAATATTGCTCAAGATTCCTATGAAAAAAGAAGCAATGATCAAAGCGATAATCGCTACTCTTAAGGCTAATAAATTGCGAGATGGCTATATTAGAGTTGTAGTGACTAGAGGAGAGGGTGATTTAGGTCTTGATCCTAGAAAGTGCAAGACACCTTCTATTTTTATTATCGCTGATAAGATTGTGCTTTATCCTAAAGAACTTTATCAGAAGGGGCTTTCTATTGTGACGGTACCTACTCCGCGTAATATCCCTGAGGCATTGAATCCGCAGATAAAGTCTTTGAACTATCTTAACAATATCTTAGCTAAGATCGAGGCGATTAATTTTAACGCTGAAGAAGCGTTGATGTTGAATAAAGATGGTTTGGTGGCCGAGTGTACAGGTGATAATATCTTTATGATAAGAGATCGTATGCTTATTACTCCTCCAACCGCCATGGGAATTTTAGCAGGGATTACGAGACAGTGTGCTTTAGATTTATCTTCTAAGATAGGCTTAAAGACAAAGGAGAAGATAATTACCAGGTATGACTTATTCAATGCTGAAGAGGTTTTTCTTACAGGTACAGCAGCGGAGATAATTCCTGTTGTGGGTATTGATGGGCGCACCATTGGTTCTGGTAAGCCAGGAAAGTTTACGTTGAATCTAATCAAGGAATTCCGCAAAGTTACTAAAACTCAAGGAGTTCGTTATGCTTTGTGATATTTGTAGCAAAAATCAGGCTACGGTGCACTTGACTGAAATTGTTGACGAGCAGATGACGGAGTTACATTTGTGTGAAGGTTGCGCAAAGCAAAAAAGTGTTCAGATGGAGCAGCAATTCGGATTGTCTGATTTATTGGGTGGCTTAGTCGATTTTGGTAAAAATATCGAAGGCAAAGAGCTGTCAAAGATTAAATGCTCAAGCTGTAATCTAAGTTATGAGGATTTTAAAAAGATCGGAAGGCTCGGTTGCAGTAACTGCTATAGCTCTTTTGCAAGATACTTAGCTCCGCTTTTAAGACGTATACATGGCTCTTCTATTCATACAGGCAAATCGCATCAAGGTGCGAAGGAAGTAAAAGCAGTCAAAAAGACACAAATAAAAAAGCCTGAATCCGAATTGCAAGATTTCAAGAATAGATTGCAAGAGGCGATAAAATTAGAGAATTTTGAAGAAGCAGCGATATTGAGAGATAAAATAAAGGCCTTGGAAGAAAAAGAATCATCTTCAGCAGTTCCTTCTAAAGATAAAGAAAGAAAGAAAGAGTAAGAGCTGATGTCATGGCTTGATAAAGGAGAATTATTGTTGTTATGAAAGTAGACGATTTAATTAACAATACTAGCGAGTGGCTTAGGGGTACAGGATTAAATTCTGATATAGTAATTTCTAGCCGAATTAGACTGGCTCGTAATATTCCTAATATTCCTTTTCCTCATTGGGCCAACAAAGATCAGGAAAGAGAGATTGTGGAGATAGCTAAGTCTGCAATTTCTCATGCTTTGCAGTTGCACGATTCAACTTTTTTCATGTTGGCAGATTTGGATAACTTGGATAAACAGTTTCTCGTAGAGAGACATCTTATGTCTCATGAACATGCTGCTCGTTCTAATGGCAAAGCGCTATGCTTGACTAAGAATGAAGTAATCTCAATTATGGTAAACGAAGAAGATCATTTTAGAGTACAGGTAATGAAGTCTGGTTTTGATTTAGATGACGTTTGGCATATTATTAATAAGTTGGATGATGATCTATCCAAAAAATCTCCTTTTGCTTTTTCTAAGGAGTTGGGTTATCTAACCGCATGCCCAACAAATACAGGAACAGGAATGCGTAGCTCTATAATGCTGCATCTTCCAGTGTTAGTAATGACACGTCAGATTAATCGCGTTTTAGACGCTATCGCTAAGCTTAGTTTCACTACCAGGGGATTGTATGGTGAAGGAACGCAAGCTTCCGGGAATTTCTTCCAAATCTCTAATCAGGTATCTTTGGGACATAAGGAAGAAGAGATTATAGATAACTTAAAAGGGGTAATAAGGCAGGTTATAGATCAAGAGAAGACAGCTCGTCAAAACCTCGTTTCCAAACATAGGAGTATGCTGGAAGATAAAATATGGCGTTCTTATGGCACTTTAAAAAATGCTCATATTATTACGAGTCAGGAGACTGTAGAGTTGCTGTCGATGTTAAGATTAGGGCAGGATCTAGAGATAGTCAAAGATTTAGAGCGAGCATTGATTAATGAGTTGTTTATATTGACACAACCCGCGCATCTGCAAAAAATAGAAAAGAAGAAGTTGAGTCCTCATGAGAGAGATGTTAAACGCGCAGATTTAATTAGAGAGAAATTAACTAATAAGAAATAGAAAATAATAACTTAGGGGGATTTAAAGATGTTTAATCGATTTACTGAGAGAGCAAGAAAAGTCATTGTTTTAGCCAAAGAAGAAGCACGAAGATTTAATCATGATTATATCGGCACAGAGCATTTGCTTTTAGGCCTTATACGTGAAGGAGAAGGCGTAGCAGCGGCTGTTTTGCAAAAAATGGGTATGAGCCTTGAATCTATACGTCTGGAAATAGAAAAGTTGGTTCAGCCTGGCCCTTCAACTCAAATTTTAGGAGATATTCCTTTTACTCCTCGTTCCAAAAAGAGTCTGGAATTATCTGCTGAAGAAGCTCGTTCACTGGGACATAATTATATTGGCACAGAACATCTGCTTTTGGGACTTATTCGCGAGGGAGAAGGAGTGGCTTCTCAGGTGCTGTTAAATTTAGGCCTGGATTTAAATCGCGTACGTGCTGAAATTATGGAAATTTTAGGATCTGTTACTCCTGGCCTTGGCGCTCAAGGGGGCCAAGCTACAAAATCAAAGACTCCTGCTCTGGATGCCTTTGGTAGAGATTTAACCGCTTTGGCAAAAGAAAACAAGTTGGATCCGGTTGTTAATCGTAAGAATGAAATTGAGCGCGTTATACAAATTTTAAGCCGCAGGACAAAGAATAACCCTGTATTGTTGGGTGAGGCAGGGGTCGGAAAGACGGCTATAGTGGAAGGCCTGGCTCAGCTAATCGTGGCGGGCAATATACCTGAAGTGTTAAGAGATAAAAGAATTATCATAATGGATTTAGCTTTGATGGTCGCGGGTACTAAGTATCGTGGTCAGTTTGAAGAAAGAATCAAGGCGATAATGGATGAGATAAAACGCTCGAAAGATGTAGTTATTTTTATAGATGAGTTGCATACTTTAGTAGGAGCCGGTGCAGCAGAAGGCGCGATAGATGCCTCCAATATTCTAAAGCCATCTTTATCTAGAGGCGAGATACAGTGTATAGGCGCAACTACTTTGGATGAGTATAGAAAACATATAGAAAAAGATGCTGCCTTAGAGAGAAGGTTTCAGACGATTATGGTTGATCCCCCATCTGTTGATGAGACAATCGAGATATTGAAGGGTCTGCGGGATAAATATGAGGCTCATCATCGTGTAGAGTTTACCGATGAAGCTCTGGAAGCAGCAGCTAAGTTTTCCGATCGTTATATCAGCGGTAGATTCTTACCAGATAAAGCCATTGATATTATCGACGAAACTGGGGCCAGGGCGAGATTGGCAGTTTTGACTGTGCCGGATGAGATAAAAGAGCTGGAGAAGAATGTTGAGGATTTAAAAAAAGAAAAGGAAGCTTTTATCAAGAGCCAAGATTTTGAAAAAGCAGCATCCCTACGAGACAAAGAGAGGCAAGTCAGAGCGGAATTAGATACTAAAAAGAAGGATTGGATTCAAGCTCGTGATAAAAACTGTCCTAGCATAAAAGAGGATGATATAGCTTATATCGTTTCTAAATGGACCGGGATACCTATAGTTAAATTAGAGCAAAAGGATAGCGAAAAACTTCTTAAAATTGAAGATGAGATTCGAAAGCGCGTCGTGGGTCAAGACGAGGCATTATCGGTTATTTCCCATGCTGTGCGTAGGTCTCGAGCTGGAATTAAAGATCCTAAAAGACCCATCGGTTCATTTATATTCCTAGGTCCTACTGGGGTAGGGAAGTCGCTTCTGGCCAGAGCATTGACGGAATTTATGTTTGGTAACGAAGACGCCTTGATTCAGTTGGATATGTCAGAGTATATGGAAAAATTTAATGTTTCGAGATTAGTGGGAGCTCCTCCTGGATACGTGGGTTACGAAGAAGGCGGACAGCTTACAGAGAGAATTCGTAGGCGTCCTTATGCGGTTATATTACTGGATGAGATTGAAAAGGCACATCCGGATGTTTTTAATATTTTACTTCAGGTTTTAGAGGAAGGCCGCCTTACAGACAGTTTTGGTAGAAAAGTCGATTTTCGAAATACAATATTGATTATGACTTCAAATGTGGGAGCCGAGATTCTCAGGAAGCAAGGTTCTTTAGGTTTTAAATCACAGACTGAAGAGATAACTTATAAAGAAATGAAGACTAAATTACTTGACGAGGTCAAAAAGACTTTCAAACCCGAATTTCTAAACCGAGTTGATGATATTGTTGTGTTTAAATCTTTAGCAAAAGAGAGCCTATTTAAAATAATCGAAATCGAGATATCTTACCTTGCAGAAAGGCTTAAAGAGCAGAATATTACATTGGAATTAGATAAGAGCGCAAAGGAGCTTTTAGTCGAGAAGGGTTTTGATCCAGTATTTGGTGCAAGGCCTTTAAAGAGAACAATACAAAGATATCTCGAAGACCCCCTAGCTCAAGACTTGATATCTAACAAGTTCAAAGAAGGTGTTCATATCAAAGTAAAAAAGAAAAGAGACGAACTAGTATTTACTATCGGAAAATAATTTCTTACCGATATTTATAAAATAAGGAAAGCGGAATGAAGACTTATTTTTTGGACTTAGGTAAAAAGACGCTGGATTTCTTTGAATTCTTAGGTGGCATAACTAAGCTTTTTTTCCAGACATTATTCTGGATTTTTATACCGCCGATTAAGAAAAATCGTACTTTTCAGCAGGCCAAGATGATAGGAATCGATAGTCTGCCGATAGTTACTATGGTGGCTTTGTTTACGGGCATGATCTTGGCGCTTCAGACAGCCTATTTAATGAAGAAGCTGTCTTCTGAGATGTATATCGCTAGCATAGTGGCGTTGTCTTTGACACGAGAGCTAGGCCCGGTGCTTACTTCTTTAATTGTTGCGGGAAGGTGTGGGGCTGCTATAACTGCTGAGATCGGTACGATGACCGTTACAGAGCAGGTGGAGGCATTAAAGACACTGGCAACTAATCCTGTTAAGTATCTAGTGGTACCTAGATTTTTGGCAATGACCTTTATGTTGCCGGTTCTTACCATTTATGCTGATTTAGTGGGTATATTCGGAGGATATCTTCTTTGTGTAAACAGACTGAATATATCTCCCAATATGTATATAGCGACCACCTTCGATACACTAGTTAACAAAGATATAGCAACGGGTTTGATAAAAACATTATTTTTTGGCATGATTATAGCCTTGGTTTCTTGTTATGAGGGATTGAATGTAAAAGGAGGGGCTGAGGGAGTTGGTAAGTCTACAACCACTTCTGTGGTTATCTCTTTTATTTTGATAATTGTGGCGGACTGCTTCTTTACAGCACTATTTTATTTTTTCTTTTAAAAAAAGGGTAACGAGTGAGCATGATTGAAATTCAAAATCTAACAAAACATTTTGGGGATGCCTTAGTTCTGGATTCTTTAAGTTTAAAGGTAGAAACTGGAGAGACTAAGGTTATTATTGGCCGCTCTGGTTGTGGTAAGAGTGTTATGCTAAAGCATATTGTGGGGATATTGCGACCAGAAAACGGAAAGGTAATAGTTGATAACCAAGATATCTGGACACTAGATGAAAAGAAGATGAATCAGCTACATATGAAGATAGGAATGGTTTTTCAGGGCGGGGCTCTATTTGATTCATTATCTGTATGGGAAAACGTGGGTTTTGTTTTACGGGAATATTCCACACTAAAAGAATCTGAAATTAGAAAGCGTGTTAAAGAGTCCCTGTCTTTAGTTGATTTATACGATGTAGAGAATAAGATGCCTGCTGAACTTAGCGGAGGCATGAAAAAGAGAGTGGCAGTGGCTAGGGCGGTTTGCGTAAGACCGCAGATAATCCTTTATGATGAGCCTACGACTGGCCTAGACCCTATTACCGCTGACGCAATAAATCTCTTAATAGATGAACTGCATGATAAGTTAAAAGTTACATCTATTGTTGTTACTCATGATATGAGAAGTGCTTATAAGGTGGCAGATAAGATTGCCATGTTGTATAACGGCAAGATTATTGCTGAAGGGACGCCAGACGAGATACGCTATACCCATGATTCTATAGTGCATCAGTTTATAACAGGAGCTGCGCATGGTCCGATAACTGGACCGCCAAAATAATATTTTTATAATAGGAGGCAGAGATGTTTGATAAATCAAAAGGGACAGAGTTAAAAGTAGGCATTTTCGTTTTTATCGGATTAGTTATTTTTGTCTTATTTGTTTTAATGATAGGAGACTTTAGGTTGATAAATCCCGGCTATACTTTTAAGGTTACTTTTGGTTTTGCTAATGGCGTTACAAACAGTGCGCCAGTTAGGCTTTCCGGAGTGGATGTTGGGGAGGTCAGAAATATTATAATTGGTTATGATGAGAGCGCAAAAAAACCTCTTGTCACTATAGAGGTGTGGGTAAGGAAAGCGGCTAAGATTCCTGCGGATTCACGCGTCTGGGTAAATATGTTGGGTTTATTGGGAGAAAAGTATATTGAGATTATCCCCGGGCAAGATCATACTAACTTACTAAGAGAGGGTTCAATTATAATAGGGGAAGATCCTATAGCCATACAGGAGATTACGGATTTAAGCAGGGAGATCGCAGAGCAGGTGGGTGAAACCGTAGAGGATGTTTCAGTAACATTGAGTAAATTAAATATGACGTTAGATTCGATAAATTTGATACTAGCTAATGTTGAGCGCGGCGATGGTACTGTAGGCAGGCTCTTTTTTGACGATAGTCTTTATAACAATATCGATGAGATGTTTGGAGATTTGAAGGAACACCCCTGGAAACTTTTGTACCGTCCTAAGGATAAGTAGTGAAAACAAAGACAAAGACCATTTTTGCCTGCCAGAACTGCGGAGCACAGTCTCCTAAGTGGATAGGTAGATGTCCTGATTGTAACAGCTGGAGTTCTTATGCGGAAGAAGGCGTTTTGCCTGAGAAGTCTAGATTTGAGGTTAGTGAATTTCAACAGCCTCCCGCGCTCTTAAAAAGTATAGATACGGAAAAAGATAAACGCCAGAATACAGGGATAACAGAGCTGGACCGTGTTTTAGGCGGGGGCGTGGTTTCCGGGTCAATTGTTTTGATAGGTGGTGATCCGGGAATAGGAAAGTCTACGTTGGCATTACAGATGTCTGCTAATTTAAGTAAGACAGCCACTGTTCTCTATATAAGCGGAGAAGAGTCCGCCAAGCAAACCAAGATGCGAGCGGATAGGTTGGATTCTGATTTAAATGATGGTTTCTTTATAGTAAATCTTACCAATCTCGAAGGCATTTTTGAGGCGATTGAGAAGGTAAAAGCAAAGATTGTAGTCATAGATTCTATTCAAGTGGTATATTCTGGACAGATTACTTCTAGTCCCGGCAGTGTTTCTCAGGTTAGAGAGTGCGCTAATATGCTGATGAAGTTTGCAAAGCAAAATGGAATCTCTATGTTTATAATTGGCCATGTGACTAAAGAAGGGGCAATCGCTGGTCCAAGAGTATTAGAACACATTGTCGACACAGTATTATATTTTGAAGGCGACCGGTTTTCTAATTACAGGATACTTAGAGCGGTAAAGAATCGTTTTGGGTCAACCAATGAAATCGGCGTGTTTGAGATGTCTGGTAGAGGTTTGATAGAAGTATCTAACCCTTCGGAATATTTTATATCAGAACGGACTAAGAATATTTCAGGAAGTGTTATCTGCGCTACTATTGAGGGTACGCGACCACTATTAATTGAAATACAAGCTTTAGTCTGTAAGGCCGGCTTTGGCGTAGTCAGAAGAAAAGCTCAGGGTATTGATTTTAATCGTTTGAACTTGTTAGTTGCGGTCCTGGAAAAACGAATTGGTTTAAAATTAGAAGATAAGGATATTTTTGTGAACGTGGTAGGAGGGATAAGTGTTGATGATCCAGCTCTAGATTTAGCTATCGCAGCGGCTATAGCCTCTGGTTATTATGATAAGGTGATTTCGAAAGACTTGATAATTTTAGGAGAAGTTGGTTTGGGAGGAGAAGTTAGGTCTATTACTAATTCATCCCTACGGTTGAAGGAAGCAGCAAAATTGGGGTTTAAAAAGGCTATTCTTCCCGAGGGCAATGTAAAAGAGAGTAAGTCGCTGAAGAAATTAGAGATTTATTCTTTTGGCAGCCTTAAGGAGTCATTTCAATTTTTATGGAAGGAGAAATAAGATGGGAGTAACTTTGCTTTTTGTAAGATTGTTTTTTGTTATTGGTAGTGCTTTTATAGGCTATAACATTGGACTCGGCGTAGGTGAAGGCATAGCCGGCTTATCTATTGGTAGCGGTTTTAGTATAGTCATTATTGTTTTAGAGATGATGATGCGCCGTGTATCTGTAAGAGGTCTTTCTAGTATGGTGTTTGGCTTACTCTTAGGTTTGATTATGGCAAAGATTGTATCTAATGCATTTTTGCTTTTTCCTATAGAAGACTCAGTGCGTTCACTAACAAATATAATTCTTACTCTTTCTTTTTGTTATCTGGGCGCAGCATTGAGTTTAAGGGGTAGAGATGAGTTTAGTATTATTATTCCGTATGTAAGGCTGAAGAGACAGGGAGAGGTGGCAGATTTGGCAATTCTGGATACTAGTTCTATTATCGATGGGAGGATTTTGGATATTTGCAAAACTAATTTCTTGGAGGCTAGATTAGTAGTACCCCGCTTTATTTTAAGAGAATTACAAGCCATCGCAGATTCCTCAGATTCAATTAAGCGCCAAAGAGGTAAAAGAGGATTAGAAATTCTTCATGCGATTCAAAAAGAAATTAATATTACTATTCAAGAGGAAGATTTTCCCGATATTCAGGAAGTTGATGCAAAATTAGTTAGATTAGCAAAATTGCTTGATGCGAAGATTCTTACTGTTGATTTTAACTTAAATCGCATAGCAGAATTACAGGGAATTAAGATTCTAAATGTTAACGAACTAGCTAATAATTTAAAGGCCGTTGTTCTTCCCGGGGAGGATCTAGAGATAAAGATTATAAAAGAGGGTAAAGAATATAATCAAGGAGTAGGATACTTAGAAGATGGCACCATGGTTGTTGTAGAGAATGCGCGCAAGCTGATCGGTAAAACACAAGCGGTAGCCGTTACTTCTGTTTTACAGACTCAAGCAGGCAAGATGATCTTTGCAAAATCTAAAGATAACGAAAGGTGAAGGTTTCTGCGATAGTTCCGGCCGCAGGCTTAGGCTTAATATTAAAATCGTCTGTTGCCAAATCTTTAGTCTTGATAAATGATGAGCTGAATAAGAATATATAATAAGCCTCATCATCGAAACATATCATAGATTTTTCTTAAGGGATAAGTATCGATAGCTATCTTTTCGCACTTTTTCATAAATATTAATGGTGGTTAATAAAATGATTAATCTGCGAATCGGCATTGGATTCGATATCCATCTGCTAAAAAAAGGAAGGAAACTAATTTTAGGCGGAGTTCCGATTCCATTTAATTTAGGTTTGGCGGGCCATTCCGATGCTGATGTATTGCTACATGCTTTGTCTGATGCCTTGCTGGGGGCAATGGCTAAACCGGATATCGGTTGCTATTTCTCAGATAAAGACCCCAGGAACAAGAATTTATCTAGTAGTAATATATTGGAGAAAGTAAAAAGCATAATGGTTAGAGAGAAATATAAACCAGTCAATATCGATTTTATCATAATTGCCGATAAACCAAAAATAAGCATTTTTAGGGATAAAATAAAAGAAAAAGTTGCTAGTATCCTTTCTATAAATAAGAAATTAATTGGCCTAAAGGCAAAGACGACAGAAGGTATATTGTCTTTTTCTAAAAAGGGGATTGCAGTTTACTGTACAGTCTTATTGGGAAAAAATAAATTATAATCTTGGTGCGTTGTGCGTCAAGAGTTACCTTATCGGAGGTAGACAATGAGTTGCTTATCTCAAATTATGTTTTTAATCCTGGCTATATTCTTAATATGGATTTTAATAATCCTTTTATTTTTCCGAAGAGAGATTGCTGCTGCTCGGGAAAAAGACCCTGCTGCCAAGAATTTTTTAGAGATTATTCTTCTTTATCCCGGTCTGCACGCAATTATCCTGTATCGAATCTCAAAATTTTTGCTAAAGCTGAGAATACCTTTTGTTCCTAGGGCGATTTCTCAGTTTGCTAGATTTATAACTGGAATTGAAATTCATCCTGGGGTTCGCATCGGCAGGGGTCTGTTTATCGATCATGGTATGGGGGTAATTGTGGGAGAGACGACCATAATTGGCGACAATGTTACTTTATATCAAGGAGTAACTTTGGGAGGAACTGGCAAAGAAAAAGGCAAACGCCATCCTACAATCGGCAATGATGTGGTTATAGGTGCTGGTGCCAAAGTACTTGGCAATATTTCCATAGGAGATAATTCTTATGTAGGAGCTAATGCGGTTGTGATTAAAGATGTGCCTCCTAATTCAACCATTGTAGGTGTTCCGGGTAGAATAACCAAACAAGATGGTAAAAAATTGGACTTAAACTTGGATCACGTCCATGTACTTGATCCAATTAAAGAGACAATAGATGAACTGAAACAAAGAATTTCTTCTTTAGAGAAGTAGCCTCATAATTATGCCTCTACATATTTATAACTCTTTAACTAAGAAGAAGGAAGAGTTTGTCCCTATTGAGCCTTCGAAAGTCAATATGTACACCTGTGGAGTGACCGTTTATGACGATTGCCATATTGGCCATGCCCGAAGTCTTTATATTTTTGATGTTATCAGAAGATACTTAGAATATAAAAAGTTTAAAGTTAATTTTGTACGCAATATTACTGACATCGACGACAAGATTATAAATCGTGCCAATGAACTTAAGGTTAATTGGAGAGATTTAGTAGAAAAGTATATTACAAGCTATAAAGAAGATTTAAAATCTTTAGGTATTCGTTTAGGTATTTTAGATAAAGACAAGGAAGAGCCAAGGGCAACAAAGAGTATAGAAGATATAAAGGAATACATAAAGGTTTTGATTGATGAAGATTATGCTTATGTTACAAATACAGGTGTATATTTTAGTGTTCGTAAATTTAAAGAATACGGAAAATTATCTGGTCAGAGTGTGGATCAGATGTTAACAGGAGTTAGAAAAGATGCTGACGAAACCAAAAATGATCCTTTGGATTTTGCGCTTTGGAAGAAATCAAAGGAAGACGAACCGAAATGGGATAGCCCCTGGGGAGAAGGGCGGCCAGGTTGGCATATTGAATGTTCGGTGATGAGTCAGAAATTTCTAAAGGCCGATACCCTAGACATACATGCGGGAGGACGGGATTTGGTATTCCCTCATCACGAAAATGAAATTGCGCAATCAGAAGCCAAAACTGGCAAGCCATTTGTTAAATATTGGATTCATCACGGACTTTTGACCATTAATAGTCAGAAGATGGCAAAGTCTTTGGGTAATTTTATTACAATAAAGGATTTTATAACTCAATATAATGATATAGATATTCTGAAATTATTCTTTCTGTCAGCACATTACTCTCAATCGATAGATTTTACTGAAGATAAAATGAAGGCATGTAAGAAACAAAAGAAAAGTTTTGATGATTTTTTTGAAAAGGTTGATTTAATAACGGAAGATGAATCAGCGCCAAAATTTTCTAAAGAAAATAAGGAAAAAATTGATATTATTTACGATAAATTTGAGCAAGTAATGGATAATGATTTCAATATGCCTCAAGCTTTAAGCTATCTGTTTGAGCTAAAAGATCTAACTTTTGGTTATACGGGAAAAGCTTATAGCTATGCTAGATTAAAGCTAGGGGCTTTATTTAATATATTTGGGCTAAAAGTAAAACCCCAGATACAACTGCCAGAAAGAGTCATTAAAGAGCAGTCCGAAAGGGAAAAGCTGAAAAAAGAAGGTGATTATAAAGGGGCAGATGACATAAGGACTGGTTGGGTTAAAGATTTTGGATTTTATCCAAGCGATACTAATTTCGGTGTAACCATTACAAGAATAGAGGAATGAAGGGTTATTTTATTACTTTTGAAGGTCCTGAAAAGAGCGGCAAGAGCACCCAGGCAAAACTACTTAAGAAGTATTTAACCGGAGAAGGTTTTTCTTGTTTATTTATTAGAGAGCCTGGGAGTACTACCTTAAGTGAGAAAATTCGAAAAGTCCTTTTAGACAAAAGAAACGTTCAACTATCTCATTTTGCAGAGATGCTTTTGTATATGACGGCAAGATCGCAGCTTGTAAAAGAGGTTATCGAGCCAGCGCTTAAAAAGAACAGAGTTGTTATTTGTGATAGATTTCTGGATTCTACAATCGCTTATCAAGGTTATGGATTAGGTATAGATATAGGCTTTATTAAGAAAATCGGCAAGTTAGCAACAAAAGGAATAAGCCCAAACCTCACCATACTTCTTGATTTGCAAGATAAAGACAGCCTGTTTAAGAAGAACCATAAGAAGGACAGGATTGAATTAAGGTCAGAGAAATATCATAAAAAAGTAAGAAAGGGATATATGTTTTTGTCTAAGGCACATCCCAGACGGATTAAGGTTGTTCAGGTCAAAGATGATATCTTTTCTACGCAGAGACAAGTAAGGAAGATAATCGATAAATGTCTTTTAAAGAAATAATTAATCAAGATCATATTATTAAATTTTTGTTAGCTTCTTATCAAGCCGATAGATTTGCCGGTAGTTATTTGTTTATTGGTAAAGAGGGCACAGGCAAAGAGAAGATGGCAAAGGAGTTTGCCAAATTGATAAATTGTGAAAATGTATCCGGGGAATGCTGCGATGAATGTGTGCAATGCAATAAAATCGAACAGGAAAAGCATGTCGATATTCATTGGTTTAGACCCATGAATAAATCAATTAGCATTTCTCAAATTAGAGAACTGGAAAGATATATGTATTTAAAGCCCTATGAATCAGATAAAAAAGTCTTTATTATCTGTGATGCGCAGCATCTGACTATAGAGTCTTCAAATGCGCTTCTTAAGACACTGGAGGAGCCAGTTGGTGACTCCGTTATTATCTTGATAGTAAACGATACGGCAACTTTACTTTCCACGATAAGTTCTCGTTGTCAGAAGATACTCTTTAACTCTATCGATGAAGCAAAGATAAAAGATTTATTGATACATCAATATAAGGTTCCTTTATCTCAGGCACACTTCATAAGTTATTTTTCAGAAGGAAGCTTGGACAAGGCTTTATTTTTTAAAGACATAAGAAATGATTTATTTGAGAAGAGAGGACACGTTTTAAATTCTATCTACTATGAAAAGTTTTCTTTATTTAGAATGGAAGAGTTTAATATAAAAGATAATACTCAGAAGAGAAAGAGCATTAGTCTTTTGTTGGATATGTTGCTAGCTTGGTTCAGAGATTTACTTTTTGTTAGGATTGGATTGAAAAATCCTTTAATTAATTGGGATAAGAAGGAAGATCTATCCAGATTAAGTAGTAGATATTCTCCCCAGGAACTAATAAATAATATCTCTACCGTTGCAAATACCAAGTTATTAATTAACTCTAATATAAATGTGAAATTAGCAGTTTCTAAGATGAGGGCAGACTTATGGAAGTAGTACAGGTAAAATTGAGAGATTCCAATAATGTCTCTTGGTATAAAATAAATAATTTAAAGCCAAAAATTGGCGATTGTGTAATCGTAGAGGCGGAAAGAGGTATTGATTATGGTCAGGCGAATAGTGAATTACTTGAGCAGGGTCAATCTAATAACTCTATGAGATCCGTGCTGCGCCTAGCTACAAAGGAAGATTTAAAACAGATAGAAGACAATAGAAAAAAAGCTAAGGAAGCATTCAAAGTTTGTTTGGAAAAGATCGCAGCGCATAAATTAAACATGAAATTAGTAAATTCCGAGTATTCTTTTGATGGCAGCAAGATATTGTTTTATTTTACCGCCGATAACCGCATAGATTTTAGAAACCTCGTTAAAGATTTAGCAAGAATTTTTAAGGCTCGTATTGAAATGCGTCAGATTGGCGTAAGAGATGAAGCTAAATTATTTGGAGGGTTTGGTCCTTGCGGCAGAGAGCTTTGTTGTTCTAAATTTTTAAAAGATTTCGAACCAGTTACAATCAAAATGGCTAAAGAGCAAAATTTGCCTCTAAACCCTCCCAAAATATCAGGTTTATGCGGTAGGCTTATGTGCTGTTTGTCATATGAATATCAATGTTACCGACACCTGTGCAAAGGTCTTCCCAGGGAAGGTGATAAAATAGATACGCCACAGGGCAAAGGTAAGGTTATCAATGTAAATATACTGCGCAGGATCGTTACGGTTCAGACGGATGATGGGAAACAAATTCAGATGGCATATAAAGGTAGATAAATATAAAACTTTATGAAGAAGAAATTTTATGTGACAACGCCATTGTACTATGTAAATGCTTCTCCGCATATTGGTCACTCCTACACCAATATTGCGGCTGATACCTTAGCTCGTTTTTACAGAAATAGGGGCTGTGAAGTTTATTTTCTTACGGGCACAGATGAGCATGGTCAAAAGATTGTAAAGGCCGCTCAGAAGGAAGGTTTGGATTCTTTAGATTTTTCCAATAAGATGGTCGAGAGGTTCAAGGGGCTTTGGAAAAGTTTAAATATAAGTTACGATGATTTTATACGCACAACCGAATCAAGGCACAAAGAAACAGTCAAGTGGATACTAGATTCTTTATATAAAAAAGGCGATATTTATCAAGATGAATATTCTGGGTGGTATTGTGTTCCTTGCGAATCTTTTTGGACCGAAGATCAGTTAGTAGAAAACAATTGCCCAGATTGCAAGCGCAGCGTAGAACACATATCAGAGCTTAACTATTTTTTTAAACTTTCAAAATATCAAGAATGGCTGATAAATTATATAAAGACCCACAAAGATTTTATAAAACCTGATTCTAGACGCAATGAAGTGCTTTCTTTCTTGGAGGCCAATAAGTTGTGTGATTTATGTATTTCTCGACCCAAAGAGAGATTATCTTGGGGAATTCCCACGCCGTTTTCAGATGACCATGTAACCTATGTTTGGTTTGATGCTTTGGTTAACTATGTGAGTGCGGTGGGTTTTTCGTATGATGACAATAAATTTAAGAGATTTTGGCCTGCAGATATTCACTTAATCGGAAAAGACATATTAAGGCAGCACGCCGTATACTGGCCTATTATGTTGCATAGTCTAAATTTAAAACCGCCCAAGATGATTTTTGCTCATGGTTGGTGGCTTGCACCTCTAAAAGGAAAAAATGAAAAGATGTCTAAGTCTAAAGGGAATATCGTAAATCCCTTAGAAGTAATTAAAGAATATGGAGTAGATACATATAGATATTTCCTTTTGCGCGAAGTGCCCTTTGGCCTAGACGGAACCTTTTCTGAGGACGCCTTAACCAAACGTTTTAATTCCGATTTAGCTAATGATCTGGGTAACTTGGTACATAGAACCCTTACGATGATTGAAAAGTATTTTTCAGGAAGTATCCCCCAAGACGTAGAGAAAGACGCAATTTCATCAAATCCCATAATCAAATCTATTAACGGTCTGAGCGCTCGTGTTGATAAAGCGATGAACGCCGTTGATTTCTCTTCTGCTTTGACTGAAATTTGGTCGTTAATTAATTTAGCGAATAAATACGTGGAGGAGACTAAGCCTTGGAATTTATCTAAACAGAAAAAGAATAAAGAACTTAAAGAATTTTGCTTTGTTTTAATAGAAGTATTAAGGAAAGTTTCATCAGAGGTATCTCCATTTATGCCAGAGACCGCTTTCAAAATAGAAGAACAGATAAAGAAAGATGTGATTAAGAAAGCTCCTCCTATTTTTCCACGAATTCAAAAGTAAGCTATGCTAATAGATACGCATTGTCACTTAGACTTTCCTCAATTTGATAATGACAGAAAAGCAGTAATCGATAGGGCCAAAGGCAACAAAATTAAATATTTAATTAATGTTGGTTCAAGCCTAGAGTCTTCTTTGAGGTCCAAAGATTTAGCAGAGGAATTCGACAATATTTTTTTTAGCTTCGGTTTTCACCCTCACTTTGCAGATGATTTTGACAAAGGTGCAATTGTCAATTTGGAAACTCATACCAATAATAAATTAGTAGCCATAGGAGAGGTCGGTCTGGACTATTTTAAGAGCAGGTCATCAAAAGAGAAACAGAAAGAGACATTTTTAGCGTTTATAAATCTTTCTAAAAAATTGAATCTTCCCTTGGTGATTCACTGCAGAGATAGCCAATCCGATATATATGGTATATTAAAAGATGAGTACAGTGATTTTAAGAAAATTGTATTTCATTGTTTTTCTGGTCCGCAGGATTTTCTTGATAAGTGCCTAAATTTAGGGGCGATGTTTTCTTTTACGGCTAATATAACTTATCCAAAGGCTAGCAAATTAAGAGAATTAGTAAAGATGATCCCCATGGATAATATTATGCTGGAGACAGATGCTCCTTACTTAGCTCCACAGAAATTTAGAGGCCTGCGCAATGAACCATCATATGTTCATTTTGTGGCAAAGGAATTTGCTCTGTTAAAAGGTATTTCTCTAGAAGAAGTTGCAGACATAACCACTCAAAATGCAATAAACTTTTTTGGATTAAATGAAAAGTAGAGTAGCATTAACTAGGTGTAATAATTATAGTCTTGAGCAGGTGGATTATGCCGTAAATAAGGCATTGGATTTGCTGGGTGGAATAGAGAGTTTTATTAAGCCAAAATCCAAGGTTTTAATCAAGCCCAATCTTTTGATGGACAATAAGCCAGAAGATTGTATAACAACTCATCCTAGAGTTTTAGAATCGGTTATTAAGGCGTTAAAGAAGATAGATTCAAATATATTTGTGGGAGATTCGCCTAGTGTGTTTGGTGAAGTAATGGAAACTGAGAAAGTTTATGAGGCTACAGGTACAAAGGAGGTTTGTCAGCGTCAAGGAGTGGAGTTAGTTTATTTTGATAAAGCTGTTTTAAAGAATGGCATACCCCTCACAGAATGGATTGAGCGCTGTGATTATATTATTAACGTACCTAAGTTTAAAACTCACGGCTTGACAAAGTTAACAGCCGGAATAAAGAATTTATACGGCTTAATATTAGGCATGCATAAAGTAAAGATACACAGAGATTGTTTGGACGTAGGAACATTTTCAAAGAAACTAGTGGATATTTTTGAATTGGTTAAGCCGACATTGACAATTGTAGATGGTGTTATTGCTTTAGAGGGAGATGGGCCGGGCTCAGCAGGTACAAAGACGGATACAGAATTCATAATGGCTAGTCAAGATACAGTTGCCATAGATAGCGTATTGGCTACTATTATGGGTATTTTTCCTAAAGATATTCCTACGACAAAAGAAGCAAGCTTTAGGAATCTAGGGGAATCTGATCTCAATAATATTGATGTGGTAGGTGAAAAATTAGGAGAGTTCATTCGCAGTGATTTTAAGCTACCTAAAACTAGTTTTATTTCCAATATGCCAAGGCCTATAGTTAATATGCTCAAACAACTAATAGGATATAAAATGCAGGTAATAAAAGAAAGCTGCAAAGCCTGCAAGAGATGTATAGAGATATGTCCTGTGGGGGCGATTCGCCTTGAGGAGAAGGCATTTATCAATCCTCATAAATGTATTTTATGTAGTTGCTGTCAGGAAATCTGTCCGCATAATGCGATAACGCTCAAGAAGAGCTTGGTATTAGAAATATTAGGAGTCTAGATGAAGAACCTTTCACCCATATTTTATTTCAAAGATTGTATAAAAATAGTAGACCAAAGAGAGCTGCCTTTAAGATTAAAATATGTCTATTGCCGCAATGAAAAAGATGTGTTTTGTGCAATAAAGAAGATGAAAGTAAGAGGCGCACCGGCCATTGGCATAGCAGGTGCTTTCGGTCTATATTTAGGAATCAAGAATTTTAAATCAAGTAATAAAGATAAATTTATGAAGAAAGTTGAACAGGTAGCCAAGTATTTATCTGGAGCTCGCCCGACGGCGGTAAATTTGTTTTGGGCCTTAGAAGAGTTGATGAAAAAAGTAAAGATTAATTCCAGTTGTTCAATTTCTAGATTAAAATCGATTATCTATGATGGAGCGGTACATATTTTGAAGGATGATCAAGACAGATGCCAGCGCATGGGTAAATTTGGAGCGAAATTGATAAAGAATAGAGAAGCATGTCTTACAATTTGCAATGCCGGAGGTATGGCTACCTCTGGATACGGTACAGCGCTCAGTGTATTCTTTAAAGCTAAACAGCAAAGAAAGAATTTTGAAGTTTTTGCCTGTGAAACCAGGCCGCTACTCCAAGGCGCAAGGATAACATCTTGGGAGTTAAAGCAGAAAAATATTAAGACAACTTTAATTTGCGATAGCATGGCTGCTTCATTGATGAAAAAAGGTGTTATAAAAAAGATATTTGTAGGGGCGGATAGAATTACAATGGCTGGAGATTTTGCCAATAAAATTGGAACATACAATTTAGCAGTTTTGGCAAAATTTCACAATATCCCGTTCTATGCTGTCGCACCTTTGTCTACATTCGACAAAAAATTAAAAAGCGGAAGGGATATCCCAATCGAATATAGAAGCAGCGAAGAGGTGACTAGCCTATATTTTAAAAAGCGCATAGCTCCCTTTGGTATTAAGGTGGATAATCCTGCTTTTGATGTCACCGCGTCAAAACTAGTAACTGCATTTATTACAGAAAAGGGCTTAATCAAGCCGCCCTACATAAAAAGCATAAGAAGGG
>CAZFPS010000008.1:16660-34886 GCA_964520705.1 uncultured Planctomycetia bacterium | reverse complement strand
AAGGGAATTGCTAGGGAATATTTTAATATGAAATTAGGCTCTGAGAAATATGAGTTTTATATAAGTGATACCAATGTGGGCTTAGAGATTATAGGGCGTAAACAGCCGGACATTATTATTACTCCATCACACCACTATTTGTTTGATGTTAAAAGGATGTTACAAAAAGCAAGGCATCTAAACCCTGATTTACGAGTGGTGATGTATTATGGCCATTATAAGGATGAAGGTGCGGTGGTTCTAAAAAGAGATTACCCGCGTTTAAAGAATTTTAAATTATTAGGTGTTTTAGACTCACTTTCTATTATTACGGAAGCCATAAAAGAGGCAGGAGAAGAAACAAAAGACAGCCGTTCCAGCTCACCGGTGATTGGCGCAGATAGTCGCAGAGCCTCCTCGTCCTTAGCTTCGCTCAGGACTTCGTCGGAGCTCGCCGAAGGTAATCCGAAGGCTCACTCCTCCTCGCCGGCGGGTAGTTCATTTGCTAATCAGGGGAAATCGCCTCGCGCTCGCGCTATTGCTGAAAATGAAGTTCACTCAGTGAGCCTTTTTGCAATGCCTCTTTGGGCTATTGGCCCTGTTGGGGGGTATGGCGATGCAGGAGTAATACTCAATATAGCCAGGACAATCAAAAATTCCTATCCCCACGCAGATATTAAAATCTATTTAAGCGAAAAAGGATATTCGCAAATGCAGATGATACTTTTTGGCAAACTCCAGGAACTTTCCTCAGAAGAAGGTTTTACTTTTATAAAAATAAAAAATGGCCTCGGACTAGAAGAATTATTGCTCGACCCAGTAGATATAGCTATATGTTTTGATAGGCCAGACATTATAGTAAAACTGAGAGCCAAGATAAAGATACTTGTTGATGATTATCACTCTCCTTGCGGCAAGTTTAAACCCCGGGGTTATTACTATCTTAAAGGAGGATTAATTGAAGGTGGGGCTGGGTTGTATTTTAATCTAGAACTCAAGCTATTAAAAGAGGCTTATAAAGATATAGATCCAGCAATAGCCAAACTATGGCTACTTTGTGCCCTGCTGGAACAAAAGCAGCAATCAAATTTAGGGTTTGATCTGAATGTTAAATGGACTATGTTTCGCCAAAGCCAAGGCCGTTTAACCACATTTATTAGGATTATAAAAGAGGCAAGAAATTCTGACAAACAATTAAGGAACACCCCGGTATACATATTCACATTTGAAACAGATGGCTCGTGGATAACCGAAGTAGCTAAAGAGCAAGGGGTTGACTATATGGATATCAATTCTCTACAGAAAGACTCTGAAGTTAACTTAGGCGAAAAAATTACCATTGTTAATTTAGGATTTTTACAGGAGGAATTATACAATACGTTTATGTTGCTTTCAGACCTGCCTATCGCAATTAATAGCGCCGTTACCTTAGCCACAGCAATTTCTCTAAATAAGGTTTGGATATATGAGGTTTATCCGTGGTTTAAAGATACTTTAGATACACAGTTACTATCTATTGCAAGTAAAGTAATAGGCATAGAGGAGACTTATTGGATGTTGAGATTGATAATGGGGGGATATTATGAAGATGAAGAAGACATAGCGTGTATTGCAAAATTATTCACCGATAAAGGGCACAGAGAAGCATTCTCCAGATTAAATAGATATATTCATGAACACTATAATTCTATAAGCAAAATCACTTGCGCTATAGATAATGCCTGGTTTAAGGTAAGAAGGCCGGTTCGCGAATTTAATTCTTCACCGATGGTCGCAGATAGATTCCCACCAAAGACAATCGAAGACTATTATCATATTTCAGGCACAGCTTATCAAATTAAGCTACCCTTAAATGCATTACAGATTAATTTAAGGTTCCTCACCTCCTCGCCGGTCGTTCCATATCTTGGTTCTATTAAGGATGGAATGATCTCGAGCCCAGCGAGAGGTGGAGAATTCAAGACAACCCCAGAAGGGCCTGGGGATTTGTTATCTTCTTCAATTTTCATGAGCTTAGACCGAGGATTACGTAACGAATCAAGAATATTATATACACGAACCGATAGAGGAGGGCTAATAGCTTATTTTGATTACGGGTTAACCGTAGAACAGCCTGACGATGAGCGAGCCGAAGTTTTAGCTGATTTCTATAAAATTGCACTTGATACTTATATTAGGATTGTTGAGAAAGACCGCTGGTCAGAAAACACCATACAGGGAATGATAGATTATTATACAAATCTAGTTGATGAAAGATTTAAATCACATTACTACAAGCCCGATGAATACGTTTCCATTGGTTATGGGATTGGTCCTGAATATGGAGCAATAATATCTTTAGATATTCGAGAAGGTTTTGTATATGCGCGGATTCCTGGCTATGAAGAGCTTCAGAAGCAAGTAAACAAAGTCCTAGCAGAGCTAAATGCTGGAGTGGTTAGGATTTATTCAGATAAGCTTAAGTATCCATATCTTTTGTTAGAGGGCGAGATTGGCTCCAGCCCCGTTAGAAATTATACATTAGCATTAAATAGAATTTCTAACAGGGCCAGCTCACCGATGGGAGTATTTCCAGAAACCATTACATCAATGCCAGCAGCCAGATTGTTGTGTGCCTTGGGCCTTGAAAATCCTGAGCATTTTAACGGTGCAGAGATTCTTAAAACAGAGACAAGATCTGACAATTCAATAGTTCGTCGTATTCGTGTACCGCCGCGTTCCAACCGAACCTTGCCACCAAAAGGATTAGAAGTTCTACAAAACGAACTCATAAGTTCTAGGTTAGGGATTGAACTTACTGAATTCGCCTTGCTATATAACCAGAAAGGTTATCTCATTGCTGTGTTTCCCATAATTCCTGAAGGAAAGCACCAGCGCGTAGATAGTATGTCTGTGAGGTATTTTGATTTTAGTTACTACTATATAAATATGCCTTTAGGAAGCGATAGATATGCAAAAAAACTATGGATAGAATTAGGGAAAGCAATGCGCAAGGATTGGGAGATTATTAGAGCTTATAAAAAAAGCTTAAGCCATGGTTTCTGTTGTATCGGACGAGTAAGCGGGGATAGCGCTCCTTATATATCTGTTGCCATTGATACAGAAACTGGTGATTGGCATACTTATGGATTACAACTCGGTGATTTATTATATGGAGAAGATATATCTTTGTATTGCTGCGATAATCCTCCTAAGGAACCACGATTAATAATTCCATGCTATCCGACAGTAATGCCGCTTAATCGCCATCTAAGAGATAAATATTACTATCAAGCACTTTGGACTAAGTGCGGGATTAGTAAAGGTGAGTCTGTCTTAGTGGCTGGGCCAGGACAAGGTGGTGATCCATGGGTTGCACATCTAAAGACAAAGAATGCCATTTATTCGCTTGGCATAAATCCATTGGAAGTTGCTAATTTAGAAGAGACGGCTGCGATTGCCGGGTTTTCTGTGAATGCCATTGTCCATGATAACATTGTGAATGCGAATGGCATGCCGGCATTTCCCGGCAGAATATTTGATTGGTGTTTCTTCAATATACCGAGTTATGAGCCGGGTTGGACTTTTACCACTAAATCTGGGCAGCAGAGGAGATTAAAAGATTACTGGGATTGGTCTTCTGATGAAGATGTCTATCGTCGTTTTATTATAGGGCTTCCAAATGTTGCGCGGCGCGCTCTAATCTGGAGTAGTCCCTACATAATGCAAGTTATAAAGTCAACTCCACAGAGTGACTTAGAGGTCGATAGTTTAGATAATAATGTTTACCTTATTAGATGTTCTAAAATTTCTAAAACAAGTCAAGGATTTACTAGTCGAAGTACCTCCTCGCCGGTGGTGGTAACACTAGAAGAAGTTTCAAGGCTTGTGGCAAAAGTTGATGATTTTCTGCATACCGCGCTAAAACAAAACTTCCCGCGCCAATATCCCAATATCTGCGACAAGATGGCTTATATTATGGCAAAGTGGCTATCCCAAGAATTGGATTTACCTATAGGCGGAAATTCTCCTGACCGTATAGAATTCATCTGCGGAGCAAGAGTGAATAAATATGGAATATCTTATCCACAAAATTGGGTAGGAATTTATTTAAATGGTAGCAAGGCGATTTTAGTAATGGCCTACATACCTGAAAAAGTTGATTTTACAACAGCGGTAGACCAATACCAGGCTGTTTTAGAAAAATATTATTTAGATGAATATAGCGATGATTATATTGTTTCTCGCTTTAGAGAAGTAGCGCCTGCAAATGTAAGCGATAATAAACTACGCTTAATTTTAGACAAGCTTAAGAATAATAAGAAACTTACTGTCAAAGAGGGCAAGTTGATTTCCGATTTATCCTTAGAATTCATCAATACAGTGCTAGCTAAGTTAAAAATGAGAGATGGAGTCGAAAAACCGGGGATTACCTCTTTTGTGCAGCCGATTACACCGAAGAGAGTACCTACTGAGCGCGCGTTTAGGGCTTTTGCCGCAAAAGATAAAGAGAGCACCAGGGGAATTGATGTAGAAGCAATGGCATTATACTGCCGTGAGCATGCCGGTGAAATTGCAATAGATGATAATGGTAATCCTATTTTTGGCCCTGAGAATCATTGGGACTTCGTAAAGTACGCATTAAAGATGGCCTACTTCCTTGATTTGTTTGAAGGCGCGATGGAAGACGGAGAGATAAAGGATGTTTATTTAAGGACTGCTAATCAAGACGATTTAGGCGCGGTGTTAGGAGAAGGCAGGCCGGTACAGATAGCCATCAATATGCTGGTAGACAAATTACAAGGCAGGGATGGATTATACGAATTATTGGACGAATTAGAGAATATGGATGATGAATCTTGGGAAGAATATCGCAAGACCCCGGAATTTAAGAGCAGACTAAGAAAAATCAAGGCGGCAGTAGGAGAGGGCGGGTTGATGATAGGCTATTCAACCGGCGGTGGATATTTTGCGGTTGACGGTCACCTTCAGATTATAGAAAAGGCCAATATCAAAGGAGATCTTCCTTCTACAGATATAACCAATTCCAATACAATTAACACTAGTCTCCTGGCACAAGCATTAAGCATTGGCTTGCGACCTAAAGACATTAAATCAATGATTGAAATAAGGAGAACTAATGGAGACCTTACTAAAGAGCAGAAAGCGCAGTTAGAAAAAGGAGTAGAGACGCTGGAGGCCGAAGCTGTACCGATTAGACAGCAGCTGAAGGTTAAAAATAACAGACCAATTCAATCTACCGAACGGGATATCCATGGTCCATTAGGAAGGGCATACGGGCTTATGCTATTGATCGGACACTCCATAGCTACACATGAACAGATTATGAGAGATGATGATCTTGCTTTGATAAAAGGTGAAATAAGCCTTGCTGAACATAGGAGAAAAGAATTGCAACTAGCATCAGACCTGATATTTGTTCCGGTCAAGCACCTAGGCCAGTGGAGAAAGGCCAATAGGACAGGTTTGGCACTTGCCAAATTATTAGGCTACAGAAAAGGATATCCTCTACGTTCACCCGATAAGGTGATTTTAGCTGCTGCAGCTAAGTCTGCTGAAGAGGCCCTTGTTGCGCTCCAGACGGAAGGATATTATTTAAATAATGAGGATCTACCTTATTTAAGAGCTTCAGCTTGGTTGTCATCTATCGCCTCCAGCCCGATAAATATAATAAAAACCGAAGACAGAGATATAATTTTAGCGAACTTAGAACAGTGGATAGGCCTTGAGACTACAAGAGGAAAGGGATTCTGTTTCTTATTAGGGGTTCAGTATAGTAGGCATCCTTCTATAAAAAGAGCTCATTATTACATTAGGGAAAGGAATCAGTTGGCTGCTGTGTTATTTGCTTCTCTTCGCGAAGAAAGAATTTGGGACATAGACTGGGTGGAACAAAATACAGTATTTAGTGGTAATGGCTTTGGGAAGAAGCTACTCAGAAAATTCATTAATGATCAGCGCAGAGCAGGAAAAGGTTTACGAGTTGATCTTTCGTATGAGGGCTCAAATGGAAAAGAAGGACAAAGAAACTGGGAGCAGTCTATAAGAAAACTAGGATTTACTAAAGATACAGACGGGAGCTTTATTATGGCCCCTCAAGCTATAGACTCCATCTCCAGCCCAATGCAGATAGATTATCAACAAGCAATAGCTGATTTACTAAATTTAGCAAAGAAATTTCCACAATTGCCCCAAGATAAATCAGCTGTTATTAAATGTGTAAATGAATGGCTAAAGCAAGGAGGAAAATTTGATAAAGCAAGAATTGGTATTGTTAAGATAGATGAAGGAGAAATAATTGTCCTTGGTAGTTTAGATCTCAATTTAACACACTATCTTAAATTACCACATCTGGCTGTTAGTGTATTAGTAAAGACACCAGATAGTTTAAAAGCTGTATTGATTAGAAGAGTTGCTCATAAGAGCGGTGAACCCCTAAAACTTACTCTTGCCGGAGGGCATGTTAGAGCAAGTGAGAGTCCAGAACAAGCCGCGTCAAGAAAAGCGCAAGAGGAGTTAATAATAGAATTCCGTAAGGGATATAAATTTGATAGACAAAGACTAAAAAGTTTAGGATGGGTTGGAATAGACCCAGAGGGCGAAAATGAGTTAGCTTATGAGTATCTTACCACAACCAAAGATATGGATGTAATTAAAGGAAATATAGATTATTTTAACAATAGAAAAGCAGAAACTACTAAAGAGGCGTTTGAAGAAGAGCAGAAGGAAGCAGGTGAAGAAACGTACGGAATTTATATTGTTCCTATAGGTAGCTTGAAGAAAGAAAGAGCAGAAATAGTAGAGAAATTTAAAGATACGTCTCCTGTAAAAGAGGACGTGCTATTTGCCGCGCCCCTTAGGCTGCTTATAGAAAGAAGACCCGATGTTATTAAATGTACCACAGGTTTATCCAGCCCAATTCTGGAAGGCTCATCAAAGAATAAATTAGCTCAGTTTTCCATGTCGGAATTGAATAGAGCACATAGTTTGCGTATTTCTGATCTTATGATGATATTGGGTAGTGAACTAGGCTTAGAAAGAGGGCTTGTTGATCTGGGAATGAGAGTGGGGATAGTGCACGATATTGGCGGTTGGGCTTTGGATTTTGAAGGAACTAAATATAACGCTACTACAGTAAAAGACATTCTAGAGAAGTTAGGAATTAAGGCAAAGATACCTATACAAGAATCAATACTTGAGATGGATAAGCTTATAGAAAGATATCCTTTCTTAAGCAAATATAGGGAGGAACGTGAGGATAGGTTTTATTCAAGTTTAGCAAATATGGTTATTAGATTATGCGATGATACACAACTAAAGGATAAAATAGCGGAAATTGAAAGAGAGCTTAAATCAAAGGACAATTTACGCAGTAGAGCACTATCGTATTTTAAGACGCATTTCTCGCACGAACTTTACGCAATAGAGTGTCTTGAACTTCGTGGTATAAAATTAATGGAGTCAGAAAAGTTTCTCATAATCCACCATACGTCTTATTATGGATATTCTAAAGAGGAGCTCAGAGCAGCAGCCGAGAAATCAGATATAGATATAGGCGATTTGGAATTGCTCTTATCTACATTGCGTTTCAGTGATGGTTTTGAGAATTGGATTAATAGTGAAAGGTTAATATCTTTACGCGGCCATCTAACCGGTCAGATACCCTTACAGCAGGCAATTGAGCAACATAAGAGCCATGTCAGCCAATTAGGCTGTTATGATCCACGACCTGTTCAGGCTATGCTTAGGGTATTGAAGAGAGAAAGAGAAAAGAATAGAGATCAGTCACTACTTATAAAACTCATCTGTGAAGCACGAAACATAGATTCTATTCCTCCTGAGGAGTTTGAGTTTATAGATAAAGAATTGGAAGGAATGGATTCAACATCAAATTTCCCCTCCAGTCCTATTTCCGCCTTAGAATATCAGCGCCAAATGGATACAAATTTTACTGCCAAGGACAGCGAAACAAAAGCAGACCTTAATTTATTCAACCAAGGGCAGTTGTGTAGTATGATGGAAAGAAATAGAATTACCTTTGTTCCTGCCTCTGAAGGCCAATTTGAGCGCTCTGTATTCATTTGTATTGATTTAGCTTATTCGGATGATTTAAGTAGATATGCGCAAGGAGTTCAAGGAGATATTTCTGGTATATTAGGTGAAGGCAAACTCAGAACTAATGATTTAGGTAGGCTCCACCTTACTTTGATTCATACTATGATTGGTGACCCTACTTTGATGAGCTCTCCGTTATTTATCCAGACTAAAGAGGGGATAGATGTTATTCAAGGCAAGCAAGCAACACCAACAAGGGCAGTGAATGTGGCGGCTGTCTCTTCGCCCACCCAAACTGAGACAGGTCGTCAGGAAACAAATCCTACCTCATCTCCAATCGAGTCATCGATTATTAGAAAGTTGATGCTTCATCTAGAATTAAATAGACGATTATTGTCAACAGAAGGCCATGCCGAGGAAGCACATAGAAATATACAACTAATTATGGAAGAAAGCTTATCTTTAACTGAGCAGAATCCAGACCAGGAAGTCATTGAAGATGCCATGAGAATATTCTTTGCTGCGGAAGAATTATTGCAACGGGCAGTTGAGGAAGTTATACTCCAGGCGACAAAATCCCGTAGGCAGCAGACTGTCGGTAATATTCCTGCGTATGTGTTTGATGGTAAGGATTATCAGGTTGGACGCGGTCTGACAAGATTGAAATTACTGTATCCTTATATTGACCAGTTGTTAAGGGAATTAAAGCCGAGATCTAAACTTTTATTGATCGGTCCAGGCTACGGATTTGAAATTTTGGATATTCAAAAGGAGCATTTGGATAAGAAATTGGATATCAAATCAGTGGGATTAGAAAATTTCTTGATCAGACCTAAGTTGGTAAAACTCATTCAGGATAGATACGATATTAATGTTTCGACAGCTAAAGCAATGATAGATTCATTGAGTGATAACTTTACTCAGTCGGATATTGAGGCAGAGCATTTGCCTTACCTTGCGGATACATTTGATGCCGTCATCATGGGCAATGAGGTAATGGGTCATGTTAGTTTTGATAGAAGGGAGCATGTCATAAAAGAGATTTGCCGCGTATTGAAAGTGGGCGGTGGTGCCTGCGTGAAGTTTGATATCTTTAGGCCTGAAATTGCAGAGAGAAGGAGAGAAATCGTTGCCGCATATCTTTCTGATTTAGGCACAAGTATGTGTATTAAGGTGCAGGTGGAATTGACCTTAGAGACTGATGATTATCTTAATACAGGCGGTAGAATGCGATATTTAGTGCTGTATATACAAAAGACAAAAGAAAGTTCTTCGTCACCCATAAAAGAAATACGTAATTTAATACGTATTTCTTTAAAGATAGCGTCAATAGATTCAGATAGCATTGTACCTATGTTTAATAGATTTTTCGCAAGACTCCAACCTTCCGTGGTCCTTCGCTTCGCTCAGGATTCCTCGAACACATTCGATTCCTCTCAGTGTTCGACCCTGAGTATAATCGAAGGGTCGAAGAATACCGAGCAAAGCAAGGTACAGGAATTATTTAATTATTCGCAAGACTCCCGCCTCCCGTGGCAGGTAGAGGGAGACCTTGCAACCCAGGTCCTTTCGACGTTCTTGGTTCCGCCGCAGGCGGAACCCTTAGCGTCGACACCCAACATGCCCTCTGGACATGTTGGTGTGTTGGGAACCCTAGGTGTAAGCCTGGCCGATCCTGGCTTAACCGAGTTCGTATCCTCGCCCCTCGAGGAACGAACAAACTCAAAAGGGCCTGGTGATAATGTAGTTACATCAGAGCAGTATATTGTAAGTCAATACGTAAGCTCACCAATATCAATTAGAGGCCCACCAATAAAGATCATCCTTGTTAGTTTTGTTTCTCCATCTCATCCTGCATTAGGAAGGTCTATTGGTGTTGAATGTTTGAAAGGAGATTTGATTAAACAATATAAAAATGGAGTCGATGTAAAAATTATAGATATGCAAGCAATTAATAGCGATGACGCAGTTATAGGTATTATAAAAAAAGAGAAGCCCGATATAGTTGGTCTTTCTGTCAAGATTGATTCTATACGAAGAAACGATTTAGTCGCTACAGCTGGAGGTAGGCTGTTACAGAGACTTTTTTCTGATGAATTCAAAAAATCAGATAGACCATTAACTGTTCTCGGCGGTGTCGTAGCAACCTTCGCTTATGAAGACTTATTGGATTTTTATCCTGAGGCCATTATTGCTATAGGAGAAGGCGAGATAACTATGAGAAGTCTAAAAGAATATGTGGAGGCTAAAATAGATTTAAAAGATGTATATAATATTGCCTACAGAAACGAAGAAGGGGAAATAATTACAACGCCTAGAAAAACAATGTGTCTTGAAGAAATGGCACCACCCTCTTTAGATACGGTTGCCTGGAATATAAAACACGGCGGTGTCATATGGATTGAGGCTAGTCGTGGTTGTGATGGTAATTGTACTTTCTGTAGCAAAAGGCCCATTAGAGATGGTGAAGGTTGGGTAAGCAAGCCTGAAAACTTAGTCTTATTTGAACTGAAAGAGTTATCAGCGTTATTTAAAGTAGAACGATTGGCCAAATCGACCAAAGAATCAGCTATACTTGAAATTTCATTCACCGATGATGAATTTATGGGAGATGGTGAAATTAACGGTGGTTTAAAAAGAGCCCTCAACATTTCCCGTGGAATAAAAGGTATTGCTCAACACTACTGCATTGATATACGTTGGTCTGTTTCAACAAGGGCAAGCTCTATTTATAGAGAGAAGGAAGGTCTAAAATTACAGAAAGAGAGAAAGGACATATGGAGGCAATTGAAAGAAAATGGTCTTTATAGAGTTTTCTTAGGTTTAGAAAGTGGCTCAGAATCACAACTTAAGCGTTATGCAAAAAGAGTTAAGGCTATTGAGAATAGAAAGGTTATTAAAATCCTAGATGATCTAGGCATAATTTTAAACGCCGGTATTATTCCTATAGATCAATTAATGAGAATTGATGAATTGCAAAAGAATTTAGAGTTTTTAAGAGAAACGGGGTTATTTAAAAGAGTTGCTAATCCTCTTAGTGTTTTGAGAATTCAGGAAGGCAGCCCCTTTAAAAATATGATGAAGAGACGTAATTTGCTTGGTGCAAGGAAGGATAATCTTGTATTTTACGAGGGTGAATTTGAAGATAAAGGAATTGCAATGATTGCTCATATCGCAGAAGATTGGGTTGAAGAATGTCTTGGATTTGAGTTTGCTTTGAAGGGGATTGCTGCCAAGTGCACCATAGGCGATTACTATGAGTTAATATTAGATTATCTAATTAGATACAGAGAAATACAATTTGGGATGCTTGAAGAAATGCCCAGTGCTTTAGAAAATGTAGAATCGAAAGCAATAGAGAAAGCGTTAGAGCTGACAAGAGATAGATATGCAGAAAAAAGAACAACTCTCTTAGAAGAAATGCTAGAGGATGTTAATACTGGAAAGTTTAGCGATAGCGATCAGAGAGATATATTATCTACAGAGATTCACAAGGTATTAAGAGATATTAATTGCGCCAGCTCGCCGATGCTGCAGACGCAGATTAGCGCAGATGACCTAAATGGACATAGTGGAAAACCCGCCTGCCCTGAGCGAGTCCGCCACAGGTGGACGAGTCGAAGGGCCTCCTCGCCTCTGGCGAATGGGAACAATCCCGGAGACGACAACCTAAATTTCCCGCCCGATGAGCATGAAGGGACGAAAACGCTAATAAAAGAGTTAAATGGCTATGGCAATGCATGGGTAAACATAGATCGTGAAAATTATCAAATACCGCAAGAGCCGCAGAGCTGGGGAGAAGTTTTTATGCAATTATTAGACAGAGCAACTGATTCTAGCAAAACCGAATTTATCATAGGGAATCTAAGAAATTTTGGGATGAAAACGCTTTTTGCAGAGCGCTTGGCGCAGAGACATCCGAATCTAATACCATTCCAACAAATTGCTCCTGAGAAGCTTCTTCCCATTAAAGAAATTAGTGTTGCCTTAGGCATCCCAGAGGATACACTAAAGATAGGAGTATTCCAGCATGATGCGTACAAAATATATTTAGAGATTTATTCACCAGATGATAAATGTTTAGCTGGTATATGTCTTCATTCAACGAATATATTAGAGACTACGCTACAGATATATGAAAGGGAATGGGAGGAAAACGGCAAAGAGGTTTTGCCGAGCTTAGTTGAAAAATATCTCTGGAATAGAAATAGTCGAAGTTCCCTGCAAAGCGATATACAACGAAAAGAGCGAAACTGCGACCTTACGAAAAAATTATTATACAACTTAAATTGGTTTGTTTCTATAAACTGGTTTGATCTTGACCAATCTTTACGCGGAAGAGGCATTGGTACGGAGTGGTATCATAAAGTCGAGCACTTTTTATTGGAATGTGGTTTTAAGATTATAACCGTTGTAGGAGGATGTGAGGAGTTGGAAGCAATACGGAAATTTTACAGAAAGATGGAATTTTTGGGACCTACATCCATTCGAGAATTCGGCAGCGGACGAGACGAGAATCCATTTTATGATTTCATGTCTATTAAAACATTTACTGCTTCCTCCCCAATCCATAGCATACAAATAGAATCCTTGTTGCCAACCCACGGAAACATTTATTCTCTGGCTAAGGGACGAGCGATAGAATTAGGTAAGAAAATATTAATATTTAATAATGATGCACATACAGATTGCTATGATGGCGATGGCCTTGATGGAACGTGGGCAAGTAGACTTGAAGTAGAAGGGTATGCTATTGTTTTACACATGCCTTCTTATTGGCAGGGGAAAAAGAAGAAATCCGAGACTAATTGGAGGAATCGAAAAGTAAGCAAATTTCTTTATGAAACAAAATGCGAATATTATTACCAATGGCTGTTAGAGCAGTATAAGAAGTATAAAGGAGAGATTGCGGAAGTCTGGGTGACCATTGATTATGATGCCTTTGCTCTTATGACTGAAGTTATGGTAGATGATGAGGCTTTTAGGCAACCGCGATGTCATATTTATCCTGCTTTTACATCAGTAGAAATTGAACAAGAACTAACTGATCTAATCAAATTCTTTGAAAGTAATAATATAGAAATTGCCCGTGTAGTTCCATCGCTTCCGTCTGCTACAAAAGAATATTTATATATTCCTGATGGACAAAGCCGAGAACAATTTATTGATCTCGTGACAAGAGAGATTCAACGCTTATTTACAGCATTGTCAGAAAGACAGCTCTCAACAGCCTCCTCGCCTCTAATTAATCTTTTAAGAGAAATTCCAGTTGTCTCTATTGGTGGGAATTCATTATTAGTTGCAGATGATGTAGAGGGCCTTTGCCCTTGGAAGGATGCCGGCTGGCAAGATATTTGTCGAGTCCAGAGAGAGAGAATTAAAGAGACAATTAAACACTGGGTTGAGATTTTGAAAGACGGCGGAGTTATAACTCATGGAAATGGGCCTCAAGTAGGGGTATTGATTGAGAAGGAGTTGAGAGAACCTATTGATATGACAAATAAAGAGCACCAACAACTTATTGAAGATAAGTTAGCTAGAATTGTAAAAAAGACGCAGATATGGATAGGCCGGGATATTCAAGATGCGCTTATAGAGTGCGGGATTTCAAAAGATAAAATAAAAGTTGTAATTACTAATGTAGGTGTTAATGCCCAAGACGAAGGATTTAAAACTCCTGCAAAGCCTGTTGGTTTGCAGCGAGTCAATACTGAAGGCGAGAAAATAGAAAGGCCCAAAGTAGCCAGCCCCAAGCCGATAGAGATTGTGGAAATAGAAGAAATACAGAGCCAGCTTAATGAAGGGAAGATTGTTATATGCGTTGGTGGCGGTGGTATCCCAGTAGATGCAGAGGATATAAATAATAAACGCCCTGCAGTTATCGATAAAGATTTTGCCACAGCTTTGCTGGTAAAAGGTTTATCTATTCGTGGGCCACCATTTAATACACAACGACTACCTTTTAAACGCGTTATCATCTCTACAGAAGTCCCTTGCGCCTACCTAAATTTTGGCACACCCCAACAAGAAGCAATTCTCAGTGTAACCCCAGATCAACTCAAAGAATATATTAAAGCAGGGCAATTTCCAGAAGGTTCAATGCTTCCCAAAATACAAGCAGCTATTGATATGGTTGAGTCAGGTGCGGCCTTAGAGGTCATTATCACCAGCCCTAAAAATTTATCTAAAATTGATAAAGGTGGGTTGTATACGCGCGTGGTAAAGGAGAGCAGCTCGCCCGCCGTGAACGGCGAGGCTTCGTCGTCGCTCGCTCAAGCTATATATCGGATTCACTCCTCCTCGCCGGTGGAGATTTCAAGTAGCAAGCGACAGGCTACAAGCAACAGGTGGCTTGAGGTTTGTAGCTTGAAGCCTGGAGCCAGAGGTCATTCGGATGACAAGCCTTCCTCCTCGCCCGCCACAAAGCTTGGCGGGGCTTCATCCGCACTTCGTTTCTCTTGCTACGTTTCTCTCGCTCCGTTCGAGACACTTCGAGAGACACCGAGAGTAAGCGAGGTGCGAGATACTTTGAATAATGGTGAGCAAGCCCCGCTACTTCGCTTTGCGAAGCAAAGCGGCGACTGGGCGCGTCGAACCACCTCCTCGCCGGCGGGTAGTTCATTTGCTAATCAGGGGAAATCGCCTCGCGCTATTGCTGAAAATGAAGTTCGCCCAGTGAGCCTTTTTGTACTGCCTCTTTGGGCTATTGGCCCTGTTGGGGGGTATGGCGATGCAGGGGTAATACTTAATATAGCTAGAACAATATATAAGCCTTTGAAGAAAAAAATTATTAATGCCATAAAGAAAAAAAGAGGCAGCTTCAGGGCAGCCGCTAAAATAGTGGGAGTAGATAAAGCCACTCTCAAAAAATGGATAGATAAATTTAAAGAAGAAGATCCCGAATTTAAACAACAGATTACCGCAGTATATAAAGAATTACATGATTCTTTGATAATGGAGATGGATAAGTTTTATGGCCTGTACGATTTAATGGCTTACCATTCACTCCAGAGGACTAACGGGCGTGCTTTTGATAATTTAGTTAATATTTTCAGCAACACATTTCCTATCTTTGCTCTATTATTTGGAATTTATGAGAAAGCTTTATTAGCGAAACTGAAAAGCTATATTTTAATTCAACTAAAAGATGGCCAGTCAAATGCTGACATTGGTAGAGCATTAGGATACAAAGAAGGTCGTCATTTTCATAGGCCATTTAAGATATTAGTTAAAGCGGATCCTAATTTTAGGTGGGTAGTAGGAGAGTTAACCAAGAAAAAGAAATTACCAACGGATTTGAATAGACTTAGGCGTATCATTAAAATTTATAATTCTCAATCTCAATATATAGAAGCATTAATTGAGTTTATGATTAATAATGCGCAATGCGATTATCTACAGGTATCACCAGAGAAGACAAATGATAGAACAAAGAAGCTGGCGCAATTGATTCATGGTGAAGCAGTGCGTAAAGTTAGGATATTGATGAGCAAAATAGGAGTTCAATATGCGATTTGCCGAAGGGCACAATTCTTATCCAAGACTGATGAACGCGCAGAAATATTGAAGACATTAAACAAAAGAAGAAGATTTTTAGATGAATATGTATGTCAGTTGAATCATTCTTCTATGTTTGATCTTAAGCAATACAAACAGGCAATTAGAGAAACAAATGAGCTCTTGAATAGAACTGCCAGAGTTTCTTCGCCGATGATTTCACAGACTAGGGCCGCATATAAGCTTAGTGACTTCCTGAATCTAACTAGCGAGAGGTTTATGGATATTTATCCTGCACTAATTGAGCGACAGTTAGGTAGGCCTTTAAGTGACGATGAGAAGACAATTTTAATTGAATTCTCTAAGTTATTCGATCGTAGCGGAGAACAAATCTTCATAAATTCTACTATAGAAGTTGCACAGACTTTTACAGATTTGCGTTATATATTAGAACATTGTAGAGAGTATGAACCTTATTTTTCAGGAGTTTGTCATGATGGTGCACAGGGTTTATCTATGATACTATCGCGTAATGGATTTGAGCACACCATTGTATCTACATATTGTATTGGAGAAGACAAACGACACAATTTTGTTTCTTTAAAATTGTTGGGCGTTGAGTTCGCTTTGGATGTTACCTATGGGCAATATTTATCCAAAGGACAAAGTGCAGGAGTAGTCCTTATTCCATTAGAAATTGCCGAAGGTAGATTTAAGGCAAATTTCTATATGTATAGTGTCTGGCCCAGAGTAGTTGAGATAGACAAAGATAATAGTGGCCAAATAGTGAAATTCCTAATTAGAAATCATAGAAAGCCTCCCAGAATAGTTTTATTTGGAAATTATGCAAAGGAAATTGCCTGGACGCTAGAGAGCGAGATATTTGGCGGAGAAGGTGAATGGGTGAGATTATCCGATTTTGATAGAGAATCTGAAATCAGACTTATTGTTGTAGAGGAGGATAAAGCTGGCAAAGAAATACACTTCTCCTACGGTAGTCATTTCAGAGCTTTGACAGAAGTTGTAGGCGTAAAAAATATTAGAGTAAGAAAAACGAGTGTTTTGATAACAATAACTATGACATTAGATACTGGCCAGATAATAGAATTAAAAGAGATGGATTTTTCTCTTGCTTTACGCGCTGCCATTAAAAGATTAAAAGGAGAAATTGACACAAAAGCAGAAGTTGATATACCTGAATTGGCTTTAGAGTTATTGAAAGCAAGTAAAGACGAAGGCCTGGATGCAGCTACTTTAAGATATATTTTGGGCGAGTTCTTTGGTATTAAAATAAATCATCAACGCGCAAAGGGGATATTCGATATTTTATATTCCAATCATAAACATGCGCAAGATCGTAATAAAATAACAACAAGGCGGGGAATAACGATTAGAGGACAAATAGGACGCAGGTATTATTTAGAGATTTCTTCTTCGCCAGTGGAATTTAGTCTTAAGCCATTAGTCGTAAGTCATAAGTTTTTACTTAAAACTTATGACTCAGAACTTATAACTATAGCTTCCTCCAGCTCGCCGCTGAAAATAGAGACAGTCAGGTCTTTTGATGGAGCAAAATTGATGTATAAAATCATACCAGGTGGGAATCCTAATGGAGATTTTGTAATGTTTTTCCATGGAATTATGGATTACAAGAGATTTGATACTATTAAATGGGATGATTGCAAGGCAGTGGTGATTGTATATCTTAGAGGATATAATGGCTCAGAAATAGGCAAAGCACAGGGAGATATAGCCTATATTAGTGCCATAGATTCAGCTTATATTATTAAACATCTCTTTGACAAATATGATGAAGAAGTAGATGTTACTTTTGTAGGTAATTCTTTTGGAGGAGTAGTTGCTGCAGAGTTGTTTACGAGCCAATTGGATAGTTTTGTGCGCAACGAGCTTAAAATTAATGATTCAAAGCTAAATCTAGATGCAGATGTTATCCTCGACAGGATAAGCCAAGCCCGCCTTACAGTGAAGGATTTAGTACTTATTAGTAGGATGCATGAAAAATGTAGCAAGGAAGCAGAGGTTATAACCAAAGCAGCTTTAAAGATGATTGAGATAGGTAATGTAGAGAGTCAAATAGAGGCATGTTGTAATTTTTGTAAAGGGATATTTATATTGGGCTTTCCTGATGGAAATTCACCCAAAGAACTTTCCCTAGATCTTATTAAATATTTTCAGGAAGAATTTTCAAAGAATGAAGGACTTAGAATAGCCGCCATAAGAGGGATGGAGGCTTTGGCTAATAGGATAGGTAAAGTATCAGAGATTGATAGGTTAAATTCAAATCATAAAATACTTATTGCTGGCCTTGATGGTGATAAAATTATTCCCCCTGAAGACTTGCATGTTTCTTATGAATACTTTAATAATAATGGGGCTGACGCTGAGTTTATAATCCTTGAAGGCGGTCATACAACTAGATGGGATTATTCAATCTTAAAATATATGGAGATCAGAAAGTGGATTGGACAACTCCCTTGCGATGATAAAGAAAAGATTTTATCTATTGTCAAAGAAAGTATCAGGGAGTTTTATGAAAGCACGATTTCTGAATTTAATAAAATTAAGGAGGGGATAGAATTTAGAGAAGTAGATAATAAATTTGTTGATAAGATTAATTCACAATTGACTAAATTAGAAAATCTTATAAACAATTCCTTGTTCTTTTAAGTCAATA
>CAZFPS010000008.1:11647-16650 GCA_964520705.1 uncultured Planctomycetia bacterium | reverse complement strand
GATTTCATATAGAAAAGTTAAAGATTCACAAGAAATCAATCCGGCTATAATCAAGAAATGGCTGTTAGACATGAGCAAATTAGCGGAAATAATCTCAAGATTTAAGTTTGTTGGTGTTGGAATTTCTTTTGATCTAATTATTGGACAGATAAACATCGTAACTACACCATCATCTTTATCTAGTTTATTATCATCTAGCCCCTTGATTAATTCCTTTACTAATAAGGCAAAATATCTCTCCAGCTCGCCAAATTCTTTAGAATTTGGCGAAGCCTCGCTCGCCTCGGCTGAAGCCTACGGCGAAGCCTCGTGGAAACTTACTTTTCGTTACAGAAATTCAGATAGCAAGGACGAAGACTCCTCTTCTGCGATGAGGATGCGGATAAAAGAGCCAGTCTTCAGTCAAATGCTTAGATGTTTAGTTGAATCTGGGATTGGGGCAAAAGAATGGATAGATTTAGGCGGCAGCCCCTTAGTCTCCCTTTCGGCGAGCCGTCTTAACACGAATTCCCCCGAATTTTCACGAATAATCACCTCCAGCCCGATAGATAAATCCCAACACGAGAATGGAGAAATAATAATACCATTAGAGAAACATACATACGCTGTTAATAAGCGCGGTTTTCTTTATCCTGTTAGTGATAAAGTTTGTAACTGGGGTAAATATGTTGATTCCTTAGCTGGTAAGATATTAGAATATCATGGATATTTGAATACATTTCTTTTAGCAATTACTCTTGGCCACGTATTTGATAATGCCGTTGGACATGGGGTCGTAAACAAAGGAAAAGAATATGAATATTCAGAATATGAGTATTCAGATGTTGAAGTTATTGTGCAAGCTATAGACGATCATACCGTTATTAGAATATATAACTATGCCACAAGGCCATTGCCTCCTACTATACAAAATAAGGAATTTGTTGCAAGGTCGGAGATTATAATAGTGCCTGATCAGGAACGAGATATAGAAGGAGGAAGATGTGGTGTGGGCATACCAGCAATTCTTGGATGGTCGCAGTATTTATATGACCCAGATCTGGAAAATACACCCACACCGATTCTAAGTTGGTCTGAAGTTGAAGAAGAAAACGGTATATATAAAATCTTTTTTGAGTTGCGCATCCCAATAATTAAATCCGCCTCCAGCCCCGTTAGAAATGAAGGCAATGAGTTTGATAACATTTCTAACGGGGCCAGCCCAGCGAAGAAGTCAGGGAAGAACAAGGATCCTGTACTCGCAGCAGCTGCCTCACCCCTCATCTCCTCACCGATTTCGAGGATTATTCTTCCGTCTGGAGCAGAACTTTTAACTCAGTTTCCAGATCTTGCGATACAACAAATTAAACGCTCCTATGGTGCACATCTTGTTATATCTGGAGAGCTTTGTTTGACAAATAAAGGACGGTCTATATACGTTGATATAAATACATCTTTGAAGCGTGTAAATGAAAACTTAAAGATATGTCTAGAAGATCATACGAGAGTGATTTATCAAGATAATTCAAAACGCTTCACTAAAGCCAAACCTTTTACTGTTTTAGATTGGGGCTTTGGAGATGGTACTACCTTATTACAGCTTCTTAATAAATTAAAGAATGATTCCCAGGTTGATATGTGCAATATCAGACTCATAGGCTTTGGCCATGCGCCGTTTTCTAAATGGCTGGAATTGCCAGCGGGTATAGTAATCATATGGGATACTGCAGAAAACATAGGTCTTTATTTTAGAGAAGGGACCATAAATCTTTTATACAGCAATCTGGGATTAGATTCTGTAGATTATTCTCTTAGGGCTAACTATTTTAAATTACTTGGTTCTCTTTTAAGTGCAACGGGTGATTTCTTGGTGTATTTTGAATCAGGTATCCGGCCATTGGATTCTGGTAAACTCGCATTAGCTGGGTTGCAAGAAAAACCATTCAGAGCATATTCAGAAAGAGGAAGCTATTGGTATAAACGAGTTAATGAAGTTGTTACTACAGATGTGCAGGATTCCAGATACATTGATATTTCGAAGATAGAAATAAGAAGTTATGAGGACTTATCTGGTGTAAGTATTAGTTCACCTATAAATAAATTTTCGCAAGGCCTCAACCTACCGTGTCCCGTTAGAAAGAGTGATTCCGTGGCGGGTAGAAAGTATTTACTACTTTCTAACGGGACGTGGCGGGTTGTTGTGGACTTTGTAATCCAGGTCCTTTTGGGAGCTCTAGGCCATAGCTTACCTTTGCCCCTCAAAGGTAAGCGCCCAAGAGGGCCTGGGATTTTGTTACGTAACATGTTACGTAACATAGAAGGAATAGCGTCGATCTTTGATGAGAGGGTTATGCTTAGGTTTAAAACAGCATTTGAGCTACTCTGGGCCATTTTTATTTTATTCCAAAAGGAAGCGCTGTCGCCTGTTGAGGTAGTTGCATCCTCCTCCTCGCCCTTGACCTCGTTTTTAGCTCGGTCAAGGACTTCGTCGCCAGAAGTTGAGAGCGAAAGCTCCTCGCCGGTGGATATAACAAATCTATTAAACAAGATACTTGATATAACGATAGATAATCTTAAGACAAAGGATATGATAGAAAAACAAATAGAGCAACTCAGAGAGTTATACGAATATGTTTCCGATGAACAGATACAGCTCAAGCTAACCGAAGATGAAATTAGTAGTATAAAAGGTAAGCTCAAAATATTGTATCCTGAATTTAAAGATGAGATAGAAAGTGATTATTTAAAGGTGTTAAAGGCATTTAAGACAATAGATGATACCTCAGAAGCCTTAGATAAAACTTTGGAATCAGCGCCCTATTCTTACCTTGCTCTAATAACATTTGCAAGAATAGAAGATAAGCAGCCATTCTCTTGCTTAGTAAAGGATAGGTTGTTTAAGAGTGCATTTAAGAGAAAACATAAGGGTATTATAGGAATGTTTGAGAATCCTAAAGCGATAGGTTGTTGTACTATAGAACCTTGTATAGAAAATAAATTAAAAATACTTAAGGCTGGGGGAAAGTCTGGTAATAGGGGTGAGGTAGCGCTAGAGGAGTGGTTAGTCGGAGTGCTTGATTGCATAAGATCCAAGATATCTAAACCAGATTTTAAGGGTGGTAGATTTAGCATCTTAGATATAGAAGTTGCTGATGACGGCAGCATGGAAATTATACCTTGGGAATTAGCCGATGACATAGAAGACGGCCGTCGTCGTTTCAACTGCGCCATTAAAGAAGCAAAAAGACAACTTAATATAGCTAAAGGTGACGCGCAATATATAAATGACTTGCTTTTGTTATCTGTAGAGATATTTATCAAGTGGCAACAGGAAGGTTATGAGCCGTGGAAATTTGAAAAGCCTATTTTATTTTTGCCGGAAGAAAGCGTTCAAAAGCAAGTGATTGCTTTAGCCAATGGAATCGGAAAAGTGGTTTTTCATAAGAGACAAATAATTGGCCGACCAGTCAATATAATTTTTCTCGGCCCACCCAACTCGTTGAAATCCACCTTTATCGAAAATATTAAAAATATCTTAGTAAAATTAGGATCTAGTGTAGGAATAGTTGATCAAGCAATGTATGCGTCCAAAACATTATTTGCGCTACCTAGTATTCTTTCAATTAGTATGTCCGATCAAAAACATCAAGAAAAAGATGTAGTTATCTTTGAAGCAGTAACTAGTATGCCTCTGGGTTACGAACAACTTTTAGATTTCTTCATAAAATTCGAAGGCGATGCCAATCTAAGGTTAGGCAGGGCTTTAAAAGATGGTGATTATTATCTCTTTGATGAAATAAAGCGGGTGGTAGTTATGGAATATGAAGTAAATTATACCAGCAGATTGCCAGATATAATATTAAATACAGACTCTATAAGTTTGGATTTTATAGATGATGGAGGGCTCGGGCGTTTATTAGAAGAAGGTTTTCATGAGTCACTATCCTCCAGCCCCGTTAGAAATGATACCTTTGGTAAAATTTCTAACACCTCCAGCTCGCCTATGAGAGGGCAAGAATCTCCAAAAAGAGATCGGCTATTATTATCTAATTACTCGCTGATTAATGAGATAGCTATAGGAATTGCAAATATTATCAAGTCATTATATGGAGAATTCAATGGAGCTATTTTGATATGCGGAGATTCCAATGATAACATTTTTATGTCATGGGTTAATTTCAATGGACCGCATTATATAGATACTAATCCAAGAAAACAAATTAATTCTATGGGAAAAAGTCTTGAGAATTTAGTAGCATGTGGAGGCTTTCCACTTCCAAATCAAACATTAATGTTATCATCAGAATTTATAGGCATAACTGGGTTGTCCTTTATTTCGGGGGGTAAGATTGAGCGGGTTTTTAAATGTAGCTCTGTGTCAACTCAGTTATTGAAAGATGCTAATGGTGAAATATCCACCCTAATGTTATATCAAACAGCGGTAACAGAAGGAGTTGTTTTTAGTGCACTTAATGGATGCGGCCCTAGAAAAAATCTTGAACATGCAATTAGATATGCACTTAACCATTTCTTTGGATTTACTAATGTTGGGATGACCCTTTCGTTTTTATCTAAACCAGAGCGATTGAATCCAAGTGGCTCCTCCTCGCCGACGGTGGCTGAAAATCGTGTTGATCACATAAAGGAGCAGTTACGGATTAGGGTCGAAGGAGGAAAGAGTAATTATCCTAGAGACCTAAAGAGAGAATGTCCAGAGCTTTATAAAGAAGCAGTTAAACTTAATATTCCTTTACCGCTTTTGATGATAGCGGGTGTAGATGGCTGGGGAATTGACGAAGATGATAATATGGTACTAAAGCCTGAAAATTTATTTACTCAAGCCGACACACCAAATTATTGGAAGTACTTTTACGATTCCAAGACCCTTAAGGCCAGATTGATAACAGTAGGTGAATATTTACGAAAGATTATTCTTGATCATCAGGGCAGTTCTGAAAAGGGTTGGCATTATTTAGGGACATCAATGCCCTTGACCTCGTTTTTAGCTCGGTCGAGGACTTCGC
>CAZFPS010000008.1:0-11547 GCA_964520705.1 uncultured Planctomycetia bacterium | reverse complement strand
CCTTAGCTTCGCTAAGGATTTCATCGCTGCTCACTGACGTTCGCAGCTCCTCGCCCTTGACCTCGTTTTTAGCTCGGTCGAGGACTTCGCCCTTAGCTTCGCTAAGGATTTCATCGCTGCTCACTGACGTTCGCAGCTCCTCGCCGGTGGGCAGTAGGAGAATGTTGCACATTGAGGGCTACGCCTCTTCACCATCGCGCAAGGATGGAGGGAATGAAAATAACTCTCTTATCAGTCCCATAACAGGTGAATGTCTTAATTCGGCAAATAAGCCCCTTGAGCTATTTAATCAAGAGTTTAGATTGGCCTTAAAAATACATAATAATGGTCATTATTCTATGGCCAGAGGGCTCTATATAACGCTTATTGAAAGATTAAAATCTCCAATTGCTGGAGTAGAAAAAACAATACCATTTGGGCTTACAGCGAAACAACGTGATGGTTGGTTAGGTCTCCTTTATTTGAATGTAGGAAATACTTATATGGTAGAACAGCAATATGAGAATGCAAGAGAGCCTTTGGAGCTGGCATATAAGTATCTACCCACTGACCTTAGAGCAATTTCTGGTTTAGGAGATATGTATATATCTCTTAAGGAATACGAGAAATCTCTTAGATATTTAAAAGAGGGCTATAGGCTTTTGCAGGAGCAATTTTCAGATGTCAAGGAAAGATGTGTTGAAGGCAAGTATATCATTGGGACTCTCACCATTTGTTATATGGAAATGGGAAAGACAGAAGAAGCAACAGAGCTTTTTGAAGATTTAGCCAAACAAGGCAAGGCAGATACAGGAGTTTTTTATGCCCTTAGAGGTTTACTTTCTTCTATCAATGATACTGCCATAGCTAATAATAGAACTCAAGGTATTTTTGCTATGATAAATGGATTAAGAGAAAAAGAGGTCTTTTACGAAAACAGAGAATTTATCATTTCAAGACACTTATGGCTTACAAAGATATTTGCATATGAAGGAAGAATAGAGGAGGCATTAAAAGAAGCAGAAGAAGCAATAGAGCTTTTTGAGAATTTAGCTAAGGAGGCCGAACAAGCTCTTGATTCTTTTGGGGATTATTTAGAGGGGGCAATTTCACAAATAAAAGAGAGTAATTTGACAGAAGCTAATCAAGCTAAACGTACTCAAAAGCGCAGGCTCATTGAACCTCTCATTAATTTTAACAAAAAGCTACAAGATATAAAAGCAGAAGTTGGAATGTTAGAGGCAGCTGGAGTATTGCTATTTTTTAAAGATACATCCGGTAGAGATTTAGAAAAAATGAATTTAACTTTTCCTGAAGATATTGAATTATCGCTATCTAGATTTATCGCATATATGGCTGATATAGATGATATGGTTTATGCGATGAAGTCTGCTGCCATAAATAACAGGGATACGCAGGGTTTTATTAATATGATAAATGGATTAAGAGAAAAAGAGGCCTTTTCAAGAAATATTGTATTTTTTATTTCAACCCATTTGTGGCTATCAGAGATATTTAGCTTTGAAGGAAGGCCAGAAGAGGCATTAAAAGAACTAGAGAAGGCAAAAGAAATAGCTGAAGGAATAAAAGAGAAGGTAGTTTCTGATAGAGAAAAAGAAAGAGTCTATCGTGAATTGGGCACTTATTCCATGAATCTAAATGAGCCAAAACAAGCAATCGAGTATTTTAATTTGGCCTTTAATGTTAATGCTCAGAATTTCTCAACTTTATTAAAATTAGAGAATGCTTATCGTAGTGCAGGCCAATATCAAAATGCAGTGAGTCTACTTAAAAAATATGAAGGGATGGGACAAAACTATACCTCAATTAAAATCATTATTCAAATTGCAATTAATTATTATACCATGGAGCAGCTTGATGAGGCAGTGTCATATATGCTTAAGGCTAAACTTAAGATTAGAGACGTTTTAAAACATACGATGAATTCACTAGGCAAAGTAAGTATTGATAAGACTGAGATGAGAGCTATTAGAAATTTACAGATAAATCTGTTTTTCTATATTGCAAATGTCTTTGATAGAAAGAATGACTTAACTTCAGCCAAGAGATACCGTAAGGCAGGCGTGAATATTGCAAGGAAACTAGATCAAGCTGCCTATACACAAGCGCAAACTCATTTAGGCTGGATATATCTGGGAAAAAATCAGATTGATGAGGCTATTTTAGTAGGACTTGAACAAGGAGAGAAAGACAGAATCCTTGAAATTGTAAATGACTTTTTTAAAGCTCCAGAAAGATTAAAAGAATTTAAACACAGGCAAAAGGAAATAATGGAGGATATCGAGAGCAAAAAGATACCGCAGGATTTAGGGTCGTTAGAAGGACAACTAGATAAACTTTATCTTGATAAAGGAGATGATGCGAAAGAACGTCAGCAACAGGCAGTAAGAAATGCCACTGACAGATTTAAGCAGCGTGCAAAGATATTTAGGGATATTCTCTTTGGTGATAGCCGTCCGTTATTGATTACCTTTATATTTATGGAATATTTGAAGGTCTATCAGCCATCCTATTTTGAGATATTAGGAGATGATGAACAAGAAGCAGAATCACGTATTTATAAGGTTATTATAGAACAATGGAAGTTAAGCATAGAGTTTAAACAGGTAGAGGAATCTATTTTAGTCAGATCTGCCACTGAAATAATAAGCGATAATCCTCATTATGAAGAGATGGATGTTTCACCAGAATATATCGCAGACTTTGCTATAAAGCATCCTGGGTTGAGCCTACCGCTACTTCTGGATTCTTTAGATACGACATTATCAGAACAAGAGACATTCCTAGATTGGTTAAGGAGGATTTTTAGACCATGGTTGGTTGACGATATAATAGCGAGTAAAGGCGAGCCCAATAAAGATAATGAAGATGAGAAATGGGATTTTGTTTCTGAAGTCGCATTGACATATTTTACTGAGAGAAACTATAAGGTAAGGCAGGCTTTTGTGAGGACTTTTGGCTTTGAATATTTTGATGAAGTTTTTAAAAAAGACCTAGCTAATTTTATAAATGAAGTTAAAAATACCTCTATTCTTTCCATTCGACAATTAAAAGAAAGGTGTTGGAATTATGTAAGTGAAGAAGCCATAAAGGCAATGGAGGAAAAAGGATTATTACCTGAGTCAGTAGAAGGGCTGTCAATGGAACATAAACGTCACGCATTTAAGAATGCTTTGAATTTGGATGAATTTATAACCAGTATTTTATATGTTGAATCCTATGTTGCAAAATATCAACAAATTTATGGGATTGTTAAGGAAGAATTAGAAAAATTGGTTTCGCAAGAAAAATTATTAGTGAGAGGTGATTTAGACACTTATCAATTAAAAGAGGTCTTGGCAGAATTAGCTAAAGAGGATCCGAATAGAGAAAAAGAATGGAAATATTCTGATTACTGGGCCGATGCCGAATTTATTAAGTTAAGCGCTCTGGTTAGATTTGCATTGTTAAGAAAAGTAGTAAGAAAGGTTATTAGAAAGCATCTAATGCGACCAGAACATATAGGTGAATTAGAGTATATATTTCCAAAAATACCAGTAAAACAGAAAGTAATAATAGGTAGAGATAAGATAAAACAACTTGAGATAGATGAAAGTTATTGGCAATATTCAAAGAGGGTAGAGAATGATTATGTATACAATAAGATGAAGGATAAGGCCTGGATTGAGAATTTCCTTGCTAGGCACGCAAATGATACAGATCATCCTTTAAAATATAGAGAACAGAGGATTATCAAAGCCATGCTTGAGCAATTCGATGAAATGCAGGTTAAGGATGGAGAAGTCGCAGCGGCTGAAGGTTTGCATACTATAGTAGCACCAGCGCCAACAGCCACAGTAATAATACAAGCTGCAACAGAAATTACAGAAGTAGGGGTTGTCGAAACAGAAGCAGCAGCAATAACAGCAGGACAAACTCAAGATGGGGCTGTAGAGGTGGTTGAGGAGTCGGTGGCAGAGGAAGTGGTAGAAAAAGCAGTTCCAGAAGAGGATATTAATGAATTTGAAACAGCCGTTAATGCCTTAGTTGCCAATTATGATTGCCTGCAGCCAGAGCAATTCGAAGAACAGCTCAGGGAGATAACCGCTGAATATGAAGCCAGTACTACATCCTCTCCTTTAACACAGACACAGATAATAGAAGATGCCCAAAGCCAGGTTGGAGAACTTGGTAAGAATCAAAAAATAAGATTAGGGAGCTTATCACTTCTTGAATGGATTGCTGAACATAAAGTATTTGGTCTTTCAAGCGGAGAGATTCGAAATATTCTTGGTGGCCGCATCTTGCCTGTGAAGCCAGAGCAGGTGTGGAGTGCTGTTATTATGTTTGCTAAGAAGTATTTCATGGAGATAAAAATATTACAGAACGCTTTTAAGTATTCTAATTCTGGGACGCTCAAAAGAGAAATAGATAGTCTGTTTGAAGATGAAGAAAGAAAGCGTTCTGTTAAAGCTAAAGATAGCGATGTAATGATTGACCCTATGATAGGTGCTGATAAGTTAGAGCAGATGCGTTATATCATTGGGTTAAAGGATGAAGGCTGGAGACGCTTGAGTAAAAAAGCTGCAGAGGTTTTACGCAGAAGGAATAAATTACCCCATCAAAGAATATTGGATGATGAGGCAGCGATTCGCATATTTAGATATGCTGATGACATACATGATTCTAGTTTTGAGGAGGCTTTAAAGGCTGAGTTAATGGCTAAAGAGAATCCTAACTTAAGTAGGGTTATTAGGCAACAGAGAATTAGGAGCCTATTGATTACACAACTATCTGTTATCGAGGCATATTTGGCATTGCTAGAATTAGCAAGGCAATATGCACAAGAGTGGGAGAAGATTTTAGAAGATAATACTGATAGTCAACAAATCAATGATATAAGAAGACAAATAAAATTTGCCTTACTCAAGAAGGCAGCGACCAAAAATATCAGAATGTTTCTAATGGGGTATTGCAAAGAGTATATAGAAGCAAAGGCGAGATTCCCCAGGATAATATTAAATACATATTATAACAGAGAAGAAGGTGATTATTCTTATGGCAAGAGGCTAGAGCAGAATTATATCACCCCCAGGATTAATGATAATAATATTGAATTTATTGAGGATGTGCTTGGGAAATACGACTTATGCTTTAAAAGAAGCAAAGTTCCTAAGATAGAGATAAAGAAGAGACAGTTAGAAAGGGATACTATCAGAGAGCTTTTGGAAGAGATGAAGGTTCAAGTTGAGATAGAGAGCGCTAAGGAAGAAGCGCAAAAATTAGCTGATGATATAACGACTCAACCTGCATCAGAAGAGACTGGGATAGAACTGCAAGAAGTTATACAAGAAGCCAACGCTATTATTGGCCTTGAGCAATTGGATGATTCCAATGCCGTGCGACTGGGCGATGTTGCTGCTGAGTTGCGACAGAATCATTCTGAAGGCGAAGGGGTTGTTGAATTAACAAATAGGGCTATTGACAAATTAACTGAATATTTAAAAGGTATTGTCCCTTATCTAATAGTGCTTTTAGGTAGGGAAGCTGAGGATATATTAAGAAGCGGTATTGAGTTATTTGTATTAGGCCAGGAGGAGGTAATATACCAAGACAAAGATAACGAGATAGTAGAATTAGACTACACCTCATTTGAAGAATTTATTTTGGAGCAAATAAAATTGGAAATATACGAAGTAAGTACAGAATTAAATATTGGTGAAGAGTTATCTGAGGAAGAGCTCAGGAAGCGAATAGAAGACGCTAAAAAAGTAGGTTTAACTTTTGAACAGTTGAAAGAAGGATTGGGCGCAAATTCCAGCCCGGTTAAAAATGAAGGCAATGAGTTAAATAATATTTCTAACGGGTCCAGCAGCCCAGTGGAGAAAGCATCTCTTGGGAAAGATGCAATGGAATTAATGGAAGCCGTGGTAGATTTTCTGGTATGGGTAGGAGGGGGCAGAAGGGGCAGGAGAGACACCTTAGCTATAATTAATATCGCATCAAGATTTAATGACCCAGATTTGATGGATGAGATTAAAGACCTCGTGTACAAAAATAAATACATATCATTTTATCTGAGAGATTTCTTCAGATATTATAATATTGTTTACTATTACCTCTCCGAGATTATTTTAATCGGACCTATCAAATATTATATTGAAGTCAATTATAATGACTTTGAAAGAATTGTCTTTGTCGAACCTATTTATGTCCTTAATGCTGATTTTGGTTTTAAGCCTTTAATTGACGATAGCGAAGTTTACGTTTTTCTTCTGGGTAGAAACATTAGAGCTAATACTTTTGCTTTTGTGGAACAATTAGAAACAGCTGTTCATGAAGGCACCCATGGTTTAGATGCAGTTGAAGCAGATGGTAAGTTCTATCAAAGAATGTATGAATGGCAGCGTGAATATACTGCATATCTTACAGTTATCTGGGAGCTTGGTCAGATGGGTGAGCCATTTGCATCCTTTGTAGTTAAGGATAATTTTGAGAGAAAGTATCTTGTGGTACTCCAAGTATTTGATCCAGGTGTTTCTGAAGAAGGTATACCCGGCGAAGACATATGCAACCCACACCACGTCGGTATCTGGAATCTTGTTAATGCCTTTGTTGAAAAGACAGGCATCCCTGCAGAGGAATTAAAGAATATGGAACCTCCACATGCTAGTAGAATCGCTAGAGAGCTTTTGGATAAATTCTACACAGAGAAATTTGGATATATGCCAAGATATCCTAATATAGCTGAATTGCCAAAAATTGAGGTTAAGGATGATAGCAATTCTATATATTTGGCTTCTGGTGCCTCTAGCCCCGTTAGAAATGATCTATTTGGGGAAAATTCTAACGGGACAAGCAACCCTGTGAAAACTAAATCGGGCTCTAAGCTTGTAAACTTAAAGTCTATGTTCAAGGTTTGTTTAATCGCTATTCCTACAATTGCTTTCTTTGCAGTCTCATTTTTGAAATGGTTTTGTGGTTTTAGCGATGCAGCCATTTGGGTACTAATAACCAAAGTACATTTAGGGATAATATTTGCTATAGGGATGGCTTTTTCTTTACTAGGCTATTTAATAACGCGAGCTTTATCTAATTGGTTTATTAAACACATAGAGAAGCAGTCGAAAGATGATCATAAAGATAAAGTCACTTCCAGCCCGGTGGAAAATAAAAACGAGGCGGTAGAATTTATCATTCAATCAGCCAGATCAATAGACTCCCTTATCCTAGAAGGCAGACTCGATGAGGCAAAAGAGCTACTCAATAAGGCATATGAGATATTTAAGAAATATGACAATTATCCTGAAGTCAGAAAGAAAGCCAAAATTATTATATTCGCTTATCTAAGCTTAGCCTCAGCTTTTATAAGACTAGGCATAAAACTAGGTATATCACTATGGCAAGATACTAAAAGAAAAACATCTTATTTGACATTGTCGTGTAGAGGGGACCAACAAAAATCGGCCTTTGATATGTTCTATCCCTCTAATGAGTTTACTCTTAAGGATAAAGGAGATTTTAATAGTGCAATCAAATATGCGCTCAAGAAGTGGTTTAAATCTCCTGGCGGCACAACCAGCTCTTCGCCGATAGATGAAAAATTTGAGTATTTGCTCCTTATCTTAGTTAGGGGCTTTAAATACATAATAGATAAATTATTTAGAAAATTTAATGGCGCCATTGTTATATATGAAGATCTATCAGGTATAATTAGGATTGATTTAGTTAATTTTAGGCAAGGGCAAAGAGAGCTTAGTAGGCCAGATTTGGATAAATTAGATTCCGAGGTTTTAATGAGTTACCTTTCTGCCACTCAAGAGGCATTGTTAGTGTTAAAACAATACGGAGGCGTTATTTCTTTGAATCACGCCTTAATAATGACATCAGAGTTTATAGGAAAAGATGTAGGGGATGAATCTGTTGTCGATGATGGTAATATTGAGATTAAATATCCTAACCCCATACCATTTGATTATAGCCCTATACATTTTGAGGGTATACAAACTCAATTGCTAAAAGATGATAGAGGCAAAATACATACTTTAATGTTATATGATTTAGGTTCTCTTAGTAGAGCAGAAGGAATGGTCTTTTGTGATATATTAGGTCCGTCAGCTAAATTTGATTTTGAAACAGACCTTGCTGGCACAATTGAATATGCTCTTTGGAAATTTTTTGCATTACCTAATGGCCGAACTGGTGGCTCTTCGCCAATAGAAGACGACATCGAGGCTTTGATTACCGGCGTAGCCCAAGCAATTAAAGCCATTATAGATGAATTTTATGGAGTTATTCTTATTTATCGATATTCTTCAGATGAGATTGGATATGGTGTAGAGTTTATTGGTTACAATCAAAGTATCTCTACTATAAATGATTCAGACATAAATGTTATCCGTATAAGATATGGATTAACAAGATTAGAAGAACACGGATATGTTTTTCCTCAAGCAACATTAGCAGTTGCCTCAAAGATAGACACACGAATGGCAAATAGGCCAAACTTTATAGGCAAAGCTGATGAATCCCTTGCCCGTGGCGGATTCCTTACTCATCGTCGCAAGATCTTTATACCCTTACAAGAAGTAGTATTATGGAGTGCTCAAGATGCTGGAAACACTGAAAGGCGTACTTTACTCTTGGTTTGTTCGCAGAGACCAAAAGGGGTGGGATTTATTAGCATAACGCCTACAGTTATTAATACTGAATTTGAATTTAATATTGGTGTAATTAAATATGCGCTCAAGAAATTGCTTAAATCTCCTAATGACCAAGCTAACTCTTCGCCGTTGCGTTCAAGCGAAGAAGAGTATGGTGTGGATTCAAGAGAACTTGCTAACAAATTCATTATTACAACTTTGATAAATTATATCCAGCGCATCAATCCGGATTTTAAAATAAAAGAAGATATCCTGGCTGCTATTGATGCATCTAATATTTCAATGTTTACAGCAGTATTTACTAAGAAGTTTTTAGGATTTTTGAAAAATTATGCAGAGAAAGAGGGATTAATAGTAATCATAGATGTAGGGTGTTACAGGGGGCGAGGGCTTGAGGAATTAAGAAATAAATATCCCAAAGCTATTATCGTAGGTATAGAACCAGATGTAGATTACTGTGTAGATGCTATCAGCAACATGATTTTAGATAAAGATATTTTTGTGCTCAATACAAGCGTAGGGCTACGGCCGATTGAATTACTACCTCAACATCTAGCAGATATAATATTTTGTACTATGCCGCGTGCGATTAATGATTGCTTGGCACTTGCTTTATCAGATATGGTTAAAATGTGTAAACCAGATGCGGCAATAAGAATACTTACCGAAGCTAATGATAGTGGATTTTTTGCTGGGTTGCTAAGCAATGGCTTTTTTGAACGCGATTCTAAAGGGATAGGATTTTTGGGGAGATTAATTTATGAATTTAATAGTCACGGCTTAAAAGCAGATGTTACTGAGATTAGTCCGGATAAATTAATAAACTCAATATATCATAATACAGAGGTTATTAACAAGTTGCGTAATACGAACAAACAGGCAACAAGAGATTTGATTTTATATTTGGTTAAGGTGGATATAGGAAGAGGATGTATACAGCTGCAGTCAACAAAAGGAGGTGAGGGTAATCAGTCCTCCAGTCCCATTCAGGCGCAACGACGATTAACATTGATTAACTTCACAAGATGGTCCACCGCCCCGGTGGAAGCGAGACAAGTTGAATTGCCTCAAGGCCAAACCGGCTCTTCGCCAATTTCGAAAAAGTCAAATGGATTAACTCAGAAGAAACAGATAATTATTATTTGTCAATTTAATCTTTTTAGGAGCCGAATTCTACAGCTTTATTTACAGAGACAACTTAGTCATATGATAAATTACATAACAGATATTAAGATTATTTCAGCAGGTTTAGATATGCCGGACCCATTTGCAATAGAATACTTTTGCAATAGAATGCGAGATTCATTAAAAGATCAACAAGCAGAAACGGTTTTTTATAAGCGTCTCTATAAGTATCTCTATGTACACTATAAGTTAGATGTCAATATTGGCTTGCCACGTGAATTTTTGCCTCAAAAGGTCAGCAAAGACGCTATCCAAAACTCTGATATTATCTTGGTTGCCGATCAGAGCCAAAGAGAGAAACTTATTAAAATATTTGGCGATTTAATAGAAGGAAAACCAATATACCTTATCGCAGACTTCTTACCCAAGAATCACTATCTTTATGGAAAGGATATACCTGATTTGGATAAATCTCTAAACAAGCCAGGGGAGGAAGATGCTGTCTGTGATGCTCTAGAGTTAATTGAGATATATAAGAAATTTTCATTAAGGCGCCTATTAGAAACAATCGATATACAATATACAAGGCCTAAAACTTCCAGTCCCATTCAGGCGCAACGACGATTAACATTCGCATCATATGACAAGGCTAAGCCTCGACACAGGCCAACTTCTTACGACACCAAGCAACCTCTAGTAACTTCTAGTAACTTCATAGATTCCGCCTCCTCGCCGATGAGTAAACGTTCACAATTGCACACCCTGGTGGGGGTGTGCAATTCGGTAACAGGCATCTCCAGCTCGCCCGTGGTGCAACCGAAGATAGATTATACCGTTAGAAGAATAAACAATCAGACAGGCAAGCATGAGGATATTCGAGTAGTGCAGGTAACGGCAGACAATATTGACAATGTCCGAAAAGGGTTTTTTGGCGATGATAGAAGAAGTCTTTGGTTAAGTGAGGAATCAGACGCATCTTTGGGGTTTCGTTATAGAGGTATTAGAGATGAGTTTACTATTGTTGCTTTACCATTAGATTTAGATACTTCGAATAATATCTATATTGTAGCATTTTCAGAACAAGGGCTGGTAGAAGGAGTTATCCATTTTGATGAGTTTAAGGACAAAGCAGTTCCTAGCAATAGACTATTTAAGAGTACAATTATGAATGCACCTTGGAATATAGGTAAGGACGTAAGATATAAAGGCATTGCCTCGGAGCTTAGAGCAGCTACTATAATCTATCTGATGCACTTAGGCAGAATTGGCAATGCCACTGTGGAGGATAAAGTTATATTATGTATTGAAAAATCTACTTCTGCAATAGATGAACATATTCAGAAAATTTTAAGGTTTAATAAAGGTAGAATTATGTATCTTCGCACAGGAACAAAGTTTTACACTTCAGAGAGAATCCCTATTGAAGACTGTGGCAGAGGAACAAGGGTTTATATTCCAAAGAGGACCGTAATTAAATACTTTATTTATCAGGTACTGCGCAATAGTGATGGCCCTGTTGAATTTGATGAGATCTATAAAAGAACCACATTGCAAAAGTATGGTTTTGCGAGAAGTTATCTTGAGAAATTACTTGAGGAGTTAGCAAGAGAAGAATGTGTTTTAAAGATAACAGATGAGTCCTCGTTTATCGCTATTAGAGATTCCTCCAGCTCGCCCATTACAAATAGAGATAAAGGCCCAAGCTCACATACATACACTACCCAGCACTTACGCTATACGGGATTAATAGTGTTGGCGATTTTCTCAGGAGTAATAGCAT